>NZ_JBJGYR010000018.1:0-130950 GCF_054050095.1 Geodermatophilus sp. SYSU D01105
GCCAGGTCGGTCACGTCCAGTCCGCAGACGTCCGAGGCGCGCAGCCCGAGGGCGAAGGAGACGAGGATCAGGGCCCGGTCGCGCAGGCCGGCCACCCCGCCCCCAGGGGTCATGCCGCCAGCTTCGCCACGGCGTCCTTCCAGCCGGCCTGCTCGCGGGCGTCGCCGGGCTGGTTGACCTCGGTGAAGGCGATCCGGCCCTCGGCGTCCACGAGGAAGGTGCCGCGCACGGCCATGCCGGCCTTCTCGTTGAAGACGCCGTAGGCCTGCGCGACCGCACCGTGCGGCCAGAAGTCGCTCAGCAGGGGGAAGTCGAAGCCCTCCTGGGCCTTGAACGCCTTGAGGCTGAACACCGGGTCGGTGCTGATGGCCAGCACCCGGACGCCGGCGTCGGTGTAGGTGGCCAGCTCGTCGCGCAGCTGGCACAGCTCGCCGGTGCAGATGCCGGAGAAGGCGAAGGGGTAGAAGACCAGCAGCACGGGGGTGCCCCGCAGGTCGGCCAGGGAGACGACCTGCTTGTCCTGGTCGGGGAGGCTGAACTCGGGCGCGACGTCACCGACGGAGAGGCTCATGGCCCCGATCGTGCCGCACGCGGGAACGGGCTGGAACGGCCCCCTCGCAGGGCCCCGCCGCGGTCCGGCCCCGGCGGCGGTGAGGGGTCCGTCCCTCAGCGGCGGGAGCGGGCCGTCTTCGGGGTGACCAGGCGGATCCCCGACCAGTCCTTGGCCGCGGAGACGCTGCTGGTCTGCGTCAGGCCGGCGGTCGGCGCGACCTCGGTGACGTCGCTGGGCTCGACGTGGCCGGGCCGCCCGGACTTGGGGACCAGCAGCCACACCACACCGTCGTCGGCGAGGGAGGCCAGCGCGTCGGTGAGGGCGTCGAACAGGTCGCCGTCGTCCTCGCGCCACCAGAGCAGGACGACGTCGGCCACCTCGTCGGTGTCCTCGTCGACCATCTCACCGCCGGACACCTCGACGATGGAGTCCCGCAGGTCCTCGTCGGCGTCCTCGTCCCAGCCGAGCTCCTGCACGACCATGCCCGGCTTGATGCCCAGCCGGGCCGCCATGCTGGCGCTGCCCGAGTCGACGCTCATCCCTGCTGTTCCTCCATCGGTTCCGGTGCGGGGAGCCGGTGCGCACGATCGTGCACGGTCCGGCGGTGGGGTGCTGTCGAAGACCTGCCGCGCGCGGGGAGGCGACGGGCGGCGGACACGACCGGCGGGAGTGGTCCCCGCAGCCTGGTCATGTCACCCCTTCCGTCCGATCCGGTCTCCGTGCCCCTGGTGCTGGGGCGCTCGTCCGCCCGGTGACACCGGTCGGCGTTGGCGGAAGCGTAGGGCATGCCTGGTCAGGTGCAAGCGCTCGAAGGACGGCGCCGTCTCGACCCGCCGTCCCGACATGTGGGCGCTGGCGTGACGTGGAGGGAACGAAGGAGAGACGATGTGCACATGAGCGCACCGCAGCAGTCGGACGGCGACCCCGCCCGCGATGCAGGCAAGGCCCGCGCGGTCATCACGAACGGGCTCCCCAGCCAGCTGGTCGACATCGACCCCGACGAGACCCAGGAGTGGCTGGAGTCGCTGGACGCCGTGGTCGACCACGCCGGCCGCGGCCGGGCCCGCTACCTCATGCTCCGGATGCTGGAACGCAGCCGTGAGCAGCAGGTGGGCGTCCCTTCCCTGCGCAGCACCGACTACATCAACACCATCCCGCCCGAGCGCGAGCCGTGGTTCCCCGGCGACGAGCACGTCGAACGGCGCATCCGCGCCTACATCCGCTGGAACGCCGCGATCATGGTCCACCGCGCTCAGCGGCCGGGCATCGCCGTCGGCGGCCACATCTCGTCCTACGCCTCGTCGGCGTCGCTGTACGAGGTCGGGTTCAACCACTTCTTCCGCGGCAAGGACCACCCCGGCGGCGGCGACCAGATCTGGTTCCAGGGGCACGCCTCCCCCGGCATCTACGCCCGCGCCTTCCTCGAGGGCCGGCTCTCCGAGCAGCAGATGGACGGCTTCCGCCAGGAGGTCAGCCACCCCGGAGGCGGACTGTCGAGCTACCCGCACCCGCGGCTCATGCCGGACTTCTGGGAGTTCCCGACCGTCTCCATGGGCCTGGGCCCGATCAACGCCATCTACCAGGCGCGGTTCAACCGCTACCTGCACTCGCGGGGCGTCAAGGACACCTCCGACCAGCACGTGTGGGCCTTCCTCGGCGACGGCGAGATGGACGAGCCCGAGTCCCTCGGCGCGATCGGCCTGGCCGCCCGCGAGGAGCTGGACAACCTCACGTTCGTCATCAACTGCAACCTGCAGCGGCTCGACGGCCCGGTCCGCGGGAACGGCAAGGTCATCCAGGAGCTGGAGTCGTTCTTCCGCGGCGCCGGCTGGAACGTCATCAAGGTCATCTGGGGCCGGGAGTGGGACCCGCTGCTGGCCGCCGACCGCGACGGCGCGCTGGTCAACCTCATGAACGTCACCCCCGACGGGGACTACCAGACGTACAAGGCCGAGGACGGCGCCTTCGTGCGCGAGCACTTCTTCGGCCGTGACCCGCGCACCCGCAAGCTCGTCGAGAACATGAGCGACAAGGAGATCTGGGCGCTCTCCCGCGGCGGGCACGACTACCGCAAGCTCTACGCCGCCTACAAGGCCGCCGTGGAGCACAAGGGCCAGCCGACGGTCATCCTCGCGAAGACCATCAAGGGGTGGACGCTGGGCAGCCACTTCGAGGGCCGCAACTCGACCCACCAGATGAAGAAGCTGACCGCCGAGGACCTCGCCAACTTCCGCGACCGGCTCTACCTGCCGATCCCCGACGAGCAGCTGGACAAGACGCTGCCGCCCTACTACAAGCCCGACCCGAACTCCGACGAGATGCAGTACATGCTCGAGCGGCGCCGGGCGCTGGGCGGGGCGGTCCCCCGGCGGCGGGCGGAGTTCAAGACCCTCAAGGCGCCGGAGGACAAGGCCCTCGACATCCTGCGCCGCGGCTCGGGCAAGCAGGAGGTGGCGACGACGATGGCGTTCGTCCGCCTGCTCAAGGAGCTGCTCAAGGACTCCGAGCTGGGCCCGCGGTTCGTGCCGGTCATCCCCGACGAGGCGCGCACCTTCGGCATGGACTCGCTGTTCCCGACGCAGAAGATCTACTCGCCGCACGGGCAGCGCTACACCTCGGTCGACCGCGAGCTGATGCTGGCCTACAAGGAGTCCCAGCAGGGCCAGATCCTGCACGAGGGCATCAACGAGGCCGGCTCCGCGGCGTCGTTCACCGCCGTCGGCACGTCGTACTCCACGCACGGCGAGCCGATGATCCCGATCTACATCTTCTACTCGATGTTCGGGTTCCAGCGGACCGGCGACGCCTTCTGGGCCGCGGCCGACCAGATGACCCGCGGCTTCCTCCTGGGCGCCACCGCGGGCCGGACCACGCTCAACGGCGAGGGCCTGCAGCACGAGGACGGGCACTCGCTGCTGCTGGCCCACACCAACCCCGGGGTGGTGTCGTACGACCCGGCGTTCTCCTACGAGGTCGCCCACATCACCCGCGACGCCCTGGTGCGCATGTACGGCGACGACCCTGGCTCGCCGCTGGGCGGGCACCGTTCGCCCGACGTCATGTACTACCTGACGGTCTACAACGAGCCGTACAACCAGCCGGCCGAGCCGGAGGGGCTCGACATGCAGGGCCTGCTGGCCGGCATGTACCTGTACGCACCCGGGCAGGGTGACGGGCCCAAGGCGCAGGTGCTCGCCTCCGGCGTCGCGGTGCCGTGGGCGCTGCGGGCGCAGGAGCTGCTGGCGGACGACTGGGGCGTCTCGGCCGACGTGTGGTCGGTGACCTCGTGGACGGAGCTGCGCCGGCAGGCCGACGAGGCCGACGAGCACAACCTGCTCCACCCGGAGGAGGAGCCGCAGGTCCCGTACGTCACGCAGCGACTCCAGGACGCCGCCGGGCCGGTCGTGGCGGTGTCGGACTGGATGCGAGCGGTCCCCGACCTCATCGCGCCGTACGTGCCCGGCGGGATGGCGACCCTGGGCACCGACGGGTTCGGCCTGTCCGACACCCGCCCGGCGCTCCGGCGGCACTTCCACGTCGACGCCGAGTCGATCGTCGTCCGCACCCTCGGCGAGCTGGCCAAGCGCGGCGAGGTGGACCGCGACGTCGTCCGGCAGGCGGTGGAGAAGTACCAGGTGCGCGACGTGCAGGCCGCGCCGGAGGAGGAGCGGTCGGACCCGAGCCCGGCCACCTGAGAGAGGGCCCCCTTGCCCCCCGCCACTCGCGAGCTCGCGGCGGGACCCCGCAAGGGGGCCACCGCCCTGCCGACCGCCGGCGGCGGCCACCGGGAGGTGGCCGTCGTCGGCGGCGGGGTGGTGGGGCTGACCTGTGCCCTCGAGCTGGCCCGGGCCGGCTGCCGCGTGCGGGTGCACACCGCCGACCCGCCCGCGGCGACCACCTCGGCGGTCGCGGCCGCGCTGTGGTTCCCCTACCGGGCGGCGCCGGCCGACGCCGTGCTGCGCTGGGGCGCGGGGTCGCTGGCGGCCTTCACGCGGCTCGCCGACGACCCGGCCACCGGTGTCGTGCTGCGACCGGGGACGGTCGTGCACCGCACGCCGGAGCCGGACCTGTGGTGGGCGCCGGGCGTGCCCGGGCACCGGCCGGCCGCCCCGGACGAGCTCCCGACCGGCACGCCGGGCGGCACCCGCTGCACCCTGCCGGTGGCCGACATGGGCCGCTACCTGCCGTGGCTGGCCGGCGCCTGCCGCGCGGCCGGGGTGGACGTCGTCCCCGGCCGGGTGGAGCGGCTGGCCGACGTCCCCGGCGAGGTCGTCGTCCTGGCCGCCGGCCTGGCGTCGGGACCGCTGGTGGACGACGCCACCCTGACGCCGGTGCAGGGGCAGGTGGTCCGGCTGGCCGACCCGGGGCTGCCCGGCTGGGTGCTGGACGAGCAGAACCCCGCCGGCCTCACCTACGTGGTCCCGCGCGGCTCGGACGTCGTCTGCGGCGGCACCGCCGTCGACGGCGCCACGGGCACCGAGCCGGACCCCGACGTCGAGGCCGCGATCCTGGCCCGGGCCCGGGCGCTGGTCCCCGCGCTCGCCGACGCCCCGGTGCTCTCCCGGGCCGTGGGGCTGCGGCCGGGCCGCCCCACCGTGCGGCTGGAGCGCCTCGAGGTCGGGGGCCGGCCGGTGGTGACCTGCTACGGCCACGGCGGTGCCGGGGTCACGCTCTCCTGGGGCTGCGCCGCCGACGTGGTCGCCCTGGTCGGAGCCCGGGGACGTTGCTGGGGGTGACGGCCCGGTCTACCGTCCCGTCCTGAGGCGGTGCGCATGACCGAGGCGCTGGTCGAGGACCCCCTGCTCGTGCTCAACGGGATCGACGTCGAGACGGGCGGGTACCTCACGCCGGAGCTGGGACTGGCAGAGGTCGCCGACGCGCTCCGCGGTGACCGCAGCCAGCCGCCGGGGATGCGGGACCTGCGCCGGCGCCGGCAGTCCGACGAGGACCACCTCGGGGTGGTCTACGGGCGGGACCCCCAGGACCTGGCCTCGGTCGGCTGGGGCGTGGTGGTCCCGCCGGACCTCGACCCCACGGTGCTCGAGGCTCTCGGGCCCCTCCTGCGACTGCGCGAGGAACAGGCCGGTGACCTGTTCCGGCGCCTCGAACTACGTCCCGGTGAGGACAAGGAGGACTTCCTGTCCCGCCACGGGATGGGCCCGTCGGTGGTGGACCCCCGGAAGCTCCCGTACTACCTCCTGCTCCTGGGGTCCCCGACCCAGGTGCCGTTCGACGTGCAGTACCAGCTGGGCGTCCCGCACGCCGTCGGACGCCTCGACCTGGCCGACCCCGGGGCCTGCGCGGCGTACGCGACGACGGTCGTGGCGGCCGAGCGGAGGCAGGACGCCGCGGCCGGCGCCGGCGCCTCGGCACGCCGGCTGCACCTCTTCGCGACGCGGCACCCGGGGGACGTCCCCACGGCGCTGAGCGCCTCGAGGCTCGTGGAACCGCTGCACACGGAACTGCGCGAGACAGCGCCCGCCTGGCAGGTCGGCGCCGACGTCGGGGCCGGTGCCACCCGTGCCCGCTTGGAGGACCTCCTCACCGGCCCGGAGGCCCCGGACCTGCTCTTCACCGCCAGCCACGGCATGGGAGGGGGGACGGCACACCGTGACCTGGCCGGAGCGCTGCTCTGCCAGGACTGGCCAGGTCCCCTCTCCGGTCGCGGTCCGGTCGACGAGGAGCACTACCTGGCCGGACACCACCTCTCCACGGGTACGGCGGTCAGGCCGGGTGTGGTGTTCTCCTTCGCCTGTTTCGGCGCGGGCACCCCGCAGCTGTCGGAGTACCCGGGGGCTCCGGACGGTGCGGTGGAGCTGGCCGCCGCCGGGTTCACCGCTCGTCTCCCGCAGCGTCTGCTCGGCGCGCCCGCGGGTGGGGCCCTGGCCTTCGTGGGGCACGTGGACCGAGCCTGGAGCTGCTCCTTCCTGTGGAAGGGACTGGCCGCACAGGTGACGCCGTTCCAGAGCACCCTGCTGGCCCTGATGGACGGCGCGAGACTGGGGTGGGCGATGGAGAGCCTGACCTCCCGGTACGCGGAGATCGCCACCGAACTCACCCGCCGCCTGGACGACCTCCGTCGGTACGGCAAGCGCATCGACGATGCCTCCCTGGTCGGCCTGTGGACGGCCACGCACGACGCCCGCGCCTACGTGGTGCTCGGTGACCCGGCGGTCCGCGTGGCACCGCGCGGTGGCGCGGGTCAGGGCACGGGCTGACCCGAGGGGGACCCATGGGAGCAGAGTCGGTGCCAGGTGGCGCGGGCCGCTACCACCTGGTGGCGTTCGACGCCGCCGGCAGGGAACGGGCCGGCGCAACCGGTCTCCCCAGCCGGCACCTCGCCGCGCTGCTGGCCCGAGAGGCGCCGACGGACGTCTTCCTCCTCAGCCACGGGTGGAACGGCGACGTGCCCGCTGCCCGCCGCCAGTACGACGCCTGGGTCGCGGCCATGGCGGGGTGCCCGGCGGACCGGGAGGCGGCCGAGGCTCGTCCCGGTGGCTTCCGTCCCGTCGTCGTCGGGGTCCACTGGCCGAGCCGGGCATGGGGGGACGAGGACCTCGGCTCGGCGTCCTTCGGGCTCTCCACGGGAGGCACCGGCGAGCCGGACGACGGAGCGGCCCAGCTGGTCGACTCCGCGGCGGCCGCCCTCGTCGACACCCCCGCGGCGCGGGAGTCGGTGCGCACCATCGTGGACTCGGCACTGGACGACCCGGTACCGGCGACGCTCCCGGCGCCGGTGCGCGAGGCCTACGAGCGCCTGGATGCCGCCCTGCACCTCGGTGCCGAGGGCGCGGGGGCCTCCCCCGGCCACGACCGCGCCCCCTTCGATCCGGAGGCCGTCTACCAGGCCTGCCTGATGGAGGAGCTGGCCTCCTACGGCAGCACGTCACTCGGCGGTCTGCTGGCCCCCCTGCGGGTGCTCACCTTCTGGCACATGAAGCGCCGCGCCCGCGACGTCGGCGCGAGCGGTGTGGCCAGCCTGCTGACGGACCTGCAGGAGGCGGCGCCGGAGGCGCGCTTCCACCTGATGGGCCACAGCTTCGGCTGCATCGTCGTCTCCTCGGCCGTGGCCGGCCGCGGTCCGGCAGGACGCCGCCCGGTCGCCTCGCTGGCGCTCGTGCAGGGAGCGATGTCGCTGTGGTCCTTCTGCTCGGCCATCCCCGCCTCGCCGGGGCGCGCCGGCTACTTCCACCGCGTCCTCATCGACGGGCTCGTCACGGGCCCCGTGGTGGTCACCACCTCGGTGCACGACCGCGCGGTTCGCTCCTTCTACCCGATCGGGGCGGGCGCGCGCGGCCAGGTCGACTTCGCGCCCGACCGGCTGCCCACCTACGGCGCCATCGGGACGTTCGGTGTGCGCGGGCCGGGCATCCGGGTCGTGGACGACGACCTGCGACCGGTCGACCAGCCGTACGACCTCCAGCCCGGGGTCGTGCACGACCTGCGCGCGGACGATGTCATCCGGGACGGCTCCGGGGTCATGGGCGCGCACAGCGACATCACCAGAGGGCCCGTCGCCCACGCGGTCTGGCAGGCCGCCCTCGCGAGCGCCGCCCCCCGCGGGCGACCGGCAGATCAGCAGCCGGCATCCAGGCGGTAGGACTCGCACTCCTCGTCGGTGAGCTCGTGGGCGACCTTGGAGCCCACCAGGTCGACGAGATCCCGGTCCCGCATGGGGAGGGTGCGCACACCGTCGGAGGCCACCAGGGCGATCTGGTCCCCGCCGGAGATGAGCACCGACGTCAGGAGGTAGGACTCGGACGGGATCTCTCGCAGGGGTCCTCCACCTGCGGCGTCGAGGAGCACTGCGCGGCTCGTGCTCGTCGCGAGCACCCCGTCACCGGTCACGGTCATGTCGATGACCGATCCCTCCAGGCCTTCGTCCTCGGTCCACCGGACGTCACCGGTGGCGACGTCGAAGGCAGTGACCCGGCCCTCCGACGACCCCGTGAACACCAACGTCCGGTCCGGGCTGAAGGCCGCGGCTGTGATCACGTCCGGTGCCGTCGTCGTCCCGGCCGCAGACTCGGGGAGCCACAGCGAGACGTCCGCTCCTCCGTTGGTCAGGGAGACCAGCCGCGCGTCCGGTCCGGGGCCCGGGACGGCCGCGTCCGCCTCGGTCGCCTGGACGAGGGAACCCGTCGTGGTGAGCGCCCAGGAGGCGTCCGGGGACACCTCGACCAGATCGACGCCGTAGCTCTGTGCCGCGACGACCTCGTCGAGTTCCTGTCCCGTGGCGGCGTCCCACACGACGACCCGTCCTCGGGTGTCGCCCGTGACGAGCACTCTGCCGTCGGCGGTGAGGTCGGCATCCGAGAAGGTGGCATTGACCGGCTGCGGCCAGGTGACCTCGGCGCCTGTCGTCGTCTCCCACCCGCGAATCTCGCCCGTTCCGGTGACCGCCACCACCCGGTCGCCGCTGGCGTCGGCGGTCAGCTGCGCGACGTCGTTCGCATCGACCCCGGGGACGACGCGCCCCGCATCCTCGGCGTCCTGGCCGTCCCGGTGCCGCAGGACGCCATCGGTCCACGCCGTGAACACGCTGTCTCCCGCGACCGCCGCAGCCGCCGCGGACTCGTAGCCGTACGTGGGCTCCAGGTCCCAGAGAACCGGGCTGCCGCTCTCCGGTAGGACGAGGACCCTGTCCACGTCGACGTCGAAGCCCGCGCAGCAGAGCGACGCGCCGGGTGAGGACGCACTGGCCACGGCGCCCCCGGTGGCCATGTCGTACACCGTGACACCGCCGTAGGGGTCTACGAGCAGGGCCTGCGAGAGGTCCGCGCTCACGTTCTGGTAGACGGACTCGGCGGCGTCGAGCGGGGGGTGGAGCGGCGTGCCGGTGGACACGTCCCAGACCGTCACGGCCCCGGGTGTCATGGTCGCCAGGGTGCCGGTGTCCAGGCCGAAGGCCACCGCCCATGCGCCCTGTCCCTCCGGGAGGGAGAGCCGTCCGGTCTGCGCACCCGTCGCGGCGTCCCACAAGATCACCTCGGGCACGTCGCTGGACGTGGCCAACGAGCGACCGTCGGGGCTGTAGGCCGCGTAGTAGGCCTCGAGTGCCCCTGGGATAGCCAGCTGCATGTGCTGGCGACCGTCGAGGTCCCAGAGCCGCACCTGGTCGCTCTGTCCCACGGACGCGATCCGGGTCCCGTCCGGTGAGAGGTCGACCGACCACACCGTGCTCGTGCCGTCGGGCCAACGTCGCGGTTCGTCGGTCCCGACCTCCCACACCAGGAGGGTCCCGTCCGCCAGTCCGGCCACGACCGTGCCCGCATCCTGGCTGACGTCCACCGAGTTGACGACGTCGCCGTCCTCCAACTCCAGACGCTCGGAAGGCTCACCAGTCCGCCGGTCCCACAGCTGGATGCTCTCCCCGTCCGCGGCGACGAGGACGCGCTCGTCCTCGGAGAAGGCCGCAGCCCTGACCGGGCCTCGCTGTCCACGGAGGACCAGCGACACCGGCGACTCCGCGGCGAGGTAGAGGAGATCGCGGGTCTGCACGTTCAGGCCCTCGGGCAGGTTGCTCTCTGCGACCGAGGCCGCCAGCGCGACAGCCCGAGGATGGTCTGATGCGAGGTCGCGTTGGGCTTCGTACAGCAGCGCGCTCTGCGCCTCTTCGTCCTCGGCGCGATCTCTCGCGGCCACGGACTCGACGTAGAGGACGACCGCTGCGATGGCCAGCAGGGTGACCAGGGCGACGGCGACCTTGAGCCTGCGCGCGGAGCGTCGCAGCGCAGCGGCGCTCTCCATGTCCCGACGTGCCTGCTCGTCGGCCCGCCGGGACGCTTGGAGGAACTCCTGTTGGCGGGCCGTGAGTGCGCCCGTCCGGACTGCTTCCTCCTGCTCCGCCGCTGCGAGGTCCGCGCCGAGCAGGAGCAGACGGTCCGGCTTGCCCTCCTCCTCCCAGAGCACGGCTGCGCGCTCGAAGGAGGACAGGTGCTGGGCACGCCAGGCGGCGTTGTCCCGCCGCACGGGCTCGATCAACCGGTCGTGCGCCAGCTCGTACCACGTGGCCTGACGCCGCGTCTCCGCACGGACGAGGTGGGCATCGAGGAGCTCCGCCAGCAGGTGGTGCCCCGCGTCCGTCGAGGGCTCGGGGCCCTGCAGGACCTGGCTGCGCAGGCCCTGCGGGGTGATCAGGTCCTCCTCGAACCACTCCCGGATGACGCGCTCCAGGACACCGGTCCGGTCCGCGGCGGTGCGGACCCGCTCGGCGTAGTAGTCGGCAAGCGCCTGGTCCACCCGCCCCAGCGCCTCGACGTCGGCACGGGTGATCTCCGTGGCGTCCGGGGGCAGCGTCGACCAGAGCAGGTGGCACGCCACCTGCAGCTGCACCGGCTCGACGTAGGAGCCGAGCACCTCGGTCACCCCACCCGGTCGTTGCACCCGGACGGTCCGCAGGTCGTCGACCAACTGCTGGGCGGCGTCCTCCGTGAACACCACCCCCATCCGCTGGGCCGGGAGACGGATCGCCTCGAGCGCCTCGGACACCGACAGGAGGTCGAGCCGGAACGTGCTCCTGAACCGCGTCGGCAGGTACCGCAGGTACGGGTCCAGTGCGGCGAGGAAGTCCTCACGCATGGAGAACAGCGCCCAGTGGTCGCGATCGCGCAGCAGCTGCCCCAGCTCACGGAAGAACTGGTGCTTGGCCTCCTCATCGGTGGGGTCGGCGGTGAGCGCCTCCTCGAACTGGTCGAAGACGAGGACCTCGTTGCCCGGCCGACCGTCCCGGTCGGCGTTGGCCGCGACGTACTCGTGCAGCGTCAGGGTGGCCAGCTCGGCCACCGGGCGTTGCCTCTCCGGGGGCACCCCCTCCTCGAGGGAGAGCAGGACGCTCATCACGTAACGGTTGCGCGGCGTGGGTCCCCCGGGCTCCGGCTCCAGCGCGTGGGTGACCCGGATGGTCGGCAGCACCTCGAACCCGGCCTCGCGGAGGGCCGGCACCAGCGCCGCCTCGATCAGGGAGGTCTTCCCCGCGCCCGACGGGGAGTACAGCAGGACGATGCGCTCCGCGATCAGCAGGTCGAGCAGGTCCTGCGTCTCCCCGTCCCGCCCGTAGAGCGGGTCACCGGCGCGGAAGGAGACCGGGCCGACATAGGGGTCGCCCACCCGCGGTGGCGCCGGAGCGGTCATGTCGCCCGCCTCTCCCACTCTGCCTGCAGTTCGCGGACGAAGTGGTCAGTGGTGCCCCAGTAGACCGACACGCGCGCGTCCCGGAAGTAGTCCTCCAGGTAGCTCCGCGCGCGACCGGCGTCGATGGTCGCGTCCTCCTCGGGGTCGATCTGGACGGCGACGTGCGTGTAGCCCTTGCGCCGGTTGCTGCCCTCGGAACTCATCAGGCTGCGGTACAGCACCCGGAAGTCCCACTCGTCGATGCGGAACCCCACGAACATGAGCGCCGAGTCCGCCAGCCGCCGGCGCACCAGCGAGGGCACGAGGTCCTGGTTCTGGGTGACCCCGATGAGGAAGTCGAAGTAGTCGTCCTCGGTGAGCACGAGGGAGTCGGGCTGGTCCAGGGCGCCGAGCAGGTGGTACACCAGCGGCCGCTCGGGCGAGGGCCGGTAGGACGGGTCCCGGTCGAGCTCCGAGTCCCACCACTCGGCGTCCCCGTACCAGCGGCACACCTGCACCTCGGGCTCGCGCCCGGCCTCGGTCAGGGCCCGGGACAGCAGGCGGGAGGGCTGGGTCGTGATGTAGACCGGGACCGGCAGCTGCGCCAGCACGGAGTAGGGCTCGACCTCCTCACGCCGGTGCCGCGCCTGCCACGCGCCCGCGATGAGGTCCTCGAGCGAGGTGTGCGCCCGGAGCAGGTCCGCAGGGAGGTCCTCGCGGTACCGCTCCATGAGCGTGCGGCGCAGATAGCGCTCGAGCTCGGAGCGCAGGAACGGTCTGTCCTGGTGGATCGACAGGTACTGCGAGACCTGCGGGAGGCTCTCCCGGTAGTGCGGTGCCATGGGGAAGCCGTAGCTCCGGGCCCAGTCCGCGGCGATCTCCTGCCGGGTGCCCAGGAGCGCGTCGCTGATCCCCGGACCGATGATCGGGGTGCACATCCCACTGCTCAGAGACCTGATCAGCGACGGCCACTTGTCGAAGGGCTCCCCGCCGGGGGCGACCCCGGGCTCGTACCACAGCCGCCCGCTCTTCAGCCGCATGAACAGCGCTGGAGCCCACCAGTCGGGCCGGTCCCGCACGGCCGCCCGTCCCACGGCCGTCGCGCGGTCCACCAGCCCGTCAGCGTCGAGGCTCCGGAAGAAGGCGCGGGTGAAGGCGGCAGCTGTGGTCATGGTGACGTTCCCCTGCATCGCCACCACCGCGGGGACGCCGACCTCGGCCAGCCGGGGCCCCAGCGCAGCCAGCACCCCGGCGTCCTCGCTCCTCCGGTCGGCGCCTGCGCCGGCGCTCTGGCAGGAGGCGAGGAAGACCAGCCGCGGCAGCCGGGAGAGGTCCCGCAGCTGGCTGATGAGGTCGCTGCCGAGGACGGGGGCGGCGTGGCCCTCCTCGTCGACGAGCAGGAGCACCGGCTCGTCGTTGGCGACGTAGCCGTGACAGACCAGGTACAGGACGTCGAGCCCGCGCCGCACCTGGTCGAGCAGGTTCCCGAGAGTCGGCGCGGCGGCTCCCGGCAGGGTCGTCAGCCGGAGCGAGGCGAGCCCCTCGCGCACGCGGGCGAGCTCCTCCTCGATGCGCACCGGTGCCAGGGGTCGCCCCACGTCGAAGCTGTCGAGGTCGTCCGGCCCGGCGACCACCGCGAGGGCGGTGAGTTGGTCCCTGGCCCGGACACCCACGGGGCGCCAGTCCTGGCTGCTGAGGTACCGCGAGAAGAGCACGTTCTCGTTGGTCAGCAGCGTCGAGCCGTCGAGCGGGTCGCGCAGCGTCTCCCACCGCAGCCCGTGCAGCGCGGCGGCACCGCTCCCCATGACCAGGCGCACGCGGAGGGGCACGTCCTGGGTCTGCGCCGCCGCAACCGCCTTCTGGAACGCCGCCCCGACCCCGTGGCCGAACAGCCCGCAGCCGAGCGCGCGGCCGTACTCCTCGTCGTCGTCCACGGCGTCGAGGGCGCGTGGGTCGATGTCGGCCAGCAGCGGCCCGGGAGCGGTCAGCTGCACCTCGCCGTCGGTGCGCGGGAGCGAGAAGCGCAGCTCGACGGTGCAGGAGACCGCATCGCGACGGTGGAGGCCGATCTCGAGGTCGGCGCACTCGTTCACCGACTCGTGCGGGCCCAGGGCGGCGACCATGCGCACCTGCCGAGATACGAGAACGATCGGAGCAGCCGTCACCCAGGGTGCTCCCCCGGACCCGCGTGCGGAAGGGGTCCGTCACCCCCGCGGACCTTCGTCCCGGCTAGCGGGCGAGCGCCTCCAGGGCCATCGCGGCGTAGAGCGCGGCGCCGTCGGGCAGCACGTCCTCGTCGAAGACGACGAGGTTGGAGTGGTTGCCGGCCACCGAGGCCGGGTCCTGCCCCGGCGGGCAGGCGCCGAGGAAGGCCATCGCGCCGGGCACCCGCTCCAGCACGTAGGAGAAGTCCTCCGCGCCCATCAGGGGCTCCCGGGCGGCCACGCTGCGCTCGCTGCCGAGCAGGGTCGCCGCCGTCGTCCGCACCCGGTCGGCCACCGCGGCGTCGTTGACCGTCACCGGGTAGCCCCGCCGGTGCTCGAACTCCACGGTCATCTCGTGCGCCGCGGCCACGTGCTCGGCCACCCGGCGCACCGACGCCACCATGTCGGCCCGGCGCTCGTCCGACAGCGTGCGGATGGTCCCCTCCAGGAACGCGGTGTCGGGGATGACGTTGTCGGTCGACCCGGCCGACAGGTGGGCGACGGTCAGCACCGCCGGGTCGAAGACGGGCGCCCGCCGGGTCACCGTCGCCTGCAGCGCCAGCACGATCTCGGCCGCGACCGGCACCGGGTCGGCCGCGGCGTGCGGCATGGACGCGTGGCCCCCTCGACCGCAGACGGTCACCATCCAGTGGTCGGCGGCGGCCATCATCGGCCCCGGCCGCACGCTGACCACGCCGCTGGGCTGGGTGGCGAACACGTGCATCGCGAACGCGCCGGAGACCGGGGCCTCGGGGACGACGTCGAGCAGCCCCTCGTCGAGCATGTACCGGGCGCCGTGGAAGCCCTCCTCCCCCGGCTGCAGCATCAGCACGACCTGTCCGGCCAGCTCCTCGCGCCGCTCGGCCAGCAGCCGGGCGGCACCCACCAGCATCGCGACGTGGAGGTCGTGGCCGCAGGCGTGCATCGCCCCGGGCACCTCGGAGGCGAAGGGCAGGCCGGTGTCCTCGTGGACGGGGAGGGCGTCCATGTCGGCCCGCAGCAGGTACGACGGCCCCGGGCGGGCCCCGCGCAGGACGCCGACCGCGGAGGTCGTCGACGTCCCGACCGTCACCTCCACGGGCAGGTCCGCGAGCTCCTCGAGGACGGTCGCCTGCGTGTGCGGCAGGTGCAGGCCGATCTCGGGCCGGCGGTGCAGCCGGCGGCGCAGGTCGACGGTGCGGTCGGCGTCGGCACGGGCCGCGGCCAACAAGTCGGGTGCGGAGGTCGGCATGCCCCCCACTCTGTCCCACGGGGCGCCGGTGCCGCGCCCCGGTGCCTCAGTCCCGAGCCCAGGCCGGGCGGGTCGTGTCCAGGTCCCACACCAGCGCCGTCACCGGCCCGGCCACCGGCCCGCCGTCCTGCCACTCGACCCGGGTGCCGTCGGGGCCGGCCAGGACGAGCAGGCCGGGCGGCACGGTCGTCGAGGTCCCGGCGTCCACCACCTCGACCCAGAGCCGGACGTCGGGACGACGGAGGTCCACCCAGCCGTCCGCGGTGCGGTGGACCTCGTGGGTGGCGCCGGCCCCCGGGCCCGCGCTGCGCAGGTGGGTCTGCAGCACCCGCGCCCCGGCGTCCCCGGCGACCTCGTCGTGCTCCAGCCCGGTGCCGGCCCGCAGCACCGCCACGTCCCCGGCCACCATCCGCGCACCGTCCCCCCAGCCGTGGCGCAGGGAGCCCTCGAGCACCACGGCCACGACGTCGACCGCCCGGTGCGGGTGCCGGCCGTAGCCCGTACCGGGAGCCAGCCGGTCGTGCGCCATCCGCAGCAGCGGACCCAGCGAGCCGTCGTCCGGCTCCAGCAGGACCTGCGACTCCAGGCTCATGTCGCCTCCCGGGCAGGTAGGGCGGCGCGGCCGCCGGGGAGCGCGCCGAAGGCCACCGCCAGCGCGAGGGCCCAGGCCACCCCCAGCGCCCAGCCGCCGACGACGTCGGAGAGGAAGTGCACCCCGAGCCACATGCGGGTCAGCCCCACCAGGACGGCGAGGGCGACCCCACCGGCCACCGCCCACCACCGGGCACGGGACGACAGCCACGGCCAGGCCAGCACCAGGGCGACCGTCACCAGCGTGGCGATGCCCGAGGAGTGCCCGCTGGGGAAGCTCAGCCCGCCGTAGTGGAGCCCGCCGTTCTCGAACGCCGGGCGCACCCGGCCGACCAGCTCCTTGAGCAGGACGGTGACCGGGCTGACGGTCACGTTCGCGGCGACCACGAACGCCGCCGTCCACCAGGCCCGGCGGGTCCCCAGCCAGAACAGCACGGGGAGGGACACCAGCACGCGGAACCAGACCACGCCGGGCGTGGTGAGCACCTCGAGCAGCAGGTCCGTGGCGGCCGAGCGGTCGTCGCCGGCGTACAGGTCGGAGCTGACCGCCGCGTCCAGCCGGACCTGCGGCGCGAAGCCGACGAGCACCCCGGCACCGAGCGCCCCGAGCACGCCGAGGCAGCCGCCCGCCGCGGTCAGCGCCCGACGGCGGGTGGTCCGCGCCCTGTCCGCGCCGAGCACCGCCACGTCCCCACTGTCCCCGACCGGCGGGTGCGGGGCCCATCCGGGCCCGGCCGGGGTGCCGGGGATCCGTGACAAGGTGGGGTGGTGCCCGACCGGGGAGACCACCGCCCACCCTCCGCAGCGACGCTGCGGCGGCTGGAGCGCGCCTCCGGCTCGCTGGCCACCCGCGCGGTCGCCCGCATGGACGAGGACCTCTCCTGGTTCCGGACCATGCCGGCCGACCAGCGTTCCTGGGTGATGCTCGTGGCCCAGGCCGGCATCGCCTCGCTCGTCGAGTGGTGCCGGAACCCGACCCGGCCGCCCCGGCTGACCGGCGAGGTGTTCGGCGCCGCGCCCCGCGAGCTGGCCCGCGTCGTCCCGCTCAAGCACACGGTCGACCTGATCAGGGTGACCGTGGAGGTGATGGACGACTTCGTGGAGTCCGTGGCCGAGCCGGGGGACGGCGACGCGCTGCGCCTGGCCGTGCTGCAGTTCAGCCGCGAGGTGGCCTTCGCGACGGCGCACGTCTACGCGACCTTCGCCGAGAGCCGCGGCGCCTGGGACGCGCGACTGGAGGCGCTGGTCGTCGACGCGCTGGTCCGCGGCGAGCGCACCGAGGAGCTCTCCGGGCGGGCCTCGGCCCTGGGCTGGGCGGCGATGAGCCCGGTCACCGTGGTGGTCGGTGCCGCGCCGCCCGACGGCGACGCGCACGCCGCCGCGCGCCGGGCCGCACGGCAGATGCGCAGCGAGGTCCTCGTCGGGGTGCACGCCGACCAGTTGGTCGTCGTCCTCGGCGGGACCGAGGACCTGGAGGCGGTCGCCGACCGGGTCAGCGACGAGTTCGGCCCCGGCCCGGTGGTCAGCGGCCCGGTCGTCGACTCCCTCAGCCACGCCGGGGACTCCGCGGCCGCCGCGCTCGCCGGCCTGCGCGCTGCCCGCGCCTGGCCCGCCGCCCCCCGCCCGGTGCCGGCCGACGCGCTGCTGCCCGAACGCGCCCTGGACGGCGACCCGACCGCGCGGGCCACCCTGCGGGAGCGGGTCGCGCTCCCCCTGCAGACCGCCGGTGGCGAGGTGCTGGAGACGGTCCGGGCGGTGCTGGCCAGCGGGGGCAACCTGGAGGCCAGCGCCCGCGCCCTGTTCGTCCACCCGAACACGGTGCGCTACCGGCTCAAGCGGGCCACCGAGCTCACCGGGATGTCGGCCACCGACCCCCGCGGGAGCTGGACCCTGCAGGTCGCGCTCGCCCTCGCTGCCCTGGACGAGGACCGTTCCCTCTGGCACTGAGCCGTCCGGTTCAGTGTGGTTCCCACCACCGACTCTCGGAGAACGCGCCCGGGATCCCGCTTCCGTTGTAGGAACCCTCCAAAGAGCAGCCCTGTGGTTTCGTGCCGTTCACCACCGCGTCACCCGGCGCCGTCTGCAACGGTGAGGGACGTGCTGGCCGTCCTCGCCCCCGGACAGGGGGCGCAGAAGCCCGGGATGCTCACCGACTGGCTGGAGCTCCCCGGCGCCGAGTCCTTCTTCCGCTGGGCCGGCGCCATCGCCGACGCCGACCTCCTCTCGCTGGGCACGGCCGGCGACGCGGAGGCGATCAAGGACACCGCGGTGACCCAGCCGCTCGTGGTGGCGATGAGCCTGTTCATCGCCCGCGAGCTGGGTGGCCTGCCCGGACCGGTCGCCCACACGCCGCAGGCCGGCCGGGACGTCGTCATCACCGGCCACAGCGTCGGCGAGCTGACCGCCGCGGCGCTGGCCGGGGTGCTCAGCGTCGAGGCGGCGATCGCGCTGACCGCCGTCCGCGGCCGGGCGATGGCCGCCGCCTGCGCGCAGACGCCCACGGGGATGTCCGCCGTCCTCGGCGGGGACCCCGACGAGCTCGCCGCGGCGCTGGAGCAGCACGGGCTGGTGCCGGCCAACGTGAACGGCGGCGGGCAGGTCGTCGCGGCCGGCCCGCTCGACGGGCTCGCCGCCCTCAAGGCGAACCCGCCGGCCAAGGCGCGGGTCGTGCCGCTGTCGGTCGCCGGCGCCTTCCACACCCGGTACATGGCCCCGGCCCGCGCGGAGCTCGAGGGCCTGGTCGGCGGGCTGCAGCCGACCGACCCCAGCCGGCTGCTGCTGTCCAATGCCGACGGCGCCGCGGTGACCTCGGGGGCCGAGGCGCTGTCCCGGCTGGTCAGCCAGGTCACCAGCCCGGTGCGGTTCGACGCCTGCCTGGCCACGCTGCGGGACCTCGGCGTGACCGCCGCGATCGAGCTGCCGCCGGCCGGCGCGCTCGCAGGACTGGCCAAGCGGGAGTGGAAGGGCTCGGACATCGAGGTCCTGGCGATCGGCGGCCCGGCCGACCTCGACCGCGCGCGCGAGCTCATCGAGGCCGAGCGGGGCCGGACCGAGGCCGTGCACCAGCCCGACTGGCGGGTCGTCGTCTCCCCGGTGCGGGGCACGGTGAGCCCGGCCGACGTCGCGGAGGGCACGCGGCTGCCCGCCGGCACCCCGCTGGGCCGGATCCGCAGCCGCCGCGAGGACGTGAACGTCTCAGCCGGGTACGACGGGGTACTCGCCGAGTGGCTCGTGCACGACGGCGACCTGGTCGACGCAGGGGACCCGATCGCCCGGCTCTACCCGGAGGTGTCGCAGTGACCGAGCTCGCGAGGTCACCGATGAGCGGAGCGCCGTCGGTCGCGACACCGACGACCGCCAGCGAGGAGGTTTCGTGACCACCACGATCAAGCTGCGGGAGGGCGTGCCCGGCGCGCGGCTGCTGGGCCTGGGCGCCTACCGGCCGCGTCGGCGGGTGACCAACGACGAGCTCGCCGGGGTCATGGAGACCAACGACGAGTGGATCCGGACCCGCGTCGGCATCGCCGAGCGACGCTGGGCGTCCGAGGACGAGACGCTCGTCGAGATGGCCGTCGCCGCCGGCGGCAAGGCGCTGGCCGCCAGCGGGCTGGCCCCCGACGAGGTCGACCTGGTCATCGTCGCCAGCGCGAGCCTCCGGGCGCCGATCCCGGGCATCGGCCCGCAGGTCGCCTACCGCCTGGGCATCCCGCGGCCGGGGTCGTTCGACCTCAACGCCGGGTGCGCCGGGTTCTGCTACGCCCTCGGGGTGGCCTCCGACGCGATCCGCACCGGGTCGGCGCGGCACGCGCTCGTCGTCGGGGCGGAGCGGCTGACCGACGTCACCGACCTCACCGACCGCTCGACCGCGGTGATCTTCGCCGACGGCGCCGGCGCCGCGGTGGTCGGTCCCTCCGACGAGCCGGCGATCGGCCCGGTCGTCTGGGGCAGCGACGGCGACCAGCACAACGCCATCGAGATCGCCGCGGGCAGCTCCACGATGACCATGGCCGGGCAGGCCGTGTACCGGTGGGCCACCACCCGTCTCACCGAGACGCTGGTCGAGGCGATGGAGACCGCCGGCGTCGGGGCCAAGGACATCGACGTGTTCGCCCCGCACCAGGCCAACCTGCGCATCATCGAGTCGATGACCAAGCGGCTCGGGTTCGGCGAGCGCACCGTCGTCGCCCGGGACATCGTCCAGTCCGGCAACACCTCCGCGGCGTCCATCCCCCTGGCGCTGACCGCACTGCTGGAGTCGGGCGAGGCGAAGAGCGGTGACCTGACCCTGGTGCTCGGCTACGGCGCCGGGCTCACCTTCGCCGGTCAGGTGTTCCGCCTGCCCTGACGGGCACCCACAGACCCTCGGGCCACAGGGGCCCGACGGCGGGACACCCCGCCCCACCCGAGAGAGAGGACCTTCGCGTGAGCGAGGACATCCAGACCGGTCTGGCCGAGATCCTGGAGGAGGTCGCCGGGGTCGCGCCGGCCGACGCCACCCCGGAGAAGTCGTTCACGGAGGACCTCGACGTCGACTCCCTGTCGATGGTCGAGATCGCCACCGCGGTCGAGGACAAGTTCGGCGTCGCCATCCCCGACGACGAGCTCGGCAACATCAAGACCGTCGGCGACGCGATGAGCTACATCCAGAAGAACCGGGGCTGACGAAGGCCCCCCTGCCCCCACCGTGGAAGGACCCCGTCCACCTCACCCCTCGCGAGCTCGGGGTGAGCGCCGGGACGGGGCCGGCAGCGAAACCCCGCAGGGGGGCCGACCCCGGCCCCCGGCCGCACGTCCCAGGAGGAACCCGTCATGAGCACGTCCGTCGGCGACGTCGTCGTCACCGGTCTCGGCGCCACCACGCCGCTCGGAGGCGACGTCGCCAGCACGTGGGACGCACTGCTGGCCGGGCGGTCGGGGGTCCGCCGTCTCGAGGACGACTGGGTCAAGCAGTTCCCGGCACAGCTGGCCGCGACCCTGGCCAGGGACCCCGCCGAGCAGATCGACCGGGTGCGCGCCCGCCGGCTCGACCGCAGCCAGCAGGTCGCGGTGGTCGCCGCCGAGGAGGCCTGGCGTGAGTCCGGCGCCGCCGAGGCCGGCGCCGCCCCGGAGCGGATCGCGGTCGTGTTCGGCACCGGCATCGGCGGGGCGCTGACCCTGCTCGGCCAGGACGACGTCCTGGAGGAGAAGGGCCCCAAGCGGGTCTCCCCCTTCACCATCCCGATGCTGATGCCCAACGGCCCGGCGGCGGCGGTCGGCCTGGCCGTGGGCGCCAAGGGCGGCGTGCACGCGCCGGTCAGCGCCTGCGCGTCCGGCGCCGAGGCGATCCGCTGGGGGCTGGACCTCCTGCGGTTCGACCGTGCCGACGTCGTCCTGGTCGGCGGCGCCGAGGCCGTCGTCCACCCGCTGCCGATGGCGGGGTTCGCGGCCATGCGGGCGATGAGCACCCGCAACGACGAGCCCGAGCGCGCCTCCCGGCCGTTCGACAAGGCCCGGGACGGGTTCGTCCTCGGTGAGGGCGCCGCCGCCCTGGTGCTGGAGCGCGCCGACGCCGCCCGGGCCCGCGGCGCCCGCGTCCACGCCCGGCTCGCCGGCGCGGGGGCGACGGCCGACGGCTACGACCTGGTCGCCCCGCACCCCGAGGGCGAGGGCGCCGGCCGGGCGATCGCCGCCGCGGTCCGTGACGCCGGGCTCACCCCCGCCGACATCGGCCACGTCAACGCGCACGCCACCTCCACGCCGGTGGGCGACACCGCCGAGGCCGCCGCCATCCGCAACACGATCGGCGAGCACGTGCTGGTGACCGCCACCAAGAGCCAGACCGGGCACCTGCTCGGCGCGGCCGGGGCGCTGGAGTCGGTGTTCACGATCCTCGCGCTGCGGGAGCAGGTCGTGCCGGCGACGGCCAACCTCGACGACCCGGACGACGACGCCGCCGTCCAGGCCCTCGACATCGTGCGCCGGGAGCCCCGGCGCGCCCAGCTCACCGCCGCGGTGAACGACTCCTTCGGCTTCGGCGGGCACAACATCGCACTGGTGTTCACCACCGCCTGAGAAGGACCCCGCTGCCCCGCCCGACGGGGCCGGCACCACCCCCGGTGCCGGTCCCGCGATGGCGCCTGCCCAGGCACGCCCGACCCCGGAGAGGCCCGGAGATCCCGTGACCACCCTGTCCCCCGCCCCCGCCCCGACCGCGGTCGACCCGCGCGACCCGGAGGACCGCCTGCAGCGGTTCTTCGACGCGGGCTCGATGACCCTCCTCCGCCCGCGCGACGTCTCGGGGGTCGTGGCGGCGCGGGGCAGGGTGTCGGGCACCCCGGCGATCGCCTACTGCACCGACGCGACCGTCATGGGCGGCGCGATGGGCCTCGACGGCTGCCGGCACATCGTCGACGCCATCGACGCCGCGGTGCGTGAGCGGGTCCCGGTCGTCGGGATCTGGCACTCCGGCGGCGCGCGCCTCGCCGAGGGCGTGACGGCGCTGCACGCGGTCGGTGAGGTCTTCGCGGCGATGGTGCGGGCCTCCGGGCGGGTCCCGCAGGTCTCGGTGGTGCTCGGCCCCGCCGCCGGCGGCGCCGCCTACGGTCCGGCGCTGACCGACCTGGTGGTCATGGGCCCCGCCGGACGGGTGTTCGTCACCGGCCCCGAGGTCGTCCGCTCGGTCACCGGCGAGGACGTCGACATGGAGCGGCTGGGCGGCCCGGACACCCACGGCCGGCGCAGCGGCGTCGTCCACGTCGTCACCGAGACCGAGCAGGCCGCCCTGGGAACCGCCCGCACCGCGGTGGACCTGCTCGCCGCGCAGGGCTCGCTGACACCGTCCACCGGGGAGCCGGACGTCGACCTGCGCGCGCTGCTGCCCGAGCAGCCGCAGCGGGCCTACGACGTCAAGCCGCTGGTCGGCGCGCTCCTCGACGGCCCGGGGCTGGAGCTGCACCCGCGCTGGGCGCCCAACATCGTCACCACCCTCGGACGGCTGGCCGGGCGGACGGTCGGGGTGGTCGCGAACAACCCGCTGCGGCTGGGCGGCTGCCTGGACTCCGCGTCGGCGGAGAAGGCCGCCCGCTTCGTGCGGATGTGCGACGCCTTCGGCGTCCCCCTGGTCGTCCTCGTCGACGTCCCCGGCTACCTGCCCGGTGTCGGCCAGGAGTGGGACGGCGTCGTCCGGCGCGGCGCGAAGCTGCTGCACGCGTTCGCCGAGGCGGTGGTCCCGCGGGTGACGCTGGTGACCCGCAAGTCCTTCGGCGGGGCCTACATCGCGATGAACGCCCGCTCGCTCGGCGCGACCGCGGTCTTCGCGTGGCCGGGTGCCGAGGTCGCCGTCATGGGCGCCAAGGCGGCCGTGGGCATCCTGCACCGCAAGCAGCTGGCCGCCGTCCCGCCGGCCGAGCGGGAGGCGCTGCAGGCCCAGCTGGCCGTCGAGCACGGGCGGATCGCCGGCGGGGTGAACCGGGCGCTGCAGATCGGCGTCGTCGACGAGGTGGTCGAGCCCTCCCGGACGCGGGCCCGGCTGATCGAGGCGCTGGCGGCGGCGCCGGCCGGGCGCGGAGCCCACGGCAACATCCCGCTGTAGGGGCGGAGCCGGGATCACGGCAAGGGAGGACGCGCGGCGGGACGGGGAGGACCTCCCGCCCGACGAACGACGACGGGGCCCGGCACCGAGCGGTGCCGGGCCCCGTCGCGTCGGAGCCGGTGGCCGTCCGGACGCCGCTTCCCCGACGACGTCCGGACGACCTGCCCTGAGCCTACGACCGGAGGGCGGGGGCCCTCAGCTCGTCGTAGTCGGATCGTGATGAAGAGACCGGTCCAGTCCTCCTCAGACCACCTGGTGCAGCCAGGTGATGGGGCTGCCGTCGCCGGCGTGGCGGTAGACCTCGAGGTCGGCGTCCCAGGCCGCGCCGAGGAGCTGGTCGACACCGTGCCGGAACGCCTCGATGGAGGTCGCCGTGGCGGCCAGGTGGCGCAGCTGCTGCTCGGTGACGATGAGGTCGCCATTGGCGCTCGTGGGTGCCCGGAAGACGCCGTGCCCGGGCACGTACGACATGCGCTCGCCGTCGTTGCCGTGGCTGGCTTCCTCGGTCACCTCGAAGCGCAGCATGGGCCACGCGCGCAGCGCAGCCACCAGCTTCGCCCCCGTGCCGGGGGCGCCGGTCCAGGCGACCTCGGCACGGTAGGAACCGTGTGCCGCGGGCTGGTCGGCCCACGACAGGGAGACCGGCGCGCCGACGACGCGTTCGAGCGCCCACTCGACGTGCTGGCAGAGCGCCTTCGGGCACGCGTGCACGAAGACGACACCCTGGGTAGACCGTCGCTGCACGGGGCACCTCCATCGACTCGATCGGTCTCGTCTTCCCCAACGGACGATCGATTCGGTGACAGGCTGTGTTCGGCGGTTCCGGACCAGGGGTCCCGGGGACAGTTTGCACGATGGTCACCCGATCGCGCCAGTGCGGGAGGGGCGGATGAGACACATGTGACGGATGGTCACCGCGAGGACCTCTATGCGCTGGTCAGCGAGCCATACCATGCACAGGGGACCGGCGTCCAGCCATCCGGTGCCACCCACACGCCGTCCACAGGATCTCCCCTGTCGACCCACAAGCCGATCCCCAGGAGGGCTCGGCACAGGCGGTCCTGCTCACCCAGCGTAGCGAGCAGGACTCTCGGACACCGGTGCCGACACGGCGTCAGGCACCCAGTGTGGCCTGCAGGTCCTCCCGCGGCACCACCCGTGTCGCCCGGAACGGGACGCCCTCGGCGCCGGGCTCGGTCCAGTCGACGTCGACCACCTGGCCGGCGCGGAGGGTCCCCCCGTGCGGACCGTCGACGACCGAGGCGTCCACCCAGCAGCCGCCGGGCAGGTCCGGCGCCTCCACCAGCCCGGCCCGACGGTCCTCGTCCCAACGGATCACCGTTCCGCGCGTCGTGCCGCTGCGTGTCACGCCCCCAGGCTGCGCGGGTCGCCGTCGGGGTTCAAGTGGACGGCGCGCCTGGCCGGAGGGCTCCAGGGTAGGAGCCGCGGCATGGTGCGACAACAGGGCATGGCCGGTGCCGGGCGGGACGAGGTCGGCGGGATGGTCCTCGACGCGTGGGACGCCTTCGTGGAGCAGGTCGCGGCCGTCGACCTGGACCGCCCCACCCGGCTGCCCGGCTGGCGGGTGCACGAGGTGTGCGTGCACCTGGGCTGCTGGGCGGACCACGCCGCCCTGGCCGACCTCATCGCCTCCGCGCGCACCGGCGGGACCGGGACCCCACCCGACGTCGACGCCACCAACGCCCGGGTGACCACCGCGCACCGCGACGCGCCGCGCGCGGAGGTGCTCGCGGCACTGCACCGCAACCGGGAGGCCACCGCCCGCTACCTGGCGGAGGAGCCGGTCGAGCTGGACACCGCCCCGGCGGTCGCCGTCGTCGGCCGGCTCCCCCTGCTCAGCGTCGTGCTCGGCCAGGCCTACGAGCTGGCGGTGCACGGGCTGGACCTGGCCGCGGCGGGAGCACCACCGGTCCCGGCGCCGGTGCTGCAGTCCGGGCTGGCCGCGCTCGCCGACGTGACCGGGGCGCTCGCGGCGGCGAACGGGATCACCGGGGGCGCCGGCCTGGCCACGCCGGACGGCGGGTGGCGGTTCGCCGCCGACGGGGACGGCTGGACCGTCGGGCGGCTGCCCCCGGGCCGGCCGACGGGGACGGCGGTCGAAGCGCCGGCCGACCTGCTGCTGGAGGCGGCGTCCGGGCGGGTGAACCCGGTCGTCGCGCTGGCCCGCCGCCGGCTCAAGGTGCACGAGATCGGCGGACTCCTGGCGCTGGCGCCGATCGTCCAGTCGGCACCCGGCATCCCCGGGGGACCGATCCTGCAGCTGGCCGCGCAGACGCTCGGCGGCGTGGGCGGGCTCCTCGGCAGGCTGCGCGGGAGGCGCTGAGGACGGGTGCGGCCGCCGGTCTCCCCCGGCGGCCGCACCCGTGTCAGGCGGACGTCAGCAGCCGCCCACCGCGATGCCGTGCGCGGTCAGCCACGGCACCGGGTTCACCCGGTTCGCGTACAGCCCGCCCTGGTGCACCTCGAAGTGCAGGTGCGGACCCGTGGACTGGCCCTTGTTGCCGACCTCGGCGATCTGCTGGCCGGCCGTGACCACCTGCCCGGCGCCGACGAAGAACCGGTTCACGTGGCCGTAGAGGGTGATCTGGCCGTCCCCGTGCTGGACGTAGACGGCCTGCCCGAACCCGCTGGCCGGGCCGGCCTGCAGCACGACGCCGTCCTCGGGGACGTAGATCGGCGTGCCGATGGGCGCGGCGATGTCGACGCCCTGGTGCAGGGTCCCCCAGCGGGCCCCGTAGCAGGAGGTGACCCGGCCGGCGGTCGGCATGGCGGTCGAGCTCTGCGCGCTGGACAGCGCCTGCGCCTGGGACTGCCGCTGGCTCCACGCCGCGCCCGGGTCGGCCGCGCCCTGGGAGGCCAGCAGCCGCTCCCCCGCCTGGCGGAGCTGCTCCTCCAGGGAGGCCTTCTCCGCCGAGCGGGCGTCGAACTCGGCCTGGGCCTCGGCGAGGTGGGCGTTGGCGGCGACCTCGGCCTCGTCGGCGGCCCGGGCGGCCGCGTCGCGCCGGGCGACGGCGTCCTCGGCGGCGCGGGCGGCCTGCTCGACCCGCTGCTCGACGGTCAGGAAGGCCTGGAGCTGGGCGGCACGGTGGTCACCGATGACCTCCATCGTGGCGGCCTGCTGCAGCAGCTCGGTCGGGCTCTGCGCGTCGAGGAGCATCTGGACGTCGCCGTATCGGGTGTCGCCGCCCATGTAGGCCTGACGCCCCAGGTCGGCGATGGCCTGCTCGGCGCCGGCGACGGCGGCCTGGGCGTCGGCGAGCTCGGCGGCGGTCCGCTCGGCCTCGGCGCGGGCGGCGGCCAGCTCGGCGCGGGCGACCAGCGCGGCGTCGGCGGCCGCCTCGGCCTCCACGGTCATCCGCTGCAGCTGCTCCTCGGCGGCCGCGACCTGTTCCTGGATGCGGGCCACCTGCGCGGCCAGCTGGTCCTGCTCGGAGGAGGCGGGCGTGCTCGGGGCGGCGACCGCGGCCGGCGCGCCGGCCAGCAGGCCGGCCAGCGCGGCGGCGACGACGAGGGTCCGGCGCGGGGAGCGCAGGCGGCGGCTCGGTGACGGCGCACGGCGGGGCTCGGTGTTCAGGTGGTGCAGGGTCGCCAAGGCGACGGTTCTCCCATCCTCGCGACCGCCTACCGAGTTAGCTGACGGGTTCGGGCCGGACGGCGCCCTACCTCCCTGCGTCCCCAGGCGCAGGCAGGACTCACCCCAGGAGTTCGGTGGGTCCCCGGTCCGCCTGGACCCGGAGGGGTCGTCGGCGGTTCGGCGGGGCCTGGCCGAGGCCCTCGGTTCCCGAGGAGCTGAGCCCGGCAAGGCCGTCGGGAAAGCTACTACGCCGCGCAGGACCGGTCACGATCGGGTAACGCCCACGGCGCGCCTGCTTGCCCGATCGGGCGACCCCCAGCTACGCGCCGTGATCGGGTGCCCGCGGGCCGGTGATCACCGACCGTACCTGCCGTCAGGACCCGGCACCCCGTCGCCCACCTGCGCGGACTCCGGTAGACGTGGACCGTGTCCCGGACCGGCCGGCAGCGCCCCGCGCCGGTCCCCGCACGCGCGCGCAGCCGTGCCGGGCGGCCGGGGTGAGATCTCGCACACGCCGGCCCGACACGCCGGCGACACGCCGCGGCCGGCAGCGGGGCCTCGTCGCGCTCTGCGTCACCGAGATCACCAGCTGGGGCGTCCTCTACTACGCCTTCCCCGTCGCCCTCGCCGACATCACCGCCGACACGGGCTGGTCGGCCCCCACGGCGTCGGCGGCGTTCTCGGCGGGCCTGGTCGTCTCGGCGCTGGCCGGGATCCCGGTGGGGCACTGGCTCGACCGGCGCGGTCCCCGCCGGGTGATGACCGCCGGATCGCTGCTCGCCGTCCCGGCGACGGTGGGCATCGCCCTGGCGCCGGGCTACGGCTGGTTCCTGCTGGCGTGGCTGGTCGCCGGGGTGGCGATGGCGGGGGTGCTCTACCAGGCGGCGTTCACCGCGCTGGCCCGGTGGTACGGGGAGGACCGGGTCCGGGCGCTGACGGCGCTGACCCTGGCGGCGGGCCTGTCCAGCACGGTCTTCGCGCCGCTGACCGACGCGCTGCTGGCGGCGTTCTCCTGGCGGGGGACGTACCTGGTGCTGGCCGCGGTGCTCGCCGCCGTCACCGTCCCGCTGCACGCGTTCGCCCTCCCCGCGGCGTGGGCGCGCCCACCTGCGACGGCGGCGGAGGGCCGGCGGCGGGTCCCGTCGGAGGTCCGGACGGCGGGGTTCCTGCTGCTCGCCGGGGCGCTGACGCTCACCGCCTTCGGC
The DNA here is from genome assembly GCF_054050095.1 of Geodermatophilus sp. SYSU D01105. NCBI lineage: Bacteria > Bacillati > Actinomycetota > Actinomycetes > Geodermatophilales > Geodermatophilaceae > Geodermatophilus > Geodermatophilus sp. SYSU D01105. The sequence continues at coordinate 28,062 of NZ_JBJGYR010000018.1, forward strand.
CTCTACGCGGCCAGCCTCACCCTCATCCCGCTGCTGACCGGCCGGGGGTTCTCCAGCTCCCTGGCGGCCACCACGCTCGGCCTGCTCGGCGCGGGGCAGCTCCTCGGCCGCCTCGGGTACGCGCCGCTGAGCGTCCGGACCTCGCCGGCCGGGCGCGCGCTGGTGATCGTGCTGGCCTCCGCCGCGACCATCGGACTGCTCGCCGGGCTGCCCGGTCCACCGGCGCTGCTCGTCGCGGCGGCCGTGCTCGCGGGGGCGGCGCGCGGCGCGGGGACGCTGCTGCAGGCCACCGTCGTCGCCGAGCGCTGGGGAGCCACCCGGTACGGCACGGTCGGTGGGTACCTGGCCGCGCCGGTCACGCTGGCCACCGCCGTCGCGCCCTGGGCGGGGACGGCGCTGGCCGAGGCCGTGGGCGGCTACCCGACGGCGTTCTGGGTGCTCGCCGCGCTCGTCGTCGCGGCCGCCGGTGCCGCCGTCCTGAGCTACCGCACCTGACGGGCGGCTGCGCACCGGGACGGGGACGGCGTCTGGCAGGCTGGGCGCACCGGGGCGGTAGCTCAGCCGGTCAGAGCATGGGACTCATAATCCCTGGGTCGTGGGTTCGAGCCCCACCCGCCCCACCGGTTTCGACCTGCGGTTTCGTCCCTCGAGGCGGGGCCGCGGGCACCCACACGCCCCGCAGGTGGGCACGAGGTGGGCACATCGGCGTTGGTGGGCGCACTGTGGGCACGCGGTACCAGCGCCGCGGCCGACTCGGCAGCCTCCCGCTCCACGTCCTCGAACACCGACGTGTAGACCTGCTCGGTGATCGCCGTCGACGAGTGCCCGAGCATCTGGCTGGTCAGCTTCAGGTCCTTCGTCGCCCGGTATGTCAGGGACGCAGCCAGGTGCCGCAGGTCGTGCAGCCGCACCGGCGGCAGACCCGCACGGGCGACGAGCCGGTCGAACCGCTGGGAGGCGCTGTCCGGGAGGAGCGCGGACCCGTCGGCCTTGGTGAACACCAGGCCGGAGTCGACCCAGGCCGTGCCGAGGAGCAGCCGCAGCTCCGCCTGGCGCTGCCGATGCGCCCGCAGCACCTCCACGGTGCCAACGTCCAAGCTCACCGCGCCCGGGCGCTGCTGTCGGTCTTCGTGTCGCCGGTGACGACGTCACGGCCGACCTGCACCCGGGTCTCGCGGATGGTGACGGTTCCCCGCTCAAGATCGACGTCGGACCACGGCAGGCCAAGCGCCTCGGAGCGGCGCAGCCCGCGGAAGGCGATCAGGTGCCACAGCGGGTACAGCTCGTCGGTGCCGGCGAAGTCGAGGAACGCGCCGGCCTGCTCCGGGGTCCACACCATCGCCGCGGCCGGGCGCTCGCCGGTGCGCCGCCATGCCTCCACCCGATGCTCGGTCCACACCAGCGCCCGGTCGGCCCGGCCGGACGGCAGCTCGACGTGCTCGCCGGGGTTGACCGCGATCTTGCGGCGCTTCACCGCGGACGACAGCGCCGACATGGCGGTTGCGTGGACCCGGCGGATCGTGGCGTCGGACAGCGGCCGGCGGGCGGCCGTCGACCGGGCGACCGATCTGCCGCATGGCGGCGTACAGGGCCTCGAGGTCGACGTCGCGCAGCTCAGCGAGGCGCAGGTGTCCGAGTCCGGGCTTGAGGTAGAGGTTGAGGTGCTGGGCGTAGCCGTGCCGCGTGGATGCCTGCAGCGTCGACTTCCCGGCCAGCCATTCGTCGAGGTAGCGGCCGACGGTCAGGTCCTTCTCTGGGCGCAGGTACGTGCCGCGACTGATCGCCTGCACCGCCTCGGCCAGTGCCGCGTCGGCCTCCGCCTCGGTGTCGTACGGGCCCAGCTTCTCCTGCCGGCGGCGACCGTCCGCGGCGCGCGGGGCGTCGTACCGGCCCCACCAGGCGCCGTGGCCCTTCCGGCCGAGCTTCGGGCAGCGAGAGCCGTACTGGCGGCCGTTCTCGTTCCGGCAGCCGCACCTCTTGAACGTCGACCCCCTCACGACCGTCCCTCGTTGGTGTCGCGGCGCCCTTCGTCCCCTCGACGGATGACGTCCTCCAGGAACCACTTGAGCGCAATGTCTGACGGAGTCGGGCGCGGAGCGTCTGGCTGGCGCCGGCCTTGTTCGTCGACGCCGGTCTCCATGCGCTTCAGCCGTTCCAGCTCGTCCTCGACGCGCTGGCGCCAGCCCGGGCGCTCGGTCGCCGCCTCCGCCAACTGCCCCACGGCGTAGTCGTAGTCCAGTTGGGCTCCGTGTCGGACCTGCCAGAGGCGAGAACCATCGGCCAAGATCCGGTGAAGGTGCAGGTCTGCGATGGCGTTGAGCGGCAGAACCAGGTCGGAGAACGTGACGCCGAGCGCCTTCGCCAGCGCCAGCGCCTCGTCCACCGTGATGTCACGCCGCTTGCCCTTACCCGCCTCCACGGGCACCTCGATCTTGGAGATGGAGGACTGGGGCATCTGCACGCCGAGCGCCTCAAGGCGCTTGGCGAGCTGCTCCTGGGACAGTCCGGCGCGCTGCCGCAAGCGCTTGATCCTGCGTGCGATGTTCTCCTCGGACCCTAGGGCCGTGAGCGCCTGCTCGAGGTCACTCCAGGTCGGCGAGGACAACGCCTGCTGACGGGCCGTGTCCGGCGGCGTCGGAGGAGTCGTCGGCGCAGCCGGCGAGCAGCAGCGTGCCGGCCATGAGGGCGCCGGCGAGGCCGGTGAGGCGTGCAGTGGTGCGGGTCATGTCGTGCTTCTCCAGACTGGGTGGGATCAAGGCGTAGGCGAGACCGCCGCCGGGGCCAGCAGGCGCTGGGGCGGGGCGGTCGGGCGGTCGGCCTAGATCCGCAGTAGGCAGAGAGCAGACCGATCCGGTGGTCGTCGCGGCGGGGTGCCCCATCTGCCGGCGGGGGTGTTGGCGCTCCGCGGAGCCGGGGGTCCCAGTTGGACGAGTCGGGGAACGAGCAGCGCGAGCAGGACGGCGAGCGCGACGGCGAGCACCGCCAGGCAGGCCGTCCACAGGTGCGCCGCCCGGTCATGCGGTGCGCCACTGTGCCCGGCATCGACGAGAGCGGCAACGGCCGCGACGGTGGCGGTGGCGGTGGCGGTGGCGGTGTGGGCAGGCATCGGGTCGTCGAAGCTGGCCGCTTCCGGAACCGTGCGAGCCTGTTCGGCCGTGAGCGCGGTCAGCGCGACCGAGCCGGTGTGCGCTGTGATGGCGACGTGTGCGGTCGTCGCGGCGGACCCTGCGCCGTCGGAAGCCGAGGTGCACTGCACGCCGTGCATCGCGAAGACAGCGGTCGACATCAGCAGCGCCGTCCACAGTCGTGCCGCCATGAACCCCCTTCCTCTCCGAGGCTACGAGGCCTCCGCAGCGTCCCGTCGCGGAGGCCTCGTAGCCGCTGTCGCACCGTCAGCGAGACACCGGCGCCGGCGCGGGGGCCGTGGCCGTCTCGGCCGCGGGTGCCTCGGGCGCCGCGGGCAGCCGCAGCCGCTTGAGCAGCAGGGCGTTCACCGCGACCAGGAACGACGACCCGGACATCGACAGCGCGGCGATCTCCGGCCGCAGCATGAGGCCGAACGCCGGCACGAAGACCCCGGCCGCGATCGGCAGGGCGATGGCGTTGTAGCCGACCGCCCAGCCCAGGTTCTGCCGCATCTTGCGCAGCGTGCCCCGGCCGATGGTCAGCGCGGTCGGCACGTCCAGCGGGTCGGAGCGCATGAGCACGACGTCGGCGGTCTCGATGGCCACGTCGGTGCCGGCGCCGATGGCGATGCCGAGGTCGGCCGTCGCGAGTGCGGGTGCGTCGTTGACCCCGTCGCCGACCATCGCGACCCGCTTGCCGGACCGCTGCAGCTCGGTGATCTTCGCGGCCTTCTCGCCGGGCAGGACGTCGGCGATGACAGTGTCGATGCCCAGCTGGCCGGCGATGCGCCGGGCGGTGGCCGCGTTGTCGCCGCTGAGCATGACCACCTCGACGCCGGCGTCGTGCAGCGCGGTGACCGCCGCGGCAGAGGTCGGCCGCGGGGCGTCGGCCAGGGCGATCACCCCGGCGGCGCGGCCGTCGACGGCGACCAGGACGGCGGTGCGGCCGCTGCCGGCCAGCTCGTCCCGGCGGGCGGCGAGGGTGCCGAGGTCGACGCCCTCGTGGGCCATCAGCTTGGCGTTGCCGACCAGCACCCGGCGGCCGGCGACCTCGGCGGAGGCCCCGTGGCCGGGGACGTTGCGGAACCCGGTGGCGACCAGCGCCGGTGCGCCCAGGTCGTCGGCGTGCCGGGCGACGGCGGCGGCCAGCGGGTGCTCGGACTCCCGCTCCACGGCCGCGGCCAGGGCCAGGACGTCGTCGGGCTCCAGGCCGTCGACGACGACGTCGGTGACCTCCGGCTCGCCCCTCGTCAGGGTGCCGGTCTTGTCCATCACGACGGTGTCGATCCGGGCGGCGGTCTCCAGCGCGGTGGCGTTCTTGAACAGCACGCCGCGACGGGCGCCCAGGCCGGTGCCGACCATGATTGCCGTGGGCGTGGCCAGGCCGAGGGCGTCCGGGCAGGTGATGACGACGACGGTGATGGCGAACAGCATGGCCGTGGCGAACGAGGCCCCGGCCAGCAACCACACGGCCAGGGTGAGGCCGCCGCCGAGGAGTGCGACGAGTACCAGCCAGAACGCGGCCCGGTCGGCAAGCCGCTGGCCGGGGGCCTTCGAGTTCTGCGCCTCCTGCACCAGCTGCACGATCTGGGCCAGGGCGGTGTCGGAGCCGACCTTCGTCGCCCGGACCCGCAGCGTGCCGGTGGTGTTGACCGAGGCGCCGATCACCGCGTCGCCGGGGGCCTTGTGCACCGGCAGGCTCTCGCCGGTGACCATCGACTCGTCCACCTCGGAGTCGCCGTCCTCGACCGTCCCGTCGACGGGGATCTTGGCGCCGGGGCGGACCAGCAACAGGTCGCCGACGGCGACCTCGGCGGTGGGCACCTCGGCCGGCTGCCCGTCGCGGATCACGACCGCGCGCGGCGGAGCGAGCTCCAGCAGCGTGCGGATGGCGTCGTTGGCCCCGCCCCGTGCGCGCATCTCGAACCAGTGGCCGAGCAGCACGAAGGCGGTGAGCACGGTGGCGGCCTCGTAGAACACCTCGCCGCCCCCGGTGAGGGTGATCACGAGGCTGTAGATCCATCCGGCGCCCACCGCGACCGCGACCAGCACCATCATGTCGAGCGTGCGTGCGCGCAGCGCCCGCCAGGCGCCGTCGAAGAAGATCCAGGCGCTGTAGAAGATCACCGGCAGCGAGAGGATCAGCGAGAAGACGTCGTCGCGCAGCCCGAACGGCGCGGCGGCGGTGAAGCCGAGGACCTCCCGGCCGATCGGTGACCACAGCAGGATCGGGATCGACAGCAGCGCCGCCACCAGGAACCGGTTGCGCATGTCGCGGACCATGTCGTCCATCGACATGCCGGCGTGGTGCCCGCCGTGGCCCATCGCGTCCTGCGGGGTCATCCCGCCGTGGCCGGCGTCGTGACCGTCGGGCTCGTGTCGCGTTCCCTCGCCGCCACCGTCCGGCCGGTGGCCGTCGTGGTGCCCACCCGGGGCGTGCGGCCGCGGCTCGGCCGCGGGGTCGCACACGTGCTGGGGAACCGACTGTCCGGCGCAGTGGTAGCCGCAGTCGCGGATCCACGTGGCGAGGTCGCCCACCGAGGTCCGCGTCGGGTCGTAGGTCACCGTCGCGGTCTGCCCGACGGGGTTCGCCTCGACGTCCAGGACTCCGGGGCGTCTGCCGAGCACTCGCTCGACGGTGGCCTTCTCCGACGCCCAGTGCACGCCTGCGACCTCCAGCACGGCGGTGGTCTGCTGCGTTGCCATGACCTCTCCTCCCCCGGCCCTCACGACCGGGTCTCCGCTGCAGTGTTGGTGGAGCGGCTGTCTCGAGCGGGGTGCTCAGCGCGCCGCGGCGGTCGCCCTCGGGCCGGCGCTGACGGTGCCCGTGGGGGCGGCGTCGGACGCGCGGCCGTTGGCGCTGCGGAAGCGGCGCAGTCGCAGGCTGTTGGAGACGACGAACACCGAGCTGAACGCCATGGCCGCGCCGGCCAGCATCGGGTTGAGCAGGCCGGCGGCGGCCAGCGGCAGGGCCGCCACGTTGTAGGCGAAGGCCCAGAACAGGTTGCCCTTGATGGTGCTCAGCGTCCGCCGGGACAGCCGGATGGCGTCTGCGGCAGCCCGCAGGTCCCCGCGGACCAGCGTCAGGTCGGAGGCCTCGATCGCCACGTCCGTGCCGGTGCCCATCGCCAGGCCCAGGTCGGCCCGGGCCAGCGCGGCGGCGTCGTTGACCCCGTCGCCGACCATCGCCACGACCCTGCCCTCGTCCTGCAGCCGCTTGACGACGTCGACCTTGTCGGCGGGCAGCACCTCGGCGATGACCTCGTCGATGCCCGCCTGGGCGGCCACCGACCGGGCGACGGTGGCGTTGTCGCCGGTCAGCAGCACCGGGGTCAGGCCCAGCTCACGCAGCTGGCCGATGGCCTCGGCGGACGTCTCCTTGACGGCGTCGGCGACCACCAGGACGCCGCGGGCGGCGCCGTCCCAGCCCACCGCCACCGCGGTCCTGCCCTCGGCCTCGGCCGCGCCCTTCGCACGCTCCAGCTCGGGGCTGAGGTGCTGGGACCACTCGTCCAGCAGTCGGGTGCGGCCGACCAGCACCGCGTGCCCGTCGACGACCCCCTGGACGCCGAGGCCCTCGACGTTGGTGAAGCCGTCCACCGGCGGCAGCGTGCCGACGGCCTCGGTGGCGCCCTTCGCGATCGCCTGGGCGATGGGGTGCTCGGAGGCGACCTCCAGCGCGCCGGCCAGCCGCAGCACCTGGTCGCGGGCCTCGCCGGGAGCGACGACGACGTCGAGCAGGGTCATCCGGCCGGTGGTGACGGTGCCGGTCTTGTCGAGCACGACGGTGTCGACGCGGCGGGTGTTCTCCAGCACCTCCGGGCCCTTGATCAGGATGCCGAGCTGGGCGCCGCGGCCGGTGCCGACCATCAGCGCGGTCGGCGTGGCCAGGCCCAGCGCACACGGGCAGGCGATGATCAGGACGGCGACCGCGGCGGTGAAGGCGGCGGCCAGTCCTCCGCCGGTGCCCAGCCAGAAGCCGAAGGTGCCCACGGCCAGGGCGATGACGACCGGGACGAAGATGCCCGAGACGCGGTCGGCGAGGCGCTGCACCCGGGCCTTGCCGTTCTGGGCGTCCTCGACCAACTGGGCCATCTGCGCGAGCTGGGTGTCGGCGCCGATCCGGGTGGCGCGCACGACCAGCCGGCCGCCGGCGTTGACGGTGGCCCCGACGACGGCGTCGCCGGGGCCGACCTCGACCGGCACGGACTCGCCGGTGAGCATCGAGGCGTCCACGGCCGAGGAGCCCTCGGTGATCACGCCGTCGGTGGCGATCTTCTCGCCGGGGCGGACGACGAACAGGTCGTCGACAGCGAGCCGGTCGACCGGGATGCGCTGCTCTCGGCCACCGCGCAGGACCGAGACCTCCTTCGCGCCCAGCTCGAGCAGGGCGCGCAGGGCGGCGCCGGCGCGGCGCTTGGAGCGGGCCTCGAAGTACCGGCCGGCGAGGATGAACGTGGTCACCCCGGCGGCGGCCTCGAGGTAGATGTTCCCCGCGCCGTCGGTGCGGGCGATGGTCAGCTCGAACGGGTGGGTCATGCCGGGCTCGCCGGCGGTGCCCCAGAACAGCGCGTACAGCGACCAGGCCAGGGCGGCGAGCGTGCCCATCGAGATGAGCGTGTCCATCGTGGATGCGCCGTGGCGCAGGTTGGTCCAGGCGGCCCGGTGGAACGGCCAGGCGCCCCAGACGACCACCGGCGTGGCCAGCGTGAGCGACAGCCACTGCCAGTACGTGAACTGCAGCGCGGGGATCATCGCCATCGCCACGACCGGAACAGTGAGGACCGAGGAGACGATCAGCCGCTGTCGCAGGCTGCGGACGTGCTCGTCGCCCTCCGACGCGGGCGACTGCTCGCCGTCGTCCTGGGCCTTCGGTGGCTCGGGCAGCTGCGCGGTGTAGCCGGTCTTCTCCACCGTCGCGATCAGGTCCTCGGGCGTGACGTCGCCGGTGGAGGTGACCTTCGCCTTCTCCGTGGCGTAGTTCACAGTGGCGATGACCCCGTCGAGCTTGTTCAGCTTCTTCTCGATGCGCGCGGCGCACGAGGCGCAGGTCATCCCGCCGATCAGCAGTTCGACCTGCTCCCCGTCGGCCGGCGCCGGTGGGGTCGTGCTTCCTGTCGCGGAGCTCATGGGTCCTCCTCGCGAGCGTGTTCAGGGACGGCGTCAGCCGTGGATGTGGCCGTCGTCGCCGTGGCCGCCCGTGACGGCCGCGGCGTCCGGGGCCTCGCCGGCGCGGACGGTGAACTCGGCGGTGTGCACCACGTCGCCGTGCTGGAAGTCCAGGAACAGCCGGTAGTCCCCAGTCGAGGGGGCGGTGGCGTAGAAGGTGATGTCCGGGCCCGGGGCGGTGATGCCGTCGCCGGGTTCACCGGCCGGGTGGACGTGCAGGTAGGCCAGGTCGCCGTCGCGTAGGGCGACGAGGTGCCCGTAGGCGGCCAGGTAGGGCTGCAGGTCCGTGACCGGCTTCCCGTCCTGGCTGACCGACAAGGTCAGCTCGGACTCCTGGCCCGGGACCAGTTGCCCCTTGAGGGTGACGGTGTAGCCGTCGACCTCGGCCGTGGTCGACGGCGCGGGCAGCGGCTGCGGGGCGTTGTCGCCTGCCACGGCGACGTCAGCGCCCAGGACGAGGGCGGGGTCGTCGCCGGCGGGGTCGAAGTCGGCGAACAACCGCCAGGTGCCGGGAGTCAGGTCCAGCGGGATCGACCAGGTGCCGTCAGCAGCGAGCTCCGGGTGCACGTGCTGGTAGCCGGTGAGGTCCCGGCGCACGGCGATCAGGTGCAGGTCCTCGTCGTGGGAGTTGTCGTAGGCCCTCACCGGGCGTCCGTCCGGGCCGAGGACCCGGAACGCCGCCGCGGTGGCCGTGCCGGCCGGCAGGGTGTCGGGGACGTCGAGGGTGTAACCGTTGTCGGAGATCTGCAGGCCCCCGGGCAGGTGCGGGCTGCTCGTGGCGGTGCCGTTCTGCTGTGTGATGTCCATCGGGGACTCCGTGTGCGACTCGGTGCGGGAGGCGGTGTCGGAGGAGGCCATGTCGTGGGAGGCAGCGGTCGGGCCGACCGGCCCGACGGCTGCGCCGATGCCGGCCGCGGCGCCGAAGACGGCGACCAGGCCGAGGGTGTAGGCACCCAGCTTGGTGGGGGTGTTCATCGCGGACCTTCGGGTCAGGAACGGACCAGGCGAGCGATCGCCTCGGATGCCTCGCGGACCTTCGCGTCGGCCTCCGGGCCGCCCTTCTGCGCGGCGTCGACCACGCAGCCGGCCAGGTGTTCGTCGAGCAGCTCGAGGGAGAACGACTGCAGGGCGCGGGTCGCCGCCGACACCTGGGTCAGGATGTCGATGCAGTACTTGTCGTCCTCCACCATGCGCTGCAGCCCTCGGACCTGGCCCTCGATCCGGCGCAGCCGCTTGAGGTGCTCGTCCTTCGCGTGGGTGTAGCCGGCCATGTCGTGCTCCTCGGAAGTCAGCTGCGAACGGGGATTGCGGCGATGCAGGTGCCGGGTGGGTGGAGGGCCGGCTCCGCGCCGGACCCGGCACTCCACCCGGCCTCCGGTCAGGCAGGCACGACCTCGTAGCCGGCCTCGTTGACTGCGGCGGCGACCGCGTCGGCAGCCACTGGCTGCTCGGACTCGACGGTCACACGGCCGGCGGCCACGTCGACCTGCACCCCGGTGACACCCGGGATCTTCGAGACCTCCTCGGTCACCGCGCTGGCGCAGTGGCCGCACGTCATTCCGGTCACCTGGTAGTCGCTGGTGCTCATCGGCGTTCTCCTCTCCGAACCGGGGTACCCCCCGGTGGTATGCGCTACAAGGTGTACCCCCTAGGGGTACTTCCCGCAAGAGGGTGTGGCGTCCGCCTCACGCTCCAGGAGTGGGCGTCGCCGACCATCCCGGCCGAGACCACGCACGCCCACCGCCGCACCCAACGGCGGCCGGGTCCTGGCAACCACCGGGCGGAGCCAGCTGCCCTCGGCCGCCGCAGTAGGTCACGTGGGCTGCAGAGAGGACCGAGGTCGGCGTCGCCCGACCGGCTTCGTGTGGACCTTCACCGACGCCGCCGGCACATGGCGGCCGGAGGCGCACGTAGGCCCCGCCGCGAGCGGTGACCGCCGCCGGCCAGGGGATGCGGATCGCTGTTGTCACCTCGCTGTGGTGGCCGCCGATGCCGCCCCCAGTCCGGCGACGGGAGACTTGCTCACCACGGTGCTGCGCCGGCGAGGCGCTCCGGCGCCGCGACCTGCCTCACCGAGCCATGCGACGTCCGCTCCGGACGGTCCCTCGCCGGCGCACCGGCTGGTGACGGTCAGGCGACGAGGGGTGCGCGTTCCCCGCGCGCGGAGACCAGGACGCCGACCCCGATGACGAGCATCAGCAGCTGGAACGCCGGCACGACCAGGGCTTGGAAGGCACTCTCCAGGCCGCCGTACGCCACATCGACCCCGACCGCGACCGAGATGAGCCCGGCCAGCGCGGTCACCCAGCCGACCCAGGCAGCCACGGCGCGGGTGGCCAGGATCGTCGCGCCGAACAGGAGCAGGGCCAGCCCCAGCGTCACACGGAAGTAGCTCTGCAGGCCCCACTCGGTCCAGCGCACAACCTCCGCGTCGCCGAGGCGGATGGCCCGCTCGGGTCCGTCGGCGGCGACCCAGGCGTCCACGGCCTGCTTCAGGGTCACCCCGTCAACGGCCTGGAGCACGGCCCACACCGCGGCGGTGGCCACCGTCGTCCCGGCGGCGAACGCCGACAGTCGCGGGGCCTGCGGCCGCAGCACTCGATGCAGGACGATCAGCCCGCTGAGGGCGGCCAGCACGCCCACGAACTGGGCGAAGTGCACCCATTCCCACGCGGCGCTCGCCGCGTACCTGGCGAAGATGTCCTCGTGGACGTCCTCGTTGCCACCGGGATGGAACAGCACGGTGACCACGGTGGTGAAGAGGAACCCACCCAGGAGCAGCGCCCCGCTCGAGCGCAGCAGCTGACGGTCGGTCTGGGTGTCCGGTGCCGACGTCATGGCTACCCCTTCCGCCGAACGGCGGCCAGGAGACGAGGCTAGCGACCGGACCGACCGTGGAGTGCGGTTCTCGCCGCGGTCCGAAGCTGTTGATCCGCCGCACCGGTGCCGGCCGCCGGCCGGCACCGGCGCGTCGGCCGTGGTCAGCGAGGCGGCTGGGTGGGGCGCTGGTGGTCTCTCGGCGCCGGCGGCGTGGATCCGGCGGCGCCGTCCACGTCGGTGACCCAGGTGACCTCCAGCTCCTGCCGCTGGGCGAATCGCTCCAGGTGGCTGCCGAGGATGTGCTGGACCCGGGTGAGCGTCTCGGCGTCGGACGCCTCGGCGATCAAGGTCAGCCTGCCGTCGCCCACCACGATGCTGCCGGTGCCGCCGGCAATCTGCGCTGTGGAGGTGTCCTCAGCGGTGGCCCAGGTGACCCGGTGGCCAAGGTGGGACAGCAGCTGCTTGGCGTACCGGCCGGGGGTCTCTGTCGGCACGTCGGCACGGGCGGAGAACACGGTCATGGTGCCGATCCTCGTCCGTGCGCTGCCCGGCTCGGCCACCCGGCGTCGCATCAACGGATTCCCGAATCGACGTGCTGGCGGAAGTGGTGGCGGTCGGGGTCCACACCGGATCGACGCTAGTCGGGCAGCCGCCCTCCTCCGTCTCGCTGGCCAGCAGGACTGGGTCCTCAGCGACGACGCCCCGCGGGATTACGCGAGCGTCGGGCTGCGCGGCGGGTGGCTCGAGATCCCGGTCATCCCCACGCTGTCCAGTGTCCCTACACGGTCAGCCTCATGGATGCGCCCCCGCAGAAGTCCACTGCCCGTGAGCTGGTCGAGAAGGCCGTCGAGGGCGGCGTGGGCATGGTGCCGGTCGTCGGAAGCCCCGCGGCCGTGGCCTTCGGCTACTGGGTGGGGCGGGCGCACGACAGGCGGATGGACGAGTGGCTTGCCGGCGTCGCCGAGGCGATCACCGAACTGCAGGACACCTCGGAGGACTGGCCGACCTTCGAGGATCTCGCTGAGGACGACGTCTTCTCAGACGCGGTCGTCAACGCCACCCGGGCAGCCCAGGCCACCCACCAGGCCGAGAAGCTCGAAGCCCTGCGCAACGGCGTCCTGAACAGCATCGGACCGTTCGCGCCGTCGATCGAGGAGCAGACCCGGTTCTTCCGCCTCGTCGACCAGTTCTCGGTTGCCCACCTGCGCCTGCTCGCCTTCTTCGCGGACCCCGGCGGGTTCTTCGACCGGGCAGGCGTGGACCGCCCCAAACTCCTCATGGGCGGCCGCGCGTCGCTACTCGGGGCGCTGCCCGAGTTCGCCAGTCAGCCGCGCGACTGGACCAGCCTCCTGACCGCGGACCTCCAGGCTGCGGCGCTAACTGATCATGGTGGCCTCAACACCGTGCAATCCGGGGACAGCCTGTGGCTGCCCGCGACCAGCGAGCTGGGTCAGCGCTTTCTGGCCTTCGTCCGACCGCCGGCAACTCACCAGGTCGGTTGACTGACCAGGGCTCCAGGGACGCCCTTGCAGAACCGCGTGCTCAGCCTTGGAACGCCGGTCGATGCCCATGCCCGGCCATGGCCATCGCCTACGACGGTGGGCACCGAGTGGGCACGACCGCGCGAGCATCCGGCGTTCAGTGCCGAACGCGTCCGGCGAGAAGCTGTCCGCTGACCTGCACAAGTAGCGGTGAGCGATCAGGGCCGCCCGGGTTCGACATGCGGTCGACCGGGCTCATAATCCCTGGGTCGTGGGTTCGAGCCCCACCCGCCCCACCCACTACGTCACGTTCGTCCAGACCGTGCCGATGTTCTCCTCCCCGCCACCTTGGGCCGTCGCGAGCAGGCAAGCCGTCAGCGAGGTCCCCGTGGCCGTGAACGAGAAGGTCTGGCTCACGTCGGTCTGGGCGCCCAGGTGCACCGCCATGGTGAACGGCCTGGACGTGCCTTCCTCGAGGAGGAAGAGGCCCTCCCCGCCGTTCACGCGATCTGCCGGATCCCGTGAGGTCACGGTCGCGTTGCCGGACACCTCCTGCCCCGGCTCGAACGTGGCGACGGTGAGCGTGTGGGGGCAGGTCGTGGTGACGACGGGCACCGTTCCCGCCGCCGCCGCAGGGGCGAGCACGACCGCGGTCGTCGCCGTGGTCGCGGCGAAGGCCACCGCCATCGGTGGTGCGACGAGACGTCTCCTCAAGGCCATCGCCCTCCTGGCGCTGTAGCGGGTCGTCGCCGATGACCAGCCGTGATCCCCTGCTCCGCCAGCAGTGGCACAGCTCGCAGGCGACGGGACGCGGACCGTCGTAGCACCGCCCAGCACGGCTGTCCAGGCCGCCGTGCGTGGTCGAGCCCCACCGGCCTGAACGCTCCTCAGTCGCCCGCGGCACGGTCCTCGCCGGGGAGCGGCACGGCGTCGTGCGGCGGGGAGGCGGGCAGGGCCCTGTCCGTCAGGTGGTCGGCGTCGTTGAACGAGACCAGCGTCCACTCCGGCTCGCCGCGGGGCGTGTGCCGCCAGTGGGTGAGGCTCGTGTTCAGCGGTGCGCAGTCCACCCGGTTCCCGCTCGCGCCCAGACCGAACGCCAGCGCGAACGACGCCTCCACGATCCCCGCGTGGCACACCGCGACCACCGTCTCGTCCCGGTGCTCGGTGACGAGACGGGACAGCGCGCCGCCGGCGCGGGCCAGGAACGTCGCCCAGCTCTCACCGCCCGGGGAGAACACCCGGTAGGGGTCCCGCGTCGCCGACTGCTCCTCGCCGGCCCGGTACCTGGCCCGCCACTGCTCGACGGTCAGCCCGTCGGCCTCCCCGGGACGCAGCTCGTGGAGCCCGTCGTTCGGCAGCACCGGCAGGCCGAGCGCCCGCGCGACGTACTCGGCGGTCTGCAGCGCCCGCGGCAGGGTGCTGGACACGAGCCGGTCGGCGTCGATCCGCCGGTGCGACAGCCGCTCCTCCAGCAGGCGTGCCTGCTCCCTCCCCCGCGGCGTCAGGCCGGCGTCTCCCCGCATGCCGCCGATCACCGGCTCGACGTTGGCCACGGCCTCGCCGTGCCGCACCAGGAACAGCTCCGTCGCCACGCAGTCCTCCTCCAGAGACCCCCACGGTCCGGAGCCAGAGCGTCCACCACGGTCCGATGCGCCGCGCGGCCGGAGCGGCCGGTCCGTCGCCGCCCTCGTACGCCACACCCCTCCCGCGGCACCACCCATGCCCTACGGTGCGTCCCCACGCTGTCCACTGCCGACTCGTTGGAGTGTGGGATGCCAGCTGACCTGGAGGAACGGGGGTCGTCTCCGGTCGACTTCTCCGCGTGCCCGGCGTGCGTGTACCGGACGTCGGGCACAGCGGCGATCTGCTTCCCCTGTGCGACCGCGGGGAGCCCTGTGGTCAGTGGCCCGACGTGCGCCCTGTGCGGTCAGCCGCTCGACCGAGGAGGCGCGTGCCCCAACACGGTGTGCACCCTCGACGACCCGATGTTCGCCCGCATCCACACCGTGTGCGATCGCCCGGAGGAGATGTGGGAGGCGCTCATGAGCTACAAGTACGGCGAGGACCGATCGTGGGCCCAGGTCCTCGGGCGGGTCCTCGTCGGGTTCCTCGACGACCGTCGAGGGGACTTCGAGCGCTACGACGTCATCACGACCGGCGCGATCTACGTCGGGCCGCGAGCACAACGGCTCTGGGACTACCTCTCCCTGATCCTCGACGCGGCCGCGCGCGAGGGGCCGCACTGGCCCTTCGCTCCCGGGCTCATCGCCAAGTCCGGACCGACGGCCCGGTTCCTCGGCATCAGCCCGGAGGCCCGCCGGCGGATCGCGGAAGGTGAGCTGCGCGCCGCGTTGTCCGTCCCGGCGCCGGCCCGCGTCGCCGGCCGACGGGTCCTGGTCTTCGACGACGTCTACTCCGAGGGCTTCTCCCTGAGGGAGATGGCCCGCGTCCTCCTGGCGGCCGGCGCCACGGAGGTGGCGGGCCTGGTGCTCACCCGCCGCAAGGGCGGGTGAGCCGGCACGCGGAGGCGGCCGCCGGAGCCCGCGCCGCTAGCGCTCTCCCAGGCTCCGGACCAGCTCGGACACGTCGGGCCTCGCCGCCTGGGCGCCCGCCCCCAGGAAGGACTGCTGGATCACCTCGTTCAGCCGGAGCCGGGACATCATGTCGTTGCCCATGACCTGCTGCTCGGCTGCTCCGGGGGTGAAGACCAGCGTGCGGACCCCCGTGGCCTGCAGGGCCCGCACCTCGCGCCGGAGCAGGCGGGCCGAGTGGCGGCGGGACGCGGCGTAGACGTCGAGCTGCGACCCGGCCGGCCCGCTCATCGGCGAGACGACGACCACGACGTCCAGCCCTTGGCCCCGGAGGATCGCGGCGTTGGTCGGCGAGTGCACACCGCCGTCGACGTAGGCGTGCCCGCCGATGTCCACCGGCGCGAAGTACCCGGGCACCGCGCAGGACGCCGCGACGGCTCGGTGGATCGGCGCCGCCGGCGCCCCGGGGCGACCGAACACGACGCGGCGCCCGTCGCGCCGGCGCACCGCGCAGATCCACAGCGGGGGCTGCGGCCACTCCGGCCGCTCCAGCTCCCGGAGCGCACCGAGCTGCTCGACGATGTCGTGCCGCCCCGGCGCGACCAGGGCCATGCCCGCCGCCAGCGGCCGGAACCGCCACGGCCGGGTCAGCGCGCGCTGGACCATGTGCCGGCCGGGGAAGCCCAGCGGGCGGCGCAGCATGTCTAGCGGGCGGAACGGGGCCAGGTCGGGCACGGGGGTGTCGGCCATCTGGCGGAGCACCTCCTCGTCGCCGGACAGCGGGGCCTTCACCGTCCACGCCGCGAGGTCCTCCGCCGAGACACCCAGCCGCAGCAGCGTGCCGGTGATCGAACCGGCCGAGGTCCCGACGATCACGTCCGCGGTGCGGGCGTCGAAGCCGAGGTCGTGCTGCAGGACCGCCAGCACACCCGAGTGGTACGCCTGACCGACGACGCCCCCGGCACCCAGCACCAAGCCGACCCTGGTCACGGGCAGAAGTCTGCGCCCGCCACCCCGCGCCCGGACAGGGCCGGTCCGGGCACGCCGACCGCCGGCGGAGCCTGCGCTCGCTCCATCGGGCGAACAGGTGACGCCGTGGCCCGCCGATCCTGGACGATGCGCGGGGTGGACGACTGGGACGAGTCGGTGTCGATGCGGCTCGCCTGCCTCGCGCTGGACCGGGGGCGGCTGACCGACGACCTGGTGACGGCCCTGGCGGTGCGCGGCACGCTGCTGGTGGACCTCGCGCTGCGCGGCCGGGTCCGGGAGACCGAGGACGCCGTGGAGTTCGACGCCGGGCCCACCGGGTTCCCTCCCGCCGACCGGCTGCTCGCCGATTGCGCACCGTCGCTCACCGAGCTGCTGCGGCGGGGCCCCGTCGACCAGGAGGACCTCGCCGCCGAGCACCTGCGCCGGGGGTCGTGGACCGCTCGCCGGCGGTGGCTCGGGACCCGCTACGTCGACAACCGGGCCGACCGGACGCGGGCCGACGAGCAGGCCGGGGACTCGCCGCCGGACCGCGGGTGGACGCCGGAGGACGCCGCGCTCACCGCCGTCGCCGGCACCCTGGGCCTGCTGGCCACGCCGCGCGACCTCCCGACCGAGCAGGTGCTCGAGCACACCGGACCGGTCCGGTGGCTGGTGGAGCTGGTCGTCGAGGAGGTGGACCGGGCGATCACCCGCGGCCGGTTCCTGCGCGGAGCCGTCACCTGGGTGGACGGCACGCCGGGGTGAGCCTCACCGCGCCCGGAGGTACGCCAGCACGCCGTCGGTGATCCCCTGCGCGGCACGCTGCCGCCATGCCGGGTCGGTCACGGCGGCGGCGTCCTCGGGGTTGCGCATGTTGGCGCACTCGATGAACACCGCGGGGACCCTGGCCAGGTTCAGCCCGGCGAGGTCGCTGCGGCGGGTGAGCCCGGGGTCGACCAGGCTCCCGGGGTAGGTGGCCGGCGACTGGCCGGTCTCGCTGCCGAAGGCGTCCCGCAAGTCCAGCGCCGCGTCGTGGGAGGCCGGCAGGATCGCCGCGTTGCCGCCGTCGGGTGCGACGTCGGGCTCGATGACGTGGAAGCCACGGACGTCCGCGGCCGCGCCGTCGGCGTGGATGGAGACCGCCAGGTCGGCCCCCGCGTCGTTGGCGGCGGCGGCACGTGCGTCGACGCAGGGGCCGACCCCGGTGTCGTCGCTCCTCGTCAGGAGCACGGTGACCCCCTGAGCCCGGAGCAGGCCGGCCGCGCGCTGGGCCACGTCGAAGGCGAACGCGTGCTCCGGGTAGCCCGCGTCCGTCGCCGCCCCCGTGGTGTTGCACGGCTTGGTGAAGCCGCCCGCCGGCACCGGCCGGCCGACCTCCGCGGGGGCCGAGGCGTTGCCGCCGTTGTGACCGGGGTCGAGGACGACCACCGCGGGCGGGACCGGAGGATCGGACGACGGCGGTGCCGGGACCGCACTCTCGGACGGCGCCCCGCTCGCGGCAGCACTGCGCTCCGAGGTGGTCGCGGCCCCGGGTCCGGACCCCGTGCACGCGGCGACCGTGCCGACCAGACCGATGGCGACGACGGCGCTCCGCCACCCGCGCACGACCACCTCCACCCCGCCCGTCGGCGGAGGCCCCAGTGTCCCCCCGGCTGCGACCACCGGCCCGGAGGGCCGACCGCGGGTCGGCGGCTCGACGCGCGCCGTCGCCCGGGACGGCCGAGGATTCGGCGTGCCCATCGACCACGTCGCCACCTATCCCGCCGACCCGGACGACGTCCTCGCCGTCCTCACCGACGAGTCGTTCCTCCGCGACTACGCCCGGGCGCTGGGCGCCCGGCTGGAGGACGTCGACACCGCGACCGACGACGGCGGACCGCGCACCACGGTGCGGCTGCTGGCCCCCACCGCGGGCATCCCGGCGGTGTTCACCCGGTTCGTGGGGCGCGAGGTGCCCGTCGTGGACCGCCGGGTCTGGACGACCGACGGGGACAGCGGGCACCACGGCGTCCTGCACGTGAGCGCGGAGGTCTTCGGCCGGACGGCGGTGGTGCGCGGCGAGCGCCGGCTGTCCCCGGTCGCGGGGGGCACCCGGTCGACGGTGACCGGGGAGGCCGAGGTCGACGCGCCCCTGATCGGGCGGCAGGTGGAGGCCGCCGTCCGGGAGCTGGCCCTGGTGGTGCTGAGGCGCGAGGACGAGGTGCTGCGCCGCTGGCTGGCCGACCCCGGTCAGTAGAGGTCCCGCGCGTACCAGACCTCCCGGAGCGGGCGGCCCCGCCACTCGCGCTCGACCACCTCGCCGGTGACGCGCCAGCCACCGGTCTCGTAGAAGCGGCGCGGCCCGGCGTTGCGCTCCTCCGTCCGCAGCCGCGCCCGCCGGTGACCGGCCGACCGCAGCCGGTCGAGCACGGCGGCGAGCAGGAGCCGCCCGGTCCCCCGCCCCTGCTCGTCGGGGTCGACGTAGAGGTAGGCCACCTCGCCGGTGCCGGCGTCGGCGCGCGCGAAGCCGACCACCCGTCCGGCCCGTTCGGCGACGAGGAACCCCGGTTCGGCCAGCCGCGCCCGCCAGGTGTCGACCTCCGGCTCGGCCAGCACGTCCCCGAGGAAGGACGACCACGCGGCCCGCCCTGCGCGGGCGTGGACGGCGGCGACCGCCGACACGTCGTCCGGGGCCGCCGGCCGGACCCTCGCCGGCCCGGTCAGCCGACCGTCGTCCGGGACTCGCGGGCGCCGTGCTCGCGCCGCAACCGCAGCCGGTGGTGGTGCGCCTGCGGCGAGTGGACGACGGTGACCGGGCACGTGGCGTGCAGGGCGCAGTGCATGGTCACCGAGCCGAGAAGCATGCTCGAGAACCCGCCGTGGCCCCGGCTGCCGACCACCAGGAGGTCCGCGCCGGTCGACTCCCGGATGAGCACGTCGGCCGCCGCCCCCACGGTCGCCCGCACGCGCACCTCCGGCACCGGCCCCGGCACCTCGCCGCGCACCTCGGCCACCATCGCCTGCGCCTGCTCGACCG
Source organism: Geodermatophilus sp. SYSU D01105 (assembly GCF_054050095.1). Classification (NCBI taxonomy): domain Bacteria; kingdom Bacillati; phylum Actinomycetota; class Actinomycetes; order Geodermatophilales; family Geodermatophilaceae; genus Geodermatophilus; species Geodermatophilus sp. SYSU D01105. The sequence continues at coordinate 47,173 of NZ_JBJGYR010000018.1, forward strand.
CGGCGTTCTGGGCCCGGTCGTCGTGGTGCTCGCCGCTGACGTAGAAGTCCATCCAGCTGTCGGGCGGCCGGTAGGCGGTGACGACGTCCACCGGGACGCCGCGGCGGCCGGCGTCCTCCAGCGCGAACCGCAACGCCGCGCGCGCACCGTCCGAGCCGTCGACACCGACGACGACCCGCGGTTCCCGAACCGAGCCCTCCTCGGGCCGGCCTGTCTGCTCCGTCATGACGTCCCCCTCGGCCTGCCCGGCCGCGGGCACCGAGCGCCCGCGGTCCGCCGGCCCGGCTTGAGCGTGATCGCCGCGGTGCCCGCCCGACAGGGCCCTTCGTCGCCAGGGAGCAGATCCCGCGCTCCGGTGCACCGGCGGGACCGCCCTCCCCGGCGTACCGTCCGCCCATGGCTGTGGAGCCATCGACAGCAGACCGCCTGGTCGCCGGGCGCTACGCCCTGCGCGACGTCCTGGGCCGTGGCGGCATGGGCGTCGTCTGGCTGGCCACTGACCTGAAGCTCGAGCGGCCGGTCGCGATCAAGGAGGTCACCTTCGCGCTGCACCTGTCCGAGGAGGAGCGGCGCGTCCTGCGGGAACGCACGATGCGCGAGGCACGGACGGCGGCCCGCCTGGACCACCCCTGCGTCACCGCGGTGTACGACGTCGTGGAGGAGGACGACCGGCCCTGGCTGGTGATGGAGCACGTCGAGTCGTGCAGCCTCCAGCAGATCGTCGACCAGGAGGGACCGCTGCCCTGGGCCGCCGTGGCCCGGATCGGCCTGGACGTGCTCTCCGCGCTGGAGGCCGCGCACCGGGCCGGCATCGTGCACCGCGACGTCAAGCCCGCGAACGTCCTCGTCGCGTCCGACGGCCACGCCTGCCTCACCGACTTCGGCATCGCGACGTCGACCGACGACGACACGATCACCACGACCGGCGCCATCATCGGCTCGCCGTCCTACATGGCACCGGAACGGGCCAACGGTGAGGAGCCGCGCCCGCCGGTGGACCTGTGGTCCCTGGGCGCGACCCTCTACACCGCCGTCGAGGGCCGGCTGGCCTTCGCCCGGGGCGAGCCGATGGCCACCCTGATGGCCGTGGTCACCGAGGAGCCCGCACCGATGGAGCGGGCCGGCCCGCTCGAGCCCCTGCTGCGCGGCCTGCTCACCAAGGACCCGGCCCGGCGGGCGACCGCCGAGCAGGCGCGCCGCGACCTCCAGGCCGCGCTGGCGCAGGCCGAGGCGCCGTCGGCCTGGTCACCGCCGCCGTCCGCCCCGCCCCGCCCCGACGCGGCGGCCCCGCCGCCCGAGGGCGGCCGGGTGGAGCGCTTCGACGCCGCGGACCTCCGGGCCCTCGCCGCGGCCTCGGCGACCGCGCTGGGCTCGGTCGCCCGGGACGCCGGCCACTACCTCGCCGAGCGGCGGCGCGAGCGGCGCGACGCCCCGCGCGGACGGCGGCCGGCCGCGGCCGAGCGGGCACCGTCTCCGCCGCCCCGCCCTCGGCGCCGCTGGTTCAAGCGCCGGTGGGTCGTCGTCCCCGTGGTGGTCGTGCTGCTCCTCGTGCTCGCCGTGCTGGGCGGCCTGACCGTGCTCGCGGGGTACCTGCTCGGCTGGTTCTGAGGGCACGGCCGGTCCTCGGGGCGCAGGTGCGGCCGATGTGCGGCACGCTCGGCTGCCATGACCACCCCCTCCCCCGAGAGACCGCAGCCGCGCGACATCGCCCTGGAGCTGGAGACGCCCGAGCAGGCCGCCGAGCTCGAGGCGCAGAGCGACCCCGAGGACGAGGACGACGACTGATGCGCAGCCGCGACCTCCTCCTCTACGCGTACGGCCAGATCGCGGAGACCTTCTCCGCCACGGTCGAGGGCCTCTCGGCCGAGGACCTCGCCCGCCGCGTCGCGCCCGGTGCGAACCCGATCGGCTGGCTGGCCTGGCACCTGCTGCGGGTGCAGGACGACCACGTCGCCGACGTCGCCGGCACCGAGCAGGTGTGGACCGAGCAGGGCTGGGCCGACCGGTTCGGCCTGCCCCTCGACGTCGGCGCCACCGGCTACGGCATGAGCGCCGAGGAGGTCGACGCCGTCCGGGTGCCGTCGGCGGAGTTGCTGCTGGGCTACTGCGAGGCGGTGTCGGCGCGGTCGGCGGAGTTTCTCCGGGGCCTGTCCGACGACGACCTCGACCGCGTGGTCGACACCCGCTGGGACCCGCCGGTGACCCTGGGGGTCCGGCTGGTCAGCGTGCTCGGCGACGACCTGCAGCACCTGGGCCAGGCGGCCTACGTGCGGGGGTTGCTGGGCTCCTGACCTCAGCGGCCGGCGGTCAGGCGGGCGGGGTCGATCCGCCCGCCCGCGACGTAGTACAGCGTCGCGCCCTCCGGCACCGGCGCGTCCCAGCCGGGGCTGACCACCAGCCGGCCGTCGGCGCGCAGGGCGAGCAACGTGGCGCCGAACGTGCGGCCGAACCAGGTCTGGCAGTCGCCGAAGGTGGCGTGCGGGAAGCCGGCCGGGACGCGGGCGGAGTAGGTGTTCCCGTGCCCGCCGCTGGTCATCAGGTCGTTGTAGACCTGCGCGATCCCCGGGTCGTTGGCCTCCTCCGTGAGCAGGTAGGGCATGTGCCACTGCACCGCCTGCACGTCGGGGTGCGCGTAGCGCAGGGTCCCCAGCCGGCCGAGGTCGCGCAGCGCGGCGACCAGGTGGATCCGCGGGTTGGCGTGCGCGACGGCCAGCGACACGGCCAGCGCCTCGTTGTCGTCGCGGGCGTCGACGACCGCCGTCCGCGCGCGGGCGACGGCGGCGCGGGCCATGACGTCCTCCGAGGTCAGGTCGCCGCGCACGAAGTGCACCTCCGGCAGCTCGGGCAGGGGGTCCTCGGTGACCTCGTCCCAGGCGCAGAGCACCACCTGCACGCCCCGTTCGGCGGTGAGCTCGGCGACGATCCGCGCGGTGCGTCCGGGCGTGTACCCCAGCAGGACGACGTGGTCGGCGAGGTCCAGGGCGACCAGCCCCCTCAGTCTCTTGCTCTTCACCGACTGCAGGGCGGCGGCGAGCGAGGTGAACAGCAGCGTGAGCGTGACGATCCCGCCGACGATGACGTACGCGCCGACCAGCCGGCCGGCGAGCGTGGCCGGGAAGACGTCGCCGTAGCCGACGGTGGCCGAGGTGACGACGAAGTACCACCAGTAGGTCCCGGGCGCGGCGATGTCGCTGTCGGCCGGCTCCAGCAGCGCCATCGCCAGCCAGCTGCTGAGGAACACGAAGACGGCGACGGCCAGGGGCAGCCGCCACCCGCGCAACCGCAGGCGCAGCAACCGCGCGACCCGCACGATGAAGAACGGCACCCGACCTCCCGACGGCGACGCCGGGGAAGGTAGCGGACCCGGCCCGCCACGACGGGCAGCGCGCCCGGCCGGGCCCTAGCGTCGGGCCCGTGACGAGTCCGGACTTCTACGCCCTGGACGAGCTCCTCGCGCCCGAGGAGCTCGAGCTGCGCGACCGGGTGCGCGCCTTCTGCGACACCGAGGTCACCCCGCGGATCAACGACTACTGGGAGCGCGCGGAGTTCCCCTTCGAGCTGGTCCCGAAGATCGCCGAGCTCGGCATCGCGGGCGGCACGATCGAGGGCTACGGCTGTCCGGGGATGAGCGCGGTCTCGGCCGGCATCGTCGCGGCGGAGCTCGCCCGCGCCGACGGCAGCGTCGGCACCTTCAACGGGGTGCACAGCTTCCTGGCCATGCAGTCGATCGCGCTGCTCGGCGACGAGGAGCAGCGCGAGCGCTGGCTGCCGGCCATGGCGCGGATGGAGCGCATCGGCGCCTTCGGCCTCACCGAGCCCCGGCACGGCTCGGACGCCGTCGGCCTGGAGACCTCGGCCCGCCGGGACGGCGACGCGTACGTGCTCGACGGCCAGAAGAAGTGGATCGGCAACGGGACGATCGCCGACCACGTGGTCATCTGGGCCCGCGGCGAGGACGGCGCCGTCGGCGGCTACGTCGTCGACAAGGGGACGCCGGGCTACGAGGCGACCGTGATGACCGGCAAGACGGCGCTGCGGGCGGTCTGGCAGGCGGAGATCACGCTGACCGGGGTCCGGGTCCCCGCGGAGAACAAGCTGGCGAACTGCTCCTCGTTCAAGGACGTCTCGAAGGTCCTCGACCGGACCCGCTACACCGTCGCCTGGCGGGCCCTGGGTCTGGCCACCGCCTCCTACGAGCTGGCGCTGGCCCACGCGCTGCGCCGCGAGCAGTTCGGCTCGCCCATCGCCGGCTACCAGCTGGTCCAGGACAAGCTGGCCCGGATGCTGGCCGAGATCACCGCGATGCAGCTGATGTGCTGGCGGCTGTCGACTCTGGCCGACGCCGGCCGGATGACCGCCGCGATGGCGTCACTGGCCAAGATGAACCACGCCGCCAAGGCCCGGGCCATCGTCGCCGACGCCCGCGACATCCTCGGCGGCGACGGGATCCTGCTCGACCACCACGTGGCCCGCCACCACGCCGACATGGAGGCCGTCTTCACCTTCGAGGGCACCGACTCGGTGCAGGCACTGATCGTGGGCCGCGAGATCACCGGGCTGTCGGCGATCAGCGGCCGCCGGCCCGAGCGGCGCTGAACCGCGCCGCCTCAGCGGGCGCCGGCGAGCTCCCGGCCGACCGCGGTCAGCTCACGGCACTCGGGGCAGGCGGTGCGGCCGGTTCCGACGCGCTCCCACTGCTGCGACCCCCACACCTGCACGATCGCGCCACAGACGGCCAGCTCGACCTCGCCGTCCAGCTCGGCCGGTGGCCGGTGGGCCTCCACGGCGTGCCACGGGTGACTCTGCTCGGCCGGCCGCCCCGGCGACCAGCGATCGGGACGGGCGAACCCCACGGCGTACGACTCCACGACGTCCCTGTGCCCTGGTTCACATGATCGAAACAACCCGGAGGAGTGGATCGGACGGCGCGGTCCGATCGGTGTGGAGCAGGTCGCGGCGGGGAACTCCCGGAGCCCGGAGGACGACGAGGAGCCGACCATGACCCAGACCGAGAACCAGCGTGACGTCGTGGACCTGCTGAGCGCGGACCACCGGGAGTTCGACCGGGTCTTCACCGAGCTGGAGACGCTGGTCGGACGGACCGGACCGGACGTCCTGCGGCGCAAGCGGGAGCTGGTCGACGAGGTGACCATCGGCATCGTCAAGCACTCGGTGGCCGAGGAGACCCAGGTCTACCCGCGCGTGGAGAAGCAGGTCGACAAGGAGGAGGCCGAGCACTCCAAGCACGAGCACGCCGAGGCCGAGGAGACCATGAAGCGACTGGAGCGCATGGACCCCGAGGACGCGCAGTTCGACGTCGAGGTGCAGACGCTGATCCGCGAGATCCGGCACCACGTCGAGCACGAGGAGAGCCGGATGTTCACCGAGCTGCGTGCGACCTTCAGCCGCGAGGAGCTGGTGGAGATGGCGGGGAAGGTGGAGCGGGTCAAGGCCATGGCACCCACCCGTGCGCACCCGATGACGCCGAACGAGGCGGGCGTGCGGACCGTCCTCGGGCCGGTCGCCAGCCTGCTGGACCACCTGCGCGACGCGGTGAGCGGGCGGGGCAAGAAGTCCGACTGAGGGACACCGCGGCCCGCTCCCGCGTTACCGTCGACAGGCACGACCGGGAGGAGCGAGAGCGGTGGAACCTGTCAGCCTGCTCGTCGGCGCGGCCCTGCTCGCCATGGGGTTCCTCGGCGGGCGGCTGAGCCGGCGCACCAAGCCCGCGCCCCCGGCGCTGCCGGCGCCGCTGTGCGGGTGCGGGCACACGCTCAGCCAGCACGACACCGAGACCAACACCTGCTACGCCGAGCTGCGGCGGGACACCTTCGACAAGCGCGGCCGCTGGTCGGGACACCAGTGGGTGCCCTGCACCTGCCGGCAGTACGTGGGCCCGCGGCCGATCGACGAGGTGTTCATGCCCCGGCTGCTCCCGCCGGCGACCGACTAGCGGCCCGCTGCTCCTCGCTCGCTGCGATGCTCCCGGGGGCGTCAGGCGTCCAGGTCGCTGAGCGCGCGCACCAGCGACTCCACCCGCGCCGCTCCCAGCGTCTCGGCCAGCGCGGCCTCGTGCGCGCCGACCAGGCCCTCCAGCCGAGCCAGTCGGCTGCGCCCCCGGGCGGAGAGGTGCACCCGGACCCGGCGGCCGTCGTCCGGGTCGGGCAGCCGGTAGGCCTCGGCGGCGTCGACCAGCCCGTCGACCAGCCGGGTCAGCGTCGGCGCCGGCAGGGACAGCGCGGTGACCAGCTCGCCCATCGAGCGCCCGGGGCCGGCGGCCAGGCAGCGCATCACCCGGTAGGTGTCCAGCGTGGCGCCGTCCTCGGCCAGGACCCCGGCGACCCCCCGCGCGACCCGGCGCTGGGCGACCGTCAGCAGCTCCACGAGCGACGACGAGACCGCCCTCGGCTTCGCCTGCTGCTCGACGGCCATGGCCGCACCATACTCATCGGGTGCCCGAGCCGACCGGTCTCCTGGACGCGTGGGAGGCCACCCTCCTCCCCCGCCGTGCGGACGTCGTCCGCGTCGGGCTGGCCGTGCCGCTGTCGGGGCCACTGGCGCTCACCGCGCCGTCCGCGCTGGACCTCGCCGGCCTGGCCGCCGACGAGACCAACGCCGACGGCGGCGTGCGCGGGCGCGCGGTCGAGCTGGTGACCGTCGACTCCGGCCGCCCGCCCCGGGTGGTGGCCGCGGAGGCGGCCACCCTGCACGAGGCCGGCGCGATCGACGTCCTCGTCGGCTACCACACCAGCGACGTGCACCGCGCGCTCGAGGCCGCGCTGGCCGGCCGGGTGCGCTACGTCTTCACCCCGCCGCACGAGGGCGGCCGCCGCCGTCGGGGGGTGCTGCGGATCGGCTCCTCCCCGCGGGACCAGCACGCCACCGCGCTGGCCTGGCTGGTCGCCTCCCACCGCGCGCGTCGCTGGGTGCTGGTCGGCAACGACTACGTCTGGCCGCAGGCGGTGCACCGGGCGGCGGCCTCGGTGCTGCGGGAGCTCGGCGCGGAGGTCGTCGGCGAGCGGCTGGTGCCCTTCGGTGTCGACGACCCCGGCCCGGTGCTCGACCTGGTCCGGCGGACCCGGGCCGACGCGGTGCTGCTCAGCCTGGTGGGCCGTGACCTGGTGGCCTTCAACCGGGAGTTCGCCCGCAGCGGGCTCGACCGCCGGGTGGTCCGGCTCTCCGGTGCGCTGGAGGAGAACGGGCTCTACGCCATCGGCGGCGACCGCACCGGGGAGCTGTTCGCCTGCATGCCCTCCTTCGCCGCCACGGACGGCGCCGCGGACGAGGGACAGCTCGCACTGCAGGAGCGGCACGCGCGCCGGGCCGGCCCGTCGGCGCCGGTGGTCTGCGCCTACGCCCGGGGCGTGTACGACGGCGTCCGCCTAGCGGTGTCCCCCGCGGGCCGCGGGACCGCGCGCCGGCCGGTGCCCGCCCGTCCCCGGCTGGCCCGGGCCGTCGGGCTGGGCTTCTCCGAGGTGCGCTCCGGCTGACTTGCTTCCATCTGGAAACAAACGCGGCCTACTCTCTCCCCGCCCGGCCCCGAGCCGGAGGAGAGGAGGAACCGTGAGCGACCCCCGCACCACGACCAACACCGGCGACCCCGGCCGCCCGCTCCCGGGCGCCGCCCGGGGGCCCGTCCCCGCGACCGGTGACCCGGGCGTCGAGGCCTTCGGCTACCGGCAGGAGCTCAAGCGCTCGCTGAGCTTCACCGACCTGCTGGTCTACGGCCTGATCTTCATGGTGCCGATCGCCCCGTTCGGCATCTTCGGCAGCGTCTTCCAGGGCTCCGGCGGGATGATCGCCCTCGCCTACGCGATCGGCGGCCTGGCCATGGCGTTCACCGCGGCGTCCTACTCGCAGATGTCGCGGGCCTTCCCGATGGCCGGCTCGGTCTACACCTACGCCGGTCGCGGCATCGCCCAGCCGGTCGGCTTCGTCGCCGGCTGGATGATCCTGCTCGACTACGTGCTCGTCCCCGGCCTGCTCTACCTGATCGCCGCCGTGGCGATGAACTCGATCTGGGCGTCGGTGCCGGTCTGGGTCTGGCTGGTCGCCTTCGTGGTGCTCAACACCGTCGTCAACTGGTTCGGCATCGAGTTCACCGCGCGGGTCAACAAGATCATGCTGGTCGGCGAGCTGATCGTGCTGGCGATCTTCCTGGTGATCGGCGTCGTGGCCCTGGCCTCCGGGGAGGGTCGCGGCTTCGACTTCTCGCCGATCTACAACAGCGACACCTTCTCGCTGGAACTGGTCTTCGGCGCGGTCTCGATCGCGGTGCTGAGCTTCCTCGGCTTCGACGGCATCTCCACGCTCGCCGAGGAGAACCGCGACTCGGCCCGTTCCCTCGGCAAGGCGATGATCGCGGCGCTCGCCCTGGCCGGGACGCTGTTCATCGTCCAGACGTGGGTCGCCGCCCTCCTGGTCCCCGACCCCGACACGCTCATCGCCGAGGGCGACGCCGCGGGGACGGCGTTCTACGACGCGGCCGAGGTCGCCGGCGGCGCGTGGCTGTCGACGCTGACCGCGATCGCCACCGCCATCGCGTGGGGCTTCGCGAACTCGCTGGTCGCCCAGGCCGCCACCTCCCGGCTGCTGTTCGCCATGGCCCGCGACCGGCAGCTGCCCGGGTTCCTGCGCCGGGTGCACCCGACCCGCCGGGTGCCGGTCAACGCCACCCTGCTGGTCGCCGTGGTCTCCCTGGTCCTCGGCCTGTACATGAGCAGCCGGGAGGACGGCATCTCGCTGCTGTCCACGCTGGTGAACTTCGGCGCGCTCTCGGCGTTCCTGCTGCTGCACCTGTCGGTCGTCGTCCACTACGTGATCCGGCGGAAGAGCCGCAACTGGTGGCTGCACCTGGCCGTCCCGGTGATCGGGTTCGCGATCCTGGTCTACGTCGTCATCAACGCGCAGGTGGCCGCGCAGACCCTCGGGTTCGTCTGGCTCGGGATCGGCCTGGTGCTGATGGCGGTCCTGATCGCCACCGGCCGCAAGCCCGAGCTGCGGGCGGAGGCGGGCCTGTGACCGCGGCGCTGGAGGTCGTGACCGTCGAGCCGGCGGCCGACCAGCTCCGGTACACCTTCGGCGGCGGTGAGCCCCTGGTCACCGTCGCGCCGGGCACCGTCGTCGAGCTGACCACGGAGGACTGCTTCGGCGGCCGGGTGCGCGGGGTCGACGACCTGCCCAGCCGGGTCTGCGAGTTCCCCCACCTCAACCCGGTCACCGGGCCGATCGCGGTGGAGGGCGCCGAGCCCGGCGACACGCTCGCCGTCCACCTGGTGGAGATCGCGCCGGCGCGCGACTGGGCGGTGTCGTCCACGTTCCCGCACTTCGGGGCGCTGACGACCACGCACTCCACGGCGATGCTGCACGAGGCGCTCGAGGAGCTGGTCTGGGTCTACGAGGTCGACCGCGAGCGCGGCACCTGCCTGTTCCGGCCCCGGCGCGGCGGCCCGGAGGTCGAGCTCCCGCTCGACCCGATGCACGGCACCATCGGCGTCGCACCGGCCGGCGGGGAGGTGTTCGCCAGCATCACCCCCGGCGCCCACGGCGGGAACATGGACACCCCCGAGGTCCGGGCCGGGACGACGCTGTACTTCGGCGTCAACGTCCCCGGCGGGCTGCTCTCCCTCGGGGACGGCCACTGCCGCCAGGGCGAGGGCGAGGTGTGCGGCACCGCCGTCGAGGCGGCCATGCGCACCGTCGCCGTCGTCGACCTGGTGAAGGGCGGCACACCGGGGACGACCCCACCGGCATGGCCGCGGCTGGAGACCGACGAGTTCCTCATGTCGACCGGCTCGGTCCGGCCGCTGGAGGACGCCTTCCGGATCAGCCAGCACGACCTGGTGACCTGGGCCGCGCAGCTGACCGGGTGGGACGAGCTGGACGCCTACCAGCTGGTCAGCCAGGCGGGGCTGGCGCCGGTGGGCAACGTCGTCGACACCAACTACACGATGGTCGCCAAGCTGCCCAAGCGGTACCTCGGCGGCGCCGTCGCGGTGGACGGCGTGCACGACCGGCTCCGGGAGACGGCCGCGGCCTACCTCGCGGAGCGCTGAGGTCCGCGGCGGGGAGCGGCCCGCTCCCCGCCGCGGTGCGCCGCCCGGGCGCTGCGGCCAGGCTGGGACGTGTCGCCCGACCTCGACCCCGAGCTGACCGCGCTGGCCGGCCGGCTGGTCGCCGTCCCGGGTGTCGTGGCGGTGACCCTGGGCGGGAGCCGGGCGCGCGGCGAGCACACCCCTGACTCCGACGTCGACCTGGGGCTGTACTACCGCCCGCCGCTGGACACCGGCGCCCTCGGCGCGCTGGCCCGCGAGGTCGCCGGCCCGTCGGCGCGGGTCACCCGTCCCGGCGAGTGGGGTCCCTGGGTGGACGGCGGTGCCTGGCTGCGGATCGGCGGGGTCGCGGTGGACTGGATCTACCGGGACGTCGACCGGGTGGCGGCGGTCTGGCGGGACGCCCGTGCCGGCCGGTGCGGCTGGCACGCGCAGGTGGGGCACCCGCTGGGCTTCCTCGACGCCGCGTACGCCGGGGAGCTGGCCCTGGGGGTGGTGCTGGCCGACCCGACCGGCGAGGTCACCGCGCTGCGGCGGGAGACGGCGCAGTACCCGCCCGCGCTCGGCGCCGCCCTGGTCGCGCGGCTGGAGGAGGCGCGGTTCTGCACCGGCATCGCGGCCAAGGCCGTACCGCGCGGGGACACGACCTACGTCGCCGGCTGCCTGTTCCGGGCGGTCGGGCTGTGCGCGCACGCGCTCTCCGGAGCGGCCGGCCGCTGGCTGGTCAACGAGAAGGGCGCCGTCGCCGCGGCCGGCCGGCTGCCGGGGGCGCCACCGGACTTCGCGCGCCGGGCGCACGCCGTCCTGGCCGCGCTCGGGACCGGGCCCGCCGACCTGGCGGCCGCCGTCCGGGCGGCCGTGGAGCTGGTGGCCGAGGTGAGCGCCGCCGTCAGCTCCCGGCCTCCACGGCCGCGGTGACCTCGGCGTCGGTCGGGTTGCGCAGCACCCGGCCCTCCCGCCAGACGACGACCGGCAGGTCCTCCTCGGAGACCCCGAGCTCGGCGAGCAGCGCGGCGCCGTCGCCGGTGCTCTCCAGGTCCACGAAGGTCGCCGACAGCCGGTGGTCCCGGGCGTAGTCCTGCAGGCGGCGGCTGTCGACGGACCCGGCCCGCCCGACGATGCGCAGGTCGGCGGCGAGCTCGAGCAGCATGGACCGGCGCAGCAGGAAGGCCCGCAGCACCATCTCCTTGAGCGCCGGGTCGGCGGTGAAGGCCGCCTTCATCCCGGCGTGGTCCAGGCGGACGGTCTCCGCCGGGCGCAGCACGAGCGCGGTGAGCGACACCGGCTGGCCGCTGAAGAGGTCCAGCTCGCCGAGGAACCGCCGCGCTCCGTGCACGGAGATCACCCGCTGGTCGGGACGGCCGGAGTCCTCCACGATCGCCACCGCCCCGGAGAGGACGACGTGGAAGTCGTAGCCCGGGTCGCCCTCGCGGAACAGCGTGTCTCCGGCCGGGCACCAGCGCCGGGTGCCGTGGCGTTCCAGCACCGCCAGCTGGGCGTCGGTCAGCCGCGGGAAGGCACCGTTGCGGTCGGGGGTCTCGGGCAGGTCGGCCGGGACGGGCGCCACGGCGTCGGGCAGCACGTCGGGCCGCTCACTCCCCCGCCGCGGCCCCAGCGCCGGCAGGGCCAGCCCGGCGGGCTCGCCGTCCGGCCGGCCCGGCACGCCCGTCGGGTCCTCCCCCGCCGCGGCCAGCAGCGCGGCGGCGAGGGTGTCGGCGTCGTACGGGCCGGTGTGCCGCCGGCCGCCGACGAAGAACGTGGGCGTGCCCCCGACGCCACTGGCCTCGGCGGACTCGACGTCCTCCTCCACCCGGCGGGCGAACCGGCCGGCGCCCAGGTCCCGGGCGAACCGCTGCACGTCCAGTCCCGCCGCCGCGGCGTGCTCGAGCAGGTCGGAGGCGGTCAGCCGGTCCTGGGCGGCGAAGAGCCGGTCGTGCATCTCCCAGAAGCGGCCCTGCGCCCCCGCGGCCTCGGCGGCCTCCGCGGCCAGCTCCGCGTGCGGGTGGACGTCGACCAGCGGGACGTGCCGGAAGACGTAGCGCAGCCGGTCCCCGAACCGGGCGCGCAGCTCCTCGACCGTGCCGGTGGCCCGCCCGCAGAACGGGCACTCGAAGTCGCCGTACTCGACCAGGGTCAGCGGTGCGTCGACCGGGCCCCGGACGTGGTCGCGCTCGGGGTCGACCGGGCGGTCCAGCAGGTCCGGCCGGCCGGTGGCCCCCGGTGGGCGGCGCCGGTCGGCGAGCCGGAACAGCGCCCACCCGAGCAGCGCGGCCAGGACCGACGCGGCGAGGACACCGACCCGCGCCTCGTCGGCCAGCCGCTCGTCGTCGAAGGCGAGGTCGACGATGAACAGCGAGATGGTGAAGCCGATGCCCGACAGCGCCGCGCCGCCGGCGAGCTGCAGGCCGGTGAGACCGGGCGCGAGCTCCCCCATGCCCAAGCGCACCGCCAGCCCGGTGCCCAGCAGGATGCCGACGAGCTTGCCGAGGACCAGGCCGGCCACGACGCCCAGCGTCACCGGTGAGGTGGCCGCGGCCCGGAGGGTGTCGCCGGTCAGCGGGACACCGGCGTTGGCCAGGGCGAACACCGGGACGATGACGAAGCTGGTCCACGGCTGCCACAGCTGCTGCAGGCGCTCGCTGGCCGACACCGACCGGTCGATGGACAGCCGCGCCAGCCGGGCGAACTCGGGGTTGGGCGACTGCTGGTAGGCGCGGGTGCGCCGGGCGGCGTCCTCCACCTCCGCCCGCCGGGCCGGGTAGGCCGGCGTGAACAGGGCGATGACCACCCCGGCGAGGGTCGGGTGCACGCCCGAGGCGTACATCGCCACCCACACCGCGACGCCGAGCACGAGGTAGGCCGGGCCGCGCCACACCCGCAGGTAGCGCAGCCCCACCATGAGCGCCAGGCCGAGGAGGGCCAGGAGGAGGGGGCCGAGCGCGAGGTCCTCGGTGTAGAACAGCGCGATCGCGGTGAGCGCGCCCACGTCGTCGGCGATGGCGAGGGTGAGCAGGAACAGCCGCAGCTGCGCGGGGCAGGCCGGCCCGACGAGGGCCAGCACGCCCAGCAGGAAGGCGGTGTCGGTGGAGATGACCACGCCCCATGCCGACACCGCGGGGCTGTCGAGGTTGAGGACGGCGTAGACCAGCGCCGGGACCGCGAGCCCGGTCAGCGCGGCCATCGCCGGCACCGCGGCCCGCCGCCGGTCGGTGAGCTCCCCCATCACCAGCTCGCGCTTGATCTCCAGCCCCACGACGAAGAAGAAGAACACCATCAGGCCGTCGTTGACCCAGTGCTGCAGGTCCAGCGAGAGCTCGGCGCCGCCCACCCGGACGGCGAACTCGGTGTGCCAGAAGGCGTCGTAGCTCTCGCCCACCGGGGAGTTGGCCCACAGCAGCGCGGCCACGGTCGCCAGCAGCAGCAATCCGGCGCTGCCGGCCTCGGTGCGCAGCCGCCGGCGCAGCGGCGCCACGCGCGCGAGCAGGCCGCCGCCCCCAGGGCTGGACTGGCGTTCGGCGGTGACGGTCACCGGGCTCCCTCCTCAGCGGCCGGGCACAGCTGCGGCGCGGCCACGCCACAGTGCGGACACTCCGCCAACCGCAGGTGGTCGTGGTCCTGTTCCGCGCCGAGCGGACGGCGGATCCACCCGGCGGACACGGCGGCGCCGGCGAGCAGCAGCCCGGCGCAGACCAGCAGCGCCGTCCGGAAGCCTGCGGTGAACGCCGCCGCGTCGGTGTAGTCCGCGCCGCTGATCCCGGCCACCACCGGCACGACCGCGACCGCGAGCAGGCCGGCGGCCCGGGCGACGGCGTTGTTGACCCCCGAGGCGACGCCGGCGAAGCGGTCGGCGGCCGCGTCGAGCACTGTCGCCGTCAGCGGCGCCACCAGCAGGGTGAGCCCGGCCCCGAACAGCACCGTCGCCGGCAGCACGTCGGCGACGTACGAGGCGCCGGGCCCGATCCGCAGCATCAGCAGCACCCCGGCGGCGGAGACCAGCGGGCCGGCCGTCATGAGCGCCCGCGGTCCGATCCGCTGGGCCAGGGCGCCGACCCGCGCGGAGAACAGCAGCATCAGCACGGTCACCGGCAGCAGGGCGCTGCCCGCCAGCAACGGGGAGAACGCCGAGGCGACCTGCAGCTGGAGCACCAGCAGGACCCACAGCGCGCCGAGTGCGGCGTAGACCAGCAGCGTGACGGCGTTGGCGGCGGTGAACTGCGCGTTCCCGAACAGCGCCGGGGGCACCAGCGGAGCCGGCGTGCGCCGCTGCACGAGCGCGAAGGCGGCCAGCGCGAGGACGCCGGCAGCGCCCCAGGCGAGGTCCGCGGCCGCGCCGCCCGGCTCCCCCGCCGCGGTCAGCCCGTAGGTCAGGCAGCCCAGGCCCACCGCGACCAGCGCCGTCCCGACCCAGTCCAGCCTCGGCGCGGCCTCGGGGTCACGCGTCTCGGGCACGTGCCGGGCGGCCACCACCACGATGACCAGGGCCAGCGGCAGGTTGACGAGGAAGACCGCGCGCCAGCTCCACTCGACCAGCCAGCCGCCGACGAAGGGCCCCAGCGCCCCGGCGACCCCACCCAGCCCCGACCACGCACCGACCGCGGCGGCGCGGTCGGTGCCGTGGAAGGACGCCGAGATGATCGCCAGGCTCCCCGGCGTCAGGAGGGCTCCGCCGACCCCCTGCAGGGCGCGCGCGGCCACCAGCGTGGGCACGTCCGGCGCCAGTCCGCACAGCAGCGAGGCGGCGGCGAACCAGACGACCCCGATGACGAACACCCGCCGCCGGCCGAACCGGTCGCCCAGCGACCCGCCGAGGAGGATCAGCGAGGCCAGCGTGAGGGTGTAGGCGTTGACGGTCCACTGCAGCCCGGAGAAGCCGGCGTCGAGGTCGTCGCCGATCCGCTCCAGGGCCACGTTGACGACGGTCGCGTCCAGCAGCGCCAGGCCCGAGCCGAGCACCGTCGTCAGCAGGACCCAGCGGGCCTGCGGCGTCCCCATCCGCAGGCCGCCCTCCGGAGCGACCGGCGCTCGGGCCATCGCGCCTCCCGTCCGTGCGCCGGTGCTCGCGGGGACCGCCCCCTGCGTGCCCGCAGTCTGCTCCGGGACCGGGCCGGGGTCGACCGTCAGAGGGAGGCGGCGTCCAGGTCGGGGTCGAGGTCGGGCTGGGCGACGGTGGCGTGCGGCAGCCGGACCGTGAACGCCGTCCGGCCGGGCTCGCTGCGCACGGAGACCGATCCGCCGTGGCCGGTGACGACGGCGCGGACGATGGCCAGGCCGAGGCCGGCGCTGCCCGCGGTGCGCGACCGCGACGAGTCGCCACGGGCGAACCGCTCGAAGACCGAGCCGAGCAGGTCCGCGGGGATCCCCGGCCCGTCGTCGACGACCCGGAGCACCGCCTCGCCGTCCTCCACCCGCAGCCGCGTGACGGCGGTCGTCCCGGGCGGGGTGTGGGTGCGGACGTTGGCCAGCAGGTTGGCCAGCACCTGGTGGAGGCGGCTGTCGTCCCCGGGCACGAGGACGGCGGTGGCGGGCAGGTCGACCCGCCAGCGGTGCGCGGGGCCGGCGGCGTGCGCGTCGCTGACGGTGTCCATGACCAGCGCGGTCAGGTCGACCTGCTCGCTGGCGAGCTCGCGGCCGGCGTCCAGCCGGGCGAGCAGGAGCAGGTCGTCGACCAGCACCGACATCCGCAGCGCCTCGGACTCGACCCGGCGCAGCGCCTGGGCGACGTCGTCGGGCACCGCGCTGCCGCTGCGGCGCACCAGCTCGGCGTAGCCCCGGATCGAGGTCACCGGAGTCCGCAGCTCGTGGCTGGCGTCGGCGACGAACTGCCGGACCTGTGTCTCGGACGCCTGCCGGGCCGCCAGCGACTCCTCGACGTGGTCGAGCAGCCGGTTGAGGGCCGCTCCGACCCGGCCCACCTCCGTGTGCGGGTCGGTGTCGGCGGCGGGCACCCGCTCGGCCAGCCGCACCTCGCCACTGGACAGCGGCAGCTCGGCGACCCGGCCGGCGGTCGCGGCCACCCGGTGCAGCGGCCGCAGGGTGCGGCCGATGACGAGGAAGCCCGCGCCCGCGGCGGCCAGCAGGCCGAGCAGGCCCGCGGCCACCTCCACACCGACCAGCCGGAGCAGCGCGTCGCGGGTCGCGTCGAGGGGCAGGCCGGTCACCAGCACGTCCCCGCCGGAGCCCGCGGTCGCGACCACGCGGTACTCCCCCAGCGCACCGCCGAGGTCGACGCTGCGCGGCACGCGTCGGGTGTCACGTCGGCGAGGACCGCCGCCTGCGCGGCGGTGATCGGCCGGCCGTCGCCGCTGGCGGTGATGACGGCGGCCTCGGTCACGACGCCGTCCTCGACCCGGGCGCCCAGCGTGCCGTCCCCCTGCCCGGGCGTGTCCAGGAAGTCCGGGCCGACGTCGTCCCCGCCGGGCCGGCCACCGGCATCGGCGTGGGCGGAGCGCTCGACGGCCGCCGCGAGCCCGGTGTCGACCCGGTCGAGCATCTGGTCGTGCAGCGCGGTGGTGGCCGCGACGCCGACCACGGCCAGGACCAGGGCGAGTGGCACGAGGAACACGGCCAGCAGGCGGGCACGCAGCGACAGCCGTCGGGCGGTCGCGGTCGTCATGACCCCACGGTCGACCGCGCGGCTGGACGTCTGCTGGACGCCGGGATGGAGGTCGCTGGAGGGCAGACCGCCTGTCTCCGGCCGACCCCGACCCCACCGGGTGGGTGCCGTCCTCGCGGTGTACGGCGAGGTCGGCGACGACACCGCGGGTCGCGTCCCGCGGTGGGCTGACCGGGGCCCTCGTCCCCCGGCCGCGCTGTCGTCAGGCGTACCGGGCGACGAAGTTGGCGAGCACCAGCCCCGGGGCGCTCACCACGGCCAGCTCGAGGCGGGCGATGAGCTCCTCCATCTCGTCGGGCGCGAAGTAGCCGGCGTGCTGGTAGACCCGCACCCGCGTGACGATGCCGGGGACGTCGAGCTCGGGGTGGAACTGGGTGGCGTACACGTTGCGCCCGACCCGGAACATCTGGACCGGGCAGCCCGGCGAGGTGGCCAACAACACCGCGGACGGCGGCAGCACCCGGCAGGCCTCCTTGTGCCCGACCAGCGCGTCGAAGACGTCGGGTACGCCGGCCAGGAGCGGGTCCGCCCGCCCGGCGGCGGTGAGCTCGATCGGCACGCACGAGATCGGCTCGCCGAAGGTCCGGTCGACCACGCCGCCCTGGTGCACGCCGAGCGTCCCGACGCCGTAGCAGGCGCCCAGGAAGGGGAAATCCCGGGCGACGACCCGGTCGAGCAGGGCGGAGAGCTCGGCCTCGACCCGGCGCTGGACGGCGGACTTGTCCTCGGCCGGGTCGCTGGAGTTGAACGGCCCCCCGCCGAGGAGGATCCCCGAGTAGTCGTCGAGGTCGAGCTCCGGCAGCGGACCGGCCTCCAGGCGGATCCGGCGCAGCTGCCCCTCGGCCAGCCCCGTCAGGCGCAGGAACGCCGCGTACTCCTCGTCCGCGGCGACGTCCTCGGCCCGTGAGGCCAGCAGCAGGAACGGCCGTCCGGGCGGGGTTGCCATGCCGACCAGCTTCCCGCATCGCGCCACCGCCGGCCCGCCGTCCTTCCGCACCGCCTGCACCGGGAGTAGAAACGGCCCATCCCGGCGCGACGGGCACCGGCCCCGCCGGACCTGCGGGGAGGGGTGCCCCACCCATGACGACGCAACCCGACCGGCGCTCGCCGCCCTGCGCACTGGTCATCTTCGGCGCCTCGGGCGACCTGACCCAGCGGAAGCTGCTGCCGGCCGTCGAGGCGCTCGCCGGGTACGGCGCCCTCCCCGGCGAGGTGGCCCTCGTCGGGGTCGCCCGGACGCCGATGGGCGACGACGAGTTCCGCGGCTACTGCCGGGAGCGGGCCCGCGGCGAGGGCAACGGCCGCTGGCAGGAGCTCACCGCGGCGGCCCGGTACGTGGCCGGTGGGTACGACGACCCCGCGACCTACGCCCGGCTGTCGCAGGTCCTGGCCGAGTGCGACCGCGACCTGGGGACCGCCGGCAACCGGGTGTACTACTTCGCCACGCCGCCGCGGCTGTTCGGCCTGATCGCGGTGAGGCTGGGCAAGGCGGGGTTGAGCCGGCCCGCGGACGGCTGCTTCGTCCGGGCGGTGATCGAGAAGCCCTTCGGCTGGGACGAGGACAGCGCCCGGGCGCTGTACACGGACCTGACCTCGGCGTTCGACGAGGAGCAGGTCTTCCGGATCGACCACTACCTGGCCAAGGAGACGGTGCAGAACCTGCTCGCCCTGAGGTTCGCCAACTCCGTGTTCGAACCGATCTGGAACAGGACGTGGGTCGACGACGTGCAGATCACCGTCGCCGAGACGATCGGCGTCGGCGCCCGCGGCGGGTTCTACGAGACGGCCGGGGCGATGCGCGACATCGTGCAGAACCACGTGCTCCAGGTGCTCTCGCTGTTCCTCATGGAGCCCCCGACCTCGTTCCACGCGGAGGCGATCCGGGACGAGAAGGTGAAACTGCTGCGGGCGATCCGCCCGCTGGACGACCCGGCGGACGTCGCCGCCAACGCGGTGCGCGGCCAGTACACCCGCGGCGGCACCCGCGAGGAGCTCATGCCGGGCTACCGGGACGAGCCCGGGGTCGACCCGCTCAGCTCGACGGAGACCTTCGTGGCGCTGCGGCTGGACATCGACAACTGGCGGTGGACGGGCGTGCCGGTCTTCGTGCGCACCGGCAAGCGGCTGCCCGCACGGGTGACCGAGGTGGCCATGGAGTTCCGCCGTCCCCCGCAGCTGCCGCTGTTCCCGGGGACCGCCACCCACCTGGAACCCGACGCCCTGGTCGTCCGTGTCCAACCCGACGAGGGGCTCAGCCTCCGGTTCGGCGCGAAGGTCCCCGGGCACGCGTTCCGGGTGCAGAAGGCCTCCATGGACTTCTCCTACGAGAGCTTCGAGGAGCAGTCCCCGGACGCCTACGAGCGGGTCATCCTCGACGCCCTGATCGGTGACCCCACGCTGTTCACGCGCGCCGACGAGGTCGGCCGGTCGTGGCGGATCGTCGACCCGGTGCTGCGCTGCTGGGAGGCCGACCAGCAGCCCATCCCGCTGTACCAGGCGGCCACCTGGGGTCCGCCGGAGGCCGCCGCGCTGATGACCCGGCACGGCCGGACCTGGCGGAACCTGGGCTGAGCGCCGGAACGGACGCGGCGGACGCCGACAAAGCCCTTCCCCCCACTCCGCGTCCGTGGTCGACTGCGCTCCACCGCCGGGCCGGCGGGCCAGCAGCACCTGGAGGCAGCGATGTCCCTGGAGCAGTTCGAGGTCGCGGCGCGCAGGCGCGCCACCGCAGGGGTGGGCACCGGACCGGACCGCACGGCGTCGTGACCGCCACCGCGCCCCGCGGCTCCGGGGCGGTCAGCCCGGGGCACGGCAACGGCGGGCCGGCCCCGCGCCGCGCGGCGATCGCGGCGCGGACGCTGCGCACCGACCGCTGGTGGCTGCAGCCGGCGATCACCGTCGTCGCACTGGTGCTGTTCGTCGTCTACTCGACGTTCCGCGCGTTCCAGAACGCGTACTACTTCAGCGAGCCCTACATCTCGCCCTTCTACTCCCCGTGCATCACCACCGGGTGCGAGGGCGACACGTTCCCCGAGCTGTTCACCGGGCCGTCGTGGATCTCACCGGCGATCTACATCCTGGTCGTGCCGCTGGGCTTCCGGCTGACCTGCTACTACTACCGGAAGGCCTACTACCGCTCCTTCTGGCTCTCCCCACCGGCCTGCGCGGTCGCCGAGCCGCACAAGCGCTACACCGGCGAGACCCGGCTGCCCCTGCTCGGCCAGAACCTGCACCGGTACTTCTTCTACCTGGGGCTGCTGTTCAACGTCGTCCTGACCTACGACGCCGTCCTGGCCTTCCGGGACGAGACCGGCGCCTGGGGGCACATGGGGCTGGGCACCCTGGTGCTGCTGGCCAACGCGGCCCTGCTGTGGCTGTACTCGCTGTCCTGCCACTCCTGCCGGCACATCGTCGGCGGGCGGTTGAACTCCTTCTCCCGGCACCCCATGCGCTACCGCGCCTGGACGCTGGTCTCGCGGCTCAACGCCAACCACATGAAGTACGCGTGGATCTCGCTGTTCGGCGTCGCCTTCGCCGACTTCTACGTCTTCCTCCTGGCCACCGGCACGATCTCGGATCTGAGGTTCTTCTGATGGTGGAGCTCGAACGGCACGACTACGACGTCGTCGTCGTGGGCGCCGGCGGAGCGGGCCTGCGGGCCGCCATCGCCGCCCACGAGGAGGGCGCGCGCACCGCCGTGGTCTGCAAGTCCCTGCTGGGCAAGGCGCACACGGTCATGGCGGAGGGCGGCATCGCCGCGGCGATGGGCAACGCCTGGCCCGACGACAACTGGCGGGTGCACTTCCGGGACACCATGCGCGGCGGGAAGATGCTCAACCACTGGCGCATGGCCCAGCTGCACGCGCAGGAAGCGCCCGACCGCGTGCACGAGCTGGAGGACTGGGGCGCCCTGTTCGACCGGACCCCCGACGGGCTGATCAGCCAGCGCGACTTCGGCGGGCACCGGTTCGCCCGGCTGGCCCACGTCGGCGACCGCACCGGTCTCGAGCTGATCCGCACCCTCCAGCAGCGCACCGTCGCCCTCGGCATCGACGTCTACATGGAGTGCACCGTCACCCGCCTGCTGACCGACAGCGAGGGGGTCACCGGTGCCTTCGGCTACTGGCGCGAGTCGGGCCGCTTCGTCGCCTGGCAGGCGCCCTCGGTCGTGCTGGCCACCGGCGGGATCGGCAAGGCGTACAAGGTCACCTCCAACTCCTGGGAGTACACCGGCGACGGCCACTCCCTGGCACTGCAGGCGGGTGCCTCGCTGGTGAACATGGAGTTCGTCCAGTTCCACCCCACCGGGATGGTCTGGCCGCCGTCGGTGCGCGGGATCCTGGTCACCGAGAGCGTCCGCGGCGACGGCGGCGTGCTGAAGAACTCCGCGGGCAACCGCTTCATGTTCGACTACATCCCGGACTTCTTCCGCAAGGAGACCGCGGAGACCGAGGACGAGGCCGACCGCTGGTACGACGACAAGAAGAACAACCGCCGTCCACCCGAGCTGCTGCCCCGCGACGAGGTGGCCCGCGCGATCAACAGCGAGGTGAAGGCCGGCCGCGGGTCCCCGCACGGCGGCGTCTTCCTCGACATCGCCTCACGCCGCCCCGCCGAGTACGTCCGCAGGCGGTTGCCGTCGATGTACCACCAGTTCAAGGAGCTGGCCGACGTCGACATCACCGCCGAGGCGATGGAGGTCGGGCCCACCTGCCACTACGTCATGGGCGGGGTGGAGGTCGACCCGGACACCGCCGCCGCCCGGGTGCCCGGGCTGTTCGCGGCCGGTGAGGTCGCCGGCGGGATGCACGGCTCGAACCGGCTGGGCGGCAACTCGCTGTCGGACCTGCTGGTGTTCGGCCGGCGCGCCGGCGTGGCCGCGGCCGAGCACGCCCACAAGCGGGCCGGCCTGGTCGAGCTGGCCGACGAGGCGCTCGCCGACGCGGCCCGCGCGGCCCTCGCGCCGTTCGAGCGGGAGGGCGGGGAGAACCCGTACACGGTGCAGCTGGACCTGCAGCAGACGATGCACGACCTGGTCGGGATCATCCGCACCGCGCCGGAGATGGAGCGGGCGCTGGACCGGATCGCCGACCTCGCGCGGCGGGTGGACGCGCTCTCCGTCGAGGGACACCGCCAGTACAACCCCGGGTGGCACCTCGCCCTGGACCTCCCGCACATGCTCGTGGTCAGCGAGTGCATCGCCCGCGCCGCCCTGGCCCGCGAGGAGAGCCGCGGCGGGCACACCCGCGACGACTTCCCCGCCGCGGACGCCGACTGGGCGCGGATCAACCTGGTCTGCACCCGGGCGCCGGACGGCGGGGTGAGCGTGGCCCGCCAGCCCCTGCCGGAGATGCCGCCCGAACTCGCCGAGATCTTCGAGGAGCAGCCGTGACCGACCTCGTGGACGGGCCGGCCAGCGCGACCGACGCGGCCCAGCAGCCCGCGGCCGCGAGCGGTCGCAGCTACGACGCCACCTTCCGGGTCTGGCGCGGCGACGCCTCCGGCGGCGACCTGGAGACGTTCACCGTCCCGGTCAACGAGGGCGAGGTGGTGCTCGACGTGATCCACCGGCTGCAGCAGACCCAGGCCGGGGACCTCGCCGTCCGGTGGAACTGCAAGGCCGGCAAGTGCGGGTCCTGCAGCGCGGAGGTCAACGGCCGGCCGCGGCTGATGTGCCTGACCCGCATGAGCACCTTCGCCGAGGACGAGACGGTCACCGTCACCCCGCTGCGGACCTTCCCGGTGATCCGCGACCTGGTCACCGACGTCTCGTACAACTACGAGAAGGCCGCGCAGATCCCGGCGTTCACCCCCCGGCCGCGGGACCCCGACGGCAACCACCGCATGCAGCAGGTGGACGTCGAACGGCCCCAGGAGTTCCGCAAGTGCATCGAGTGCTGGCTCTGCCAGGACACCTGCCACGTCATCCGCGACCACGAGGAGAACAAGCGGGCCTTCGCCGGGCCGCGGTTCCTCATCCGGCTGGCCGAGCTGGACATGCACCCGCTGGACGTGCGGGACCGCCGCGACGCCGCGCAGGAGGAGTTCGGGCTCGGCTACTGCAACATCACCAAGTGCTGCAGCGAGGTCTGCCCGGAAGGCATCCACCTCACCGACAACGGCATCATCCCGCTCAAGGAGCGGGTGGTGGACCGGAAGTACGACCCGCTCACCTGGCTGGGGTCGAAGATCCGCCGACGCCCCCGGGAGTGATCAGCCCTCCCCCGCTGCCGCCCGCCTTTCCGCGCCGCTCTCGCCGGCGTCCCCGGGGTCGTCGCCGCCCGCGACGCGCCCGACGAAACCGCCGGCCTCCCCGGTGCCCGTCGTGCCGGCGGCGTCCGGGGCGTCGCTGTCCCCACCACCCTCCGCCCGCGTCAGTGCCTCGGCGTCGTCGCGGTCGACGTCGTCCTCACCGGGCCGGGGATCCCGCTGCATCGCTCGCCCTCCGTCGGTCGGCTGCCTGCCGGGTGCGGTACCCAGCCGGCGGGGCCGCACGCCGCCCAGCCACCCTGTCGGGTGACCTCTCCCCGACCCGTCGGTCACGCCCGCCACACGGGTGACACCCGACCTGGGCAGTTGGCGAGTTCTGCCCAACACCTCCGGGTCATTCGTGGGACCTGGCACACAGCTGAGAGTCACCGTCCGCCGATAGTGACGGCATGGCACGCCGCCTCTCTCTCGCGAGGACCGCGACCCAGCGCCGGGTCGCTCCCGCCACGGCCTCCACCCCCTGGTGGCGGGACGCGGTCGTCTACCAGGTGTACCTGCGCTCCTTCGCCGACAGCGACGGCGACGGCATCGGAGACCTGCGGGGCCTGCGCCAGCGGCTGCCCTACCTGGCGTGGCTCGGCGTCGACGCCGTCTGGATCAACCCGCACTACCCCTCGGGCGGCGCGGACGGCGGCTACGACGTCATCGACTACCGCGCGGTGGACCCGGACTACGGCGACGTGTCCGACCTCGAGGCCGTGGTCGCCGACGCTCGCCGGCTCGGGCTGCGCGTGGTGCTCGACGTCGTCCCGAACCACACCTCGGACCAGCACCCGTGGTTCCAGGCCGCGCTCGCCGACCCGACGTGCCCCGAGGCCGGGCGCTACCACTTCGCGCCGGCGTCGGAGGAGCCGCCGAACAACTGGCAGTCGCTCTTCGGCGGGCCGGCGTGGTCGCGCACCCCGGACGGGCGGTGGTACCTGCACCTGTTCGCCCCCGAGCAGCCCGACCTCAACTGGCGCGACCCCGCCGTCGCTGCCGACTTCGAGGAGACCCTGCGGTTCTGGCTGGACCGGGGGGTCAGCGGCTTCCGGGTGGACGTCGCCTACGGCCTGTTCAAGGACGCGCAGCTGCGGGACAACCCGGGCGCCTACTCCCCCACCCTCTTCGGCCACGGGCCCGAGCAGGCCATGACGTGGAACCAGCCCGAGGTGCACGACGTCTGGCGGCGCTGGCGGGCCATCTGCGACGAGTACCCGGACACCATGCTCGTCGGCGAGGTGTGCCTGGCCGACCTCGAGCAGGTGGCGCTGTACTCGCGGCCCGACGAGATGCACCAGTCGCTGTCCTTCCGGCTGCTCAAGTCGCCGTGGGACACCGCGTCGTTCGCCGAGGCCATCTCCTCCGCGCTGGACGCCTTCGGCGGGGTGGGTGCCCCGGTCTCCTGGGTCCTGGGCAACCACGACAAGGACCGCCAGGTCACCCGCTTCGGCGGCGGGACGGTCGGCCGCGCCCGCGCCCGCGCGGCGGCCCTGCTGCTGCTGGCCCTGCCGGGCTCGGCCTACCTCTACGCGGGGGACGAGCTCGGCCTGCCGCAGGCCGTCGTCCCCGACGAGGCCAAGCGCGACCCGATCTTCCTGCGCAGCGGCGGTGCCCGGGCCGGCCGCGACGGCTGCCGCGTCCCGATGCCCTGGAACCCGACGCCGGGGGTCGGCTTCTCCGCCGATGCGACCGCAGCCGAGCCGTGGCTGCCGATCCCCCGGGACTGGCGCCGGTACGCGGTGTCCCTGCAGGCCGGCCAGGGCGGCTCGGCACTGACGCTGCACCGGCGGGCGCTCGCCCTCCGGAAGGCGCACCCGGCGTTCGGCTCCGGCACCGCGACGGTGGACACGCAGGGCGAGGTGCTGACCGTGCGCAGCACCGGGTCCGGCGAGGCCGTCCGGTGCGTGGTCAACATGGGCGCCGAGACCACGATCGCCGCCTGCCCGGGCACCGTGCTGCTGGCCTCCACCACCCGCGTCCGGCAGTCGGGGGGCGGCGTCGTCCTCCCGCCGAACAGCGCGGTCTGGATCCTGGAGGACTGAACACCGGGCCTGTGCCGTCGGGCACAGGTCCGGGCCATTTTCTGCACGGCGTGCAAAACTGCACGACGTGCACGTCGAAGGTGGTCTGCGGGAGCAGAAGAAGGCCGACACCCGGCGGCGGCTGACCGAGGCGGCCCAGGAACTCGTGCTCGCGCACGGCCTGGACGGCGTGACGGTCGAGCAGGTCTGCGGCCGCGCGGGCGTCTCGCTGCGCACCTTCTTCAACTACTTCGAGTCCAAGGAGCAGGCCGTCCTCGGCCCGCAGCCGCAGGTCGGCACGCCCGAGAGCCGGGCCGCCTTCGTCGCCGGCGGGCCCACCGGTGACCTGCTGACCGACCTCCTGGACCTGCTCGACCCGTCGGCGCAGTTCGACGAGGTCGGCCGGGCCGGCCTGCAGACGGTCATCGCCCTCGCGGAACGGGAGCCGCGACTGCTGGCCGCCCACCTGGCCCGCGAGGTGTCCCTCGAGCAGGAGATCGCCGGCCTGCTCGCCGACCGGCGCGGTCTCCCCACGCCGGACACCGGCTGCTCGGCGACGGCGGCCGCCGCCCAGGCCCTCGTACGGACGGCGGCCCGCTCCTGGTTCGACGCCGACGACGGCACCCCGCTGCACGACCACCTCCAGGCGACGAGGACCGCCTTCCTCGCCGTCCTCTCCACCGCGCCGACGGACTCGGCACCAGCACCGGACCAGGGAGCACGTTGACCACCCCGACCACCGACTCGGCACCGATCGTCCTGACCCGCCGCCGGGTCAACCTCATCTTCTCGGCGCTGGTCGCCGGCATGCTCGTCTCGAGCCTCGACCAGACGATCGTCTCCACCGCGATGCCCACGATCGTCGGTGACCTCGGCGGCGTCTCGCACATGGCGTGGGTGACCACGGCCTACCTGCTGGCCAGCACCCTGGTCATGCCCGTCTACGGCAAGTTCGGCGACCTCTGGGGCCGGCGCACCCTGTTCCTCCTGGCCATCGGCCTGTTCACCGTCGCGAGCGTGGGAGCGGCGCTGTCGCCGGACTTCACCTGGTTCGTCGTCTGGCGGGGGGTCCAGGGCCTCGGCGGCGGCGGGATGATGATCCTGAGCCAGGCGATCATCGCCGACGTCGTCCCCGCCCGGGAGCGCGGCAAGTACATGGGCCCGCTGGGGGCCATCTTCGGCCTGTCCGCCGTCGGCGGGCCCCTGGTCGGCGGCTGGCTGACCGACTCGGCCAGCCTGGGCTGGCAGTGGTGCTTCTGGATCAACGTGCCGGTCGGCGTGGGGGCGCTGGCCATCGGCTGGTTCGCGCTGACCCTGCCGCGGAAGAGGAACTCCGAGCCGGTCGACTACGCCGGCATCGTCACCCTGTCGGCCGCGACCACCTCGCTGGTCTTCTCCACCGACTTCGGCGGCGACTGGGGCTGGACCGACCCGTGGACGCTGGCGCTCATGGCGACGTTCGTCGTGTCGGCCACCGCCTTCGTGCTGGTCGAGCACCGCGCCGTGCAGCCGATCATCCCGATGTCCCTGTTCCGCAACGGCACCTTCGTCGTCACCACGGCGCTGGGGGCCGCCGTCGGCCTGGGCATGTTCTCGGCGATCGCCTTCATGCCGACGTTCCTGCAGATGGCCTCCGGGACCTCGGCGGCCAACTCCGGCCTGCTGATGCTGCCGATGATGGGCGGCCTGTTCATCACCGTCATCGGCTCGGGCATCGCGACCACGAGGACCGGCCGGTACAAGGCCTTCCCGGTCGCCGGCGTGCTGATCGTGGCGGCGGCGATGGTCTGGATGACCAGCCTGTCGGGCGCGACCTCGCTGTTCACCGTCTGCACGATGCTGTTCGTCGTCGGTCTGGGCCTGGGCCTGATCATGCAGATCGTGGTGCTGGTGGCGCAGAACGCCGTCCCGCCGTCGGACCTCGGCTCGGCGACCGCCACCAACAACTACTTCCGCGAGGTCGGTGCCACCCTCGGCGTGGCGATCTTCGGCACGATCTTCACCAGCCGGCTCGCCGACAACCTCGGCGGCGCGCTGCAGGCCAACGCCGAGCAGGCGGTCGCTGCGGGCATCACCTCGCCCGACAGCCTGGTCCCGCAGGCGGTGCAGGCGGCCGGTGAACCGCTGCGCACCGCGATCGTGGACTCCTACGCCGACGCCCTCGCCCCGGTGTTCGGCTACCTGCTGCCCGCCTTCGCCATCGCGCTGGTGCTCGCGCTGCTGCTCAAGGAGATCCCGCTGTCCGACGTGGCCGGGATGGTGGCCCGCGGCGAGGCCGTCGAGGACCCGTCGCTGCACGGGTCCGCCCGCCCCGACGACGCCGGCCCCGAGGACGAGGAGAGCACCGGCCTGCGTGCCCGGGACGCGGCGGACGAGGAGCGGTCCTCCGCCGTCCGAGGCTGACCGCCGGCTCCGGCACCGGGGACCTCCCGGCGCCGGAGCCGTCAGGACGGCGGGACGAGCCGGACGGCGTCCAGGGCGGCCAGCGCCCCGAGCTCGTCGGCCACCATGACGATGTCGGTGATCCGGCCGTCGGAGAGCGTCAGCACGTCGATCACCCGGAGCACCAGCTCGCGGCCGGTCGGCTCCAGCGAGCCCGCGGTGGTCGTCCACGGCCCCACCTGGCGGCCGCGCATCCGGAAGGCGACGGCGACCCGCTCGCCGCCGTCGACGACCGCGACCACCTCGCGCTCCGGCCGCTCGAAGACCGCCTGCACGGCCCGGGCCCGGGCGACGAGGTCGGACGCGGCGATCGGCGTCCCGTTGACCCGCACGGGGTCGGCGTAGAGCTCCCGGAAGGCCGCGACGGCGGCACCGTCGTCCGGCAGCGGGTCGGTCCACAGCCGCAGCAACCGCTCGACGTCGAAGGGCACGCGGCCATGCTCGCCGCGACGCGGCCGGGCCGGCCAGGGTCCTGGGTCAACGAGGGTCCGGGCCGGGCGGCAGGGTCGCGGTGCGGCCGAGGACGACGGACAGGACGAGTGCGGCGACGGTCAGGCCCCCGCCGAGCAGCACCACGGCCGGCCAGCGGCCGCCGTCCCAGGCCAGCCCGGCCAGCGTGCCGCCCACCGACGAGCCGGCGTAGTACCAGAACGAGTACAGCGAGGCGGCCTGTCCGACCGCGCGGCCGCCCGACGCCGCCCGCAGCGCCACCCAGCCGCTGGCCACGCCGTGCGCGGCGAAGAAGCCGACGGTGAGCACGCACATCCCGGCCACGAACCACGCCAGCGGCGCGGCGAGGGTCAGCGCCACCCCGCCGGCCATGACCGCCACCGCGACCGGGACCACCGGCCGCCGTCCGAAGCGGCCGGCCAGCTCACCGCCGAGCGCGGAACTGGCCGACCCGAGCAGGTAGGCGAGGAAGACCAGACCGGCGACCGCGGGCGTCAGCGCGTACGGCGGGGACTCCAGCCGGAACGTCGCCGCGTTGTAGACGGCCACGAACGCGCCCATGAGCAGCGCCGCGAGGCCGTAGAGGCCCAGCAGCACCGGGTCGGTGAACCCCGCGGCCAGCTGGCGCAGCACCGGCACCTGCCGCGGCACCCGCACGAACCGGCGGGACGGCGGCAGCAGCAGCCGGACGGCGACCGCGCAGACGACCCCGAGCACGGCGATGCCCCCGGCCGCCGCCCGCCACCCGCCGAGGTCGACGAGCAGACCGCCGAGCAGCCGGCCGGTCAGCCCGCCGATGGCGTTGCCGCTGACGAACAGCCCGATGGCCCGCGCGCTCACCGAGGCGTGCAGCTCCTCGCGCAGGTAGGCCGCCGCCACGGCGGGCAGGCCGGCCAGCGCGAAGCCCTGCAGCGCGCGGAGCACGAGCAGCACCGGCCAGGACGGCGCCACGGCGACCAGCGCCCCGAGCACCGCGGCGGCGGCCAGGCTGCCGTGCAGGATCGCCGTCCGCCCGCGGCGGTCGGACACCGGGCCGAGCACGAGGAGCCCGGCGGCGAGGCCGGCGGTCGCGACCGAGACGGCCAGCGTCGAGGCGGCCGACGAGCGGCCGAAGACGCGCGAGAGCTCGGGGAGCAGGACCTGCGGCAGGTAGAGCATGGCGAACACCGCGACACCGGCCAGGAAGATGGCCAGCGACGCACGGCGGAACCCCCGCTCGCCAGCCCGGTGCCCCTCGTCGGCCGGTCGCGGGTCCATGCCCCGACTCTGCGCCTGTGACCAGGACCACCGTGCGGTGGTCCTGCGGCCGGGAGCCGGGCCGCGGACGCGCCGGGTCAGCGGGCGAGCGGCCCGGGCGCGCGCCGGGCGAGCCCCGCGTAGACCGCCGCCACCCGGTCGACCAGCCGCGCGTGGGACCGGCAGGCCGCGAGCTCGCGGCCGCGCTGCCCCATGCGCCGGGCGGAGCCGGGGTCGAGCAGCAGGGAGACGACGGCCCGGGCGACGCCGTCGCCGTCCCCGGGCGGGACCAGGAACCCGCTCCCCCGGTTCTCGACCAGGTCGGGCAGCCCGCCCACGCGGGTGGCGACGACGGGGATCCCGGCGGCCATCGCCTCGCAGACGACCAGCGGTGACCCCTCCGAGCGCGACGGCACGACCAGGACGTCGAGGCCGGCGATGACCGTCGGGGCGTCGTCCCGGTAGCCGGTGAACTCGACCGCGCCGTCGAGGCCGAGGGCGGTGGCCCGAGCCTGCAGGTCGGCGCGCAGGGGGCCGTCCCCGACCACGACGAACCGGGCCCACGGGACGGCGGCCCGCACCAGGGACGCCGCCTGCAGGAAGACGTCCACCCCCTTCTCCGGGACCAGCCGGCCCACCACCCCGACGACCGGGGCCGCCGGACGGGCGGGCGGCCGGCCGGGGAGCCGGGTGGTCGTGGCCGGCAGCGCGACCTCGACCCGGTCGGCAGGGACACCGAAGCCGTCGACCAGCAGGTCGCGGATGGCCGAGGACACGGCCAGGACGTGGTCGGCGCGCCGGTAGACCCACCGGCTGACCGCCCGGTCCGACACCCCGCGCCACGGCGCCTCGGTGTGCTCGGTGAGCACGACGGGGATCCCCAGCCCCCGGGTGGCCCGCACGGCGGCGGCGGCGCTGGCGAACAGGTGGGCGTGGACGACGGCGGGTCTGCGCTCCAGGACCAGGCGGCGCAGCGCTCGGCAGTAGGGCCCGCTCACCCGCCGCTTCACCAGCTCGCCGACCAGCACGACCACCGGCACGCCGGCCTGCTCGAGGGCGGCCGAACGCACCCCGCCGACCGAGCAGGCCACCTCCACCGGCCACCCGCGGCGCCGCAGGGCGATCGCCAGGTCGACCACGTACCGCTCCGCGCCGCCTCCGTCGAGGGAGTCGATCACGAGCAGGACGGGGACGGGGGTGGGCTCGGCACCGGGCAGGCCGTCCGGTCGGCGGACCTCGACGTCGGTCACGCCTGCTCCTCGGGAGGGCGGTCGCCCACGGCTCAGGCCGGGACGGGGACCGGGGGTGCCGGCTCGCCGGGCTCGAGCACGTGGCGGTCCAGCCGCAGCCGGGTCAGGGCACCGTGCAGCGCGGGCGAGGTGCCCAGGATGGTCAGCCGGCGACCGTGCCGGATGGCCCGGCGGTAGGCGGCCCCGATCGCCCGGAGGGCCGCGTGGTCGGCCACGGTCAGGCCGCTCACCTCGACGGTCCAGTGCGCACAGCCGCCGGCCAGCAGGGCCGACACCGCGGCGTGCAGCAGGTGGGTCGTCCGGCGGTCCAGCTGCCCGGCCAGCAGCAGCCGGCCACCGACCGGGTCCAGCTCGACGAGGACGGTCGCCGGCCCGGGCAGACGGCGGACGATCGAGGAGGGGGACATCATCACCTCGGCGGATGAGCGAGGCGGTGCCGTCGACCGGTCGTCGCCTGCGCTCGGAGGGCGCGGGCTGCAGGCTCAACCCGACCAGAACTGTAACGGAACGGTGTCGTACCGGCCAGGGACGGAGGGCCCTCCCCGCGGCCGGGGAACCGGCGCAGAGTCGGTCGGGCTCACCCGACCCCCAGGAGCCCTGATGACCCGACGCCGCATCTCCCTCGCCGTGCTCGGCGCCGCCCTGGCCGCCTCCGGCCTGGCCGCCTCCGCCCTCCTGCTGCCCGGCGCCACGGCCGGCGCCGAGGAGAGCGGGGACGACGCCGCCGGCGGCGAGGTGACCCTGCGCTTCGACGCCGTCCTGAGCCCGTTCAGCTACACCGACCTGGGTCAGCCCGGCCCCTCCCCCGCGGACGTCATCGTCTTCTCCGACCGGCTGCTCCAGGAGGGCCGCGAGGTCGGCCACGAGGTCGGCAGCTGCGTGGTGGTCGATCCCTCGGGCCTGGCGAACTGCACCGCGGTCGTCACCCTCGACGGCCGGGGCACCCTCACCTACGCCTTCGAGAACGCGCCGCCGCCGGAGAAGACCCTCGCGGTCACCGGCGGGTCCGGCGACCACCGCGGGGCCCACGGCGACGGCACGTTCGTCGAGCACGGCGACGGCACCGGCACCCTGACCCTGACCCTCGCCGAGGGCTGACCGCCGGTGGCGGCCGCTCAGGTCCGCGGCGCCTCCTCGCGGGCCGCCGGCTCCCGGCGCTCCTGCGGCGGGACGACGTCGGCGACGTCGATCCCGCGCGGGCCTCCGCCGGGGACCTCGCCGGCCGGGGTCCGCCCCACGTGCCGCAGGGTGAAGGCCAGCATGAGCGACGAGATGCCGCGGAACAGCGCCATGACCCCGACCCAGAACAGGATCAGGAAGGTGCGGCGCGCGAGGGTGTCCGCCGGGTCGTCGGTGGACACCCAGAGCGCGAGCAGCAGCAGGGCCACCCCGCTGACCAGCCCGGTCCACCAGTACGGGGTCTCCCCCCGGGAGGCGATGCCGCGGGCGATGTCGAACGTCCCGGCGAACAACAGCACGAGGCCGAGCACCGAGGCCAGCGCGAAGAAGGTGTTGATCGGCCGGATGAACGCCCACAGCCCTGCCAGCACGAACAGGGCCCCCAGCGCGTAGTGCAGGACCCTCCAGCCGCCGGACACCAGGCCGGCCAGCGCGGCCTCGTTGACCCCGGCCGCCACGAAGACGATGCCGAGCAGCACCCCGACCGCCGCGATCGACCCGACGTCGGCACGCAGCACGACCCAGGCGAGGAGCAGCCAGGCGACCCCGACGACCAGCATCACCCACCAGTAGCGGGCCGCCCCGCGGACCAGCACCCGCGCCGGCTCCTCCAGGCCCGTGCGTCCTCCGTCGTCCATGGCGTCCTCCAACGGTCGCCGGGCGTGCAGCCGCACGCCGGTGGGATCGGACGGGAGCGAGCCTGGTCCTCCCGGAGCGGGCCGACCACGGCCGTAGGTCATCGGGCGGGAGTGAGCCTGGCCCTCTCGGAGCGGGCCGACCACGGCCGTGGGTCACCCGCGGGGGAACTGCTCCCGGACCGCCACCATGTCCAGGTCGCGGACCGTGGCGATGAGCAGCTCCACCGAGTCGGGAGGCAGCGAGCCGGGCTCGGCGTACACCAGGACGCCGTCTCGGAACACCATGAGGGTCGGCACCGAGCGCACGCCCACCGCGGCGGCCAGCTCCCGCTCGGTCTCGGTGTCGACGGTGGCGAAGACCAGGTCGGGATGGCGTTCGGCGGCGGCGGCGAAGACCGGCGCGAACGACCGGCTGGGTCGGTACCAGGAGGCGCGGAAGTCGACCAGGACGATGCCCTCGGCGGTGACCGCGTCGGCGAAGTCGTCCACGGAGAGGTGGACCGTGGTCATCGTCCCTCCCGGGTGCGGCGGAGCCCACCGAGCCGGGTACCCGGGTCGGTGGGCTCCGAGTCCTCCCGGTCGCCGGGTCAGCTCGGCGGGGAGCCGCCCGGTCCGCCGGACGGCGGCGCTCCACCGGGTCCTCCGGCGGGCGGTGCGCCACCGGGGGCGCCGGACGGGGCGCCGTCGCCCCCGAGCTGTCCTCCGGTCGGGGTCGTGGTGGTGTCCACCCCCACGGCGAGGGTGACGGTGTACCCGCGGGTCACGTCCCCGGTGACGGCGCCGAGCTGGCTGGCGCCGCCGTCGTCACCGAAGACGTTGTCGCTGTCGAGGCTCACCCGGGCCAGGTTGGTCACCGAGGCCTCGTAGCCGGGCTGGGCGTACACCGTGTCGCAGACGTCCTGCGGGAGGGCGACCTGCGAGGTGGCCAGAGCCGTGGTGGAGTCGGTGATCGAGGCCTGGTCGGGGTAGACCTCGAAGTGGACGTGCGGCCACCGCCCGCTGTAGCAGGCCGGGAAGATGCTGGTGAAGCGCACCGTCCCTGCGGCGTCGGCGACCTGCACGCCCCGCAGGAAGTTCTGGTCCTCGACGCCGGCCGAGTACATCGAGTAGCCGCCCTCGCGGGTGCAGTGCCAGACGTAGACGGCC
This sequence comes from Geodermatophilus sp. SYSU D01105, assembly GCF_054050095.1. Lineage (NCBI taxonomy): Bacteria > Bacillati > Actinomycetota > Actinomycetes > Geodermatophilales > Geodermatophilaceae > Geodermatophilus > Geodermatophilus sp. SYSU D01105. Next base: position 80,452 of record NZ_JBJGYR010000018.1, read on the forward strand.
ACCCCCTCGAACGGGACGCCGCCGTTCGCGAGGTCGGTGACGGTGAGCTCCAGGGTCATCGGCACCCCCTCGGCGGTCCCGGTGGCCCCGCCGAAGCTGGACCGGATGTCGCTGCGGACGATGCCGCTCTGCTCGAGCACGTCCGGCCCGTTGGAGCCGTCGCCCCGGTAGGGGCCGGCGGTCTCCTCGGGGATCTCCCCCGCCGCCGTCGTCCCACCGGCCGACGCCGAGGACGACGCCGAGGACGTCGCCCCGGACGAGCCGTCCGCGCCGCACGCGGCCAGCCCCGCGCTGGCCGCGCCCAGGCCGAGCAGTGCCAGCACCCGGCGCCGGCTCAGCAGCGTGCCGACGTCGAAGCCGAGCCCCTGGTCCACCAGCTCCTCCCGCGGTCGGGGCAGGGGCCGCCCCTCGTACGTCGCTCCCCGGTCAGGTGCCATGCGCTCTCCGTCCTCTCGTCGTGACCCCGACGATGATCGGCACCGGACCGGGACGGGACCTGGAACGACCCTGGGGACCCCCTGTGAGGGGCGGCGCCGGCTCAGCCCAGGACCACGAGCAGGTCCCCGCCCTCGACCTGCTGCACCTGCCCGATCGCGACGCGGGAGACGGTGCCGGCGACGGGTGCGGTGATGGCGGCCTCCATCTTCATGGCCTCGATGGTGGCGATGCCCTGCCCGGCCTCCACCGGGTCGCCCTCCCCCACCTGCAGGGTGACCACGCCGGCGAAGGGTGCGGCGACCTGGCGCGGGTCGCTGCGGTCGGCCTTCTCGGCGGCCTTGACCTGGGCGTCGACGTTGCGGTCCCGCACGCTCACCGGGCGCAGCTGCCCGTTGAGGGTGCACATGACCGTGCGCATGCCGCGCTCGTCGGGGTCGGAGACCGCCTCCACCCCCAGGAGCAGTTGCACCCCGGGTTCGAGGTCGACGGCGTGCTCGGTGCCGGTGCGCAGGCCGTAGAGGAACTCCTTGGTGGGCAGCACCGACACGTCGCCGTACTGCTCGGTGTGGGCGGTGAACTCGCGGGTGGGTCCCGGGAAGAGCAGCCGGTTGAGGGTCGCGCGGGGCTCCTTGGCCAGCCCGTCGAGGTCCTCCTGCGACAGCTCGGCCGGCGGCTGCGCCTCCCGGCGGCCCTCCAGCGCGCGGGTGCGGAACGGCTCGGGCCAGCCGCCGGGCGGGTCGCCCAGCTCGCCGCGCAGGAAGCCGATCACCGAGTCGGGCAGGTCGTACTTCCCCGGGTCGGCGGCGAAGTCCTCGACGGTGACGCCGGAGCCGACCAGCTGCAGCGCCAGGTCGCCGACCACCTTGGAGCTCGGGGTGACCTTGACCAGCCGGCCCAGCAGCCGGTCGGCCGCGGCGTAGGCGTCCTCCACCTCCTCGAACCGCTGCCCGAGGCCCAGCGCGATGGCCTGCTGGCGCAGGTTGGACAGCTGCCCGCCGGGGATCTCGTGGGTGTAGACCCGCCCGGTCGGCGACGCGAGCCCCGACTCGAAGGGCGCGTAGACCCGGCGCACCGCCTCCCAGTACGGCTCGAGGTCGTTGACGGCGGCGAGGTCCAGGCCGGTGGCCCGGTCGGTGGCGTCGGTGGCCGCGACGATCGCCGACAGCGGCGGCTGCGACGTGGTGCCCGCCATGCTCGCGACCGCGCCGTCCACGGCGTCCACCCCCGCCTGCCACGCGGCCAGCAGGGTGGCGGTCTGCCCGCCGGCGGTGTCGTGGGTGTGCAGGTGCACCGGCAGGTCGAACCGCTCGCGCAGCGCGGTCACCAGGCGGGCGGCCGCCGGCGGGCGGAGCAGACCGGCCATGTCCTTGATCGCCAGCACGTGCGCGCCGGCGTCGACGATCTGCTCGGCCAGCCGGAGGTGGTAGTCGAGGGTGTAGAGCGTCTCCCCGGGGTCGGCCAGGTCGCCGGTGTAGCACAGCGCCACCTCCGCGACCGCCGTCCCGGTCTCCCGCACGGCGTCGATCGCCGGGCGCATCTGGGCCACGTCGTTGAGCGCGTCGAAGATGCGGAAGACGTCGATGCCGGTGGCCGCGGCCTCCCGCACGAAGGCGTCGGTCACCTGCTCCGGGTAGGGCGTGTAGCCGACGGTGTTGCGGCCGCGCAGCAGCATCTGCAGGCAGACGTTGGGCACCGCCTCGCGCAGTGCGGCCAGCCGGTCCCACGGGTCCTCGTGCAGGAACCGCAGCGCCACGTCGTAGGTCGCCCCGCCCCAGCACTCCAGGCTGAACAGCTCGGGGATCGTCCTCGCCAGGGCAGGGGCGACGGCGAGCAGGTCCTTGGTGCGCACCCGGGTGGCCAGCAGCGACTGGTGGGCGTCGCGGAAGGTGGTGTCGGTGACCGCCAACGCCGTCTGGGCGCGCAGGTCGGCGGCGAAGGCCTCGGGGCCCAGCTCGGCCAGTCGCTGCCGGGAGCCGGCCGGCGGGGTGGCGCGCAGGTCGACGGCGGGCAGCTTCTCCAGCGGGTCGAGCAGGTGGGGGCGCTCGCCGTGCGGCCGGTTCACCGTCACGTCGGCCAGGTAGGTCAGCAGCTTGGTGCCGCGGTCGGCGGAGCTGCGTGCGGTGAGCAGCTCGGGGCGCTCCTCGATGAACGACGTCGTCACCCGCCCGGCGCGGAAGTCGGGGTCGTCGAGCACCGCCTGCAGGAACGGGATGTTGGTCGCCACCCCGCGGATGCGGAACTCCGCCACCGCCCGCCGCGCCCGCGCCACGGCGATGCCGAAGTCCCGGCCGCGGCAGGTCAGCTTCACCAGCATCGAGTCGAAGTGCGCGCCGACCTCCGCGCCCAGCGAGGACCCGCCGTCCAGCCGGATCCCGGCCCCGCCCGGCGAGCGGTAGGCGGTGATCCGGCCGGTGTCGGGACGGAACCCGTTGGCCGGGTCCTCGGTGGTGATCCGGCACTGCAGCGCCGCACCCCGCAGCACGATCGTCTCCTGCGCCAGCCCCAGGTCGGCCAGCGTCTCCCCCGCCGCGATCCGCAGCTGGGACTGCACCAGGTCGACGTCGGTGACCTCCTCGGTGACCGTGTGCTCCACCTGGATCCGCGGGTTCATCTCGATGAAGACGTGCCGGCCCTCGCGGTCGAGCAGGAACTCCACGGTGCCCGCGTTGACGTAGCCGATGGAGCGGGCGAAGGCGACCGCGTCGGCGCAGATCCGCTCCCGCAGCTCCGGGTCCAGGTTCGGGGCCGGAGCGAGCTCGACCACCTTCTGGTGCCGCCGCTGCACCGAGCAGTCCCGCTCGAACAGGTGCACCACGTTCCCGGCGCCGTCGGCCAGGACCTGCACCTCGATGTGGCGGGGGTCGACCACCGCCTGCTCGCAGAAGACCGTCGGGTCCCCGAACGCCGACTCCGCCTCCCGCATCGCCGCCTGCACCGCCGCGGACAGGTCGGCGGGGTCCTCGACCCGGCGCATGCCGCGCCCGCCGCCACCGGCCACGGCCTTGACGAACACCGGGAACGGCAGCGCCTCGGCCGCGGCCAGCAGGGTGTCCAGGTCGGCGCTGGGCTCGGTGGAGGCCAGCACCGGCAGGCCCGCCTCCCGCGCGGCGGCGATCGCCCGCGCCTTGTTGCCGGTCAGCTCGAGCACCGACGCCGGTGGTCCGACGAAGGTGATCCCCGCCCGCGCGCACGCCTCGGCCAGGTCCGGGTTCTCCGACAGGAACCCGTAGCCGGGGTACACGGCGTCGGCCCCGGCCCGCTGCGCCGCCCCGACGACCTCGTCGACGGACAGGTAGGCCCGGACCGGGTGCCCGACCTCGCCGATCTGGTAGCTCTCGTCGGCCTTGAGCCGGTGCACGGAGTTGCGGTCCTCCCAGGGGAAGACCGCGACCGTGCCGATCCCGAGCTCGTACGCGGCACGGAACGCCCGGACGGCGATCTCACCGCGGTTGGCCACCAGCACCTTGGAGAACATGGACTCACTCCGTCTTCTGGGTCCGACCTGGGGGGCAGGGTGGGTGGGGCGTCGGCGGACCGGTCTCCCACCGGGGTGGTCGGTCGTGGGCCGACGGACGAGTCGACGCCGGAGCGACAGTCGAGCACTCGGGTCGGGGTCCCGTCCAGCGGCGGCACCCCGGCGCCGAGGTGCCCTCGTGGCCGGCGCCCCCGACCGGACGACGTCCCGGGCCGATCGCCCCGAGGCGACCGGGCGACGCGCCGTGTAGCACGCTGGGGCCGATCCACCGCATCGCCCCCGTCCCGAGGGACGGCGTCCGCGCCGGGCTCCCGGACCCCGGGCGGTGACCCGGGGCCCGGACGGGGAGAGGGGACGCGCGCATGGCGCGGATGGACCTGCGGGTGCGGCTGCTCGGGCGGCTGGCCGGGCAGATGTCGGTCGCCACGATGGACGAGGCCCGGCTGCGGCGGGTGCAGCAGCGCAGGATCGGCCACAACCCGGTGACCGACCTCCTGTTCGGCCGGGTCGCCGCCGGCGTGCGGCTCACCGACACGACGGCGAAGGGCGAGGTCGGGCCCGTGCCCGTCCGGGTCTACCGGCCCGACCGTGCGCCGGCCGGCCCGCTGCCGTTGGTGGTCAACTTCCACGGCGGTGGCTGGACCATCGGCTCGCTCGACACCGCCGACTGGTCGTGCAGCTCCGTCGCGGTCACCACCGGGGCCGTCGTCGTCTCGGTGGACTACCGCCTGGCGCCCGGCCACCGCTGGCCCGCCGCCGCCGAGGACTGCTACGCAGCGCTCGTCGACGTGGTGGGCCGGGCGGGCGAGCTCGGCGCCGACCCCGACCGGGTGGCCGTCATGGGCGACAGCGCCGGGGGCAACCTGGCCGCGGTGGTCAGCCTCGTGGCCCGCGACCGCTCCGGCCCGCGGATCGCCCACCAGGGACTGGTCTACCCGGCGGTCGACCTCACCATGAGCAGTCCCTCCATCGAGGAGAACGCCTCCGCGCCCATCCTGACCAAGGCCGACTGCCTCGCCTTCCGCGACCACTACCTGGGCGGTCAGGACCCGCGGCAGCCCTACGCCTCTCCCCTGTTCGCCGGCGACCTCTCCGGGCTGCCACCGGCGCTGGTGCAGGTCGCCGAGCACGACCCGATCCGTGACGACGGCCTGCGCTACGCCGAGGCGCTGCGGGCGGCCGGCGTGCCGGTGCGCCTGACGCAGTACGTCGGGATGCCGCACGGGTACCTCAGCTTCCCGCGGATCTGCCGGGCCGCTCCCCAGGCGCTGGCCGAGCTGTGCGCGGAGCAGGTGGCCGCCTTCGCCCGGCGCCCCTGAGGGCGGTGCGGCCTGGACGTCGGCCGGGGAGGCCTCGATCCCGGGTGAGCAGTCCGACACGACGCCTCCTCGGGGTGGGTCGACCAGGGCGTCCGGGAACGCCGTCCGGCCGTCGGTCTCCCTGCGGGGTCCCGCCACGAGCGTGCGAGTGGCGGGACCCCGCAGGCAGGTCCTCCGTCAGTGGATGTGCGAGCCGCCGTTGACGTCGTAGGTGGCTCCCGTGACGTACCCGGTCTCCTCGCGGCACAGGTAGGTGATCAGGTCCGCGACGTCGGCGACCCGGCCGTTGCGGCCGACCGGGATCCCGGCCACCAGCTGGGTCTTGCGCTCACCCTCGAGCGCCCCTCCGGTGATGTCGGTGTCGATCAGCCCGGGCGCGACGGCGTTGACCGTGATGCCGTGCGGCCCCAGCTCGCGGGCCAGCGCCCGGGTGAAGCCGAGCTCGGCGGCCTTGGCGGCGGAGTAGGCCACCCCGCCGAAGACCCCGCCGCCCCGCTCCGCCGACACCGAGGAGAGGAACACGATGCGGCCGAAGCCGCGCTCGGCCATGCCCGGCGCCAGGCGCCGGGTGACGTTGAAGGCGCCGCGCACGTTCACGGCGAAGATGCGGTCCCACTCCTCCCCGCTGACCTCGAGGAACGGGGTCGGCGAGGTGATGCCGGCGTTGTTGACCAGGGCGCCGACCGGGGGCAGCGCGCCGTCCAGGACGGCGAGGGCGTTCTCCACCGAGGCCTCGTCGGTGATGTCGCAGCCGATCCCGACGGCCTGGACGCCGTGGCGGTCGGCGACCTCGTGGGCGGCGTCCTTGGCGCTGGCCTCGTCGAGGTCGAGGACGGCGACGTTCCAGCCGGCGGCGGCGAGGGTGTGGGCGGTGGCGCGGCCGATGCCGCGCTTGGAGCCGGCACCGGTGATGACGGCGGTCTTGTCGGACACGGACACGGTCTCCTCCAGAGGAGTGGGTGGGGGTGAGGGGACAGCAGGCGTCAGGCCTGCAGGAGAGAGCTGATGAAGCGGCCGGCCCGGCCGGCCTCGGCCGGTCGGTCGGCGTCGTCGATGTCGTGCGTCTCGAGCTCGAGGCTGTAGTGGCCCCGGTAGCCGGCGGCGGTCAGCGCTCCGATCGCCGCCGGGAAGTCGACCTCGCCGCGGCCGATGCTGCGGTTGATGTCGCCGCGGACGGCGTCGCGCAGGTGCACGTGGCCGATGCGGTCGCCGAACCGGCGCACGGCGTCCACCTCGTCCCCGCCGCTGGCCACCACGTGACTGAGGTCGAGCACCAGGCCGACGGGTGCGTCACCGAGCGCCTCGGACAGCATCTCGGCCCGGTCGAGGTCGGCGCACAGCCGCCGGGAGTGCGGGGCCTCGACGAGGAGGTCCAGGCCCGCGTCCCCGAGGAGGTCGGCGGCAGTGGTGAGCGCCCGGGCCACCGCGGCGACGTCGTCGGCCAGCTCGCTGCGTGGCGTCGTCCCGGCCCGGCCGCACGGCAGCACGACCGTCGAGGTGCCGACCGCCCGGGCCAGCTCGGCCAGGGGGTGCAGCCGCTCGTGCAGCTCCGGTCCGTCGAGGTCGGGGTCGTCCAGATCGCCGACGTCGGCGTTGACCACCCGCACCGCCACCCCGCTGGCCAGCACCTGCCCGGCCAGCTCGTCGACCAGGGAGGCGGGGAGCGGGAGAGGGACGTGGTCGCAGACCCCCGGGAGGGCACCGAGGTCGGTCTCCCCGAAGCCCTGGGCGGCGACCTGCGCCAGCGCCTCCGGCAGCGGCAGCCTCCGGAAGGAGATCGTGGAGCACCCGAGCCGGGGGTCGATGCTGCCGGCCGGCACGGGCGGGCCCGGGGTCGTTCCGGTCATCGTCCGGCCCCGTCAGATCGTGGCCGGAGCCGGATCGGCCGACCACGGGCGGTGCGCGGCGCCCACCAGCTCGGCCTTGACCCGGGCCACGACGGCGTCGGTCGACAGGCCGTAGCGGTCGTGCAGGGTGGGCAGGGCGCCGGCGGCGAGGAACTCGTCGGGCAGGGCGATCGGCACCACGCGCGTCCCGACCCCGGCGAAGGCCAGCGTCGCGGCGACCGACTCGGCGAGCCCGCCGACGACGGTGTGGTTCTCCAGGGTGACCACGAGCCGGTCGGTGCGGGCCGCCCGGAGGATCGCCGCGGTGTCCAGCGGCTTGATGGTCGGGACGTGCAGCACGGCGACGTCGACGTGATCGGCCTCGAGCCGGGCCGCCGCCTGCAGGGCCCGCATCGTCATCAGCCCGGTGGAGATGAGGACGACGTCCCGGCCGGTCCGCAGCTCGGCGGCCTTGCCGAGCTCGAAGCGGTAGTCGTACTCGTCGAGCACCGTGGGCACCGCGCCGCGGAGCAACCGCAGGTAGGTGGGTCCCGGCGCCGCCGCCAGCGCGGGCACCGCCTGCTCGATGTCGACCGAGTCGCAGGGGTCGACGATCGTCAGGTTCGGGCAGCCGCGGAGGATCGCGAGGTCCTCGGTGGCCTGGTGGCTCGGCCCGTAGCCGGTGGTGAGCCCGGGCAGGGCGCCGACGACGTTGACGTTCAGGTTCGGCTCGGCGATGTCGAGGCACAGGAAGTCGTAGGCCCGCCGGGTGGCGAACACCGAGTAGGTGGAGGCGAAGGGCACCAGCCCGACCTCCGCCAGCCCGGCCGCCGCCCCGAGCATCGCCTGCTCGGCCATGCCCATCTGGAAGAAGCGGTCCGGGTGGGCGTCGCGGAACACGTGCATGTCGGTGTACTTGGCCAGGTCGGCCGACAGCCCGACGATCTCGGGCCGCTCCTCGGCCAGGCGGTTGAGCGCGTGCCCGAAGGGTGCGCTGGTGGTGCGCTGACCGGGGTCGGCGAACGACGCGATCATCGCCGAGGTGGTCAGCTTCTTCCGGGGTGCGGTGCTGGTCATCGGGCCAGTCCTTCCTGCAGCTGGTCGCGGGCGATCTGCCACTCGTGCTGCTCGACCCGCATGAAGTGGGCCTTCTCCCGGCCCTCGAGCAGCGGCACCCCGCAACCGACGCGGGTGTCGCAGATGAGCACCGAGGGCGAGCCGCGGTGCTCCCGGATCTCGTCGAAGGCGTCGACGAGGGCACCGACGCCGTTGCCGTCCACCCGCAGGGCGTGCCAGCCGAACGCGCGCCACTTGTCGGTGACCGGCTCGGTGCGCAGGACGCCGGCCGTGGGGCCGTCGGCCTGCAGGGCGTTGACGTCGACGATCGCGGTCACGTTGTCCAGGCCGTGGTGGGCGCAGGACATCGCGGCCTCCCAGGTGGAGCCCTCGTCGAGCTCGCCGTCCGAGAGCAGGTTGAACACGCGGGCGGGGTTGCCGAGGTGGCGCAGCCCCAGGGCCATCCCGGTGGCCACCGTCAGGCCGTGGCCGAGGGAGCCGCCGGAGATCTCCATGCCCGGGGTGTAGGAGGCCATCCCGGACATGGGCAGCCGGGAGTCGTCCGAGCCGTAGGTCTCCAGCTCCTCGAGCGGGATGGTCCCGGCCTCGGCCAGCGCCGCGTACAGCGCGATGGCGTAGTGGCCGATGGAGAGCAGGAGACGGTCCCGGTCGGGCCAGTGCGGGTCCTCGGGGCGGTAGCGCAGCTGGTCGGTGTAGACGACCGCGAGGACGTCGGCGACGCCCAGCGCCTGCCCGATGTAGCCCTGACCCTGCACCTCCCCCATGTCGAGGGCGTTGCGCCGGATCCGGTACGCGGCCTGCCGGATCCGCTCGATCCGCTCCGCCCGGTCGACGGTCGGTGTCGCTCCGTGGCTCGTGCTCAGTGCGGTCATGACGTGGTCCTCCTCGTGCGGGTCAGTCGGTCGCCGAGTCGGCGGTCGTCCGACGCTCGGCCGATCCGGGACGGGGGGCGGGGACGGTGGACGGCGTCCGGAGGCTGCGCTCCAGGGCGGCCACCTCCTCGCGCTCGACCCGGCCCCAGGTCTCGCGGGTGGCCAGCGCGGCGACCAGGCCCAGCAGGCCGTAGCCGCTGAACAGCAGCGCCGGGCCGATCCAGCCGAGGCCGGCGTACAGCGCGGTGGTGATCAGCGGGGTGAAGCCGGAGACGACGGCCGACATCTGGTAGGCCAGCGACGCGCCCGTGGTGCGGGTCTTCGTGGCGAACAGCTCGGAGAACCAGGCGCCCTGCACCCCGGCCAGCGAGTTCTGCAGGACCGCGTAGCTGATGACGAACGCGATGACGATCGCCACGGCGACGCCGGTGTTGACCACGAGGAACAGCGGGATGCCCCACAGCAGGTGCAGCGCGGTGCCCAGCAGGTACACCGGGCGCCGCCCGACGCGGTCGGTGAGCGCGCCCCAGTAGGTGGTGGCGAAGATGCCGATCCCGGCGGCGATCATCGTCGCGGTGAGCGTGACCGACCGGTCGGCCAGCCCCTCGGCGGCGACGTAGGACAGCATGAACGTGACCGACACCGCGTAGCCGGCGGTCTCGGTGATCCGCAGGCAGAAGGCGCGCAGGATGTTGCGCCAGTCGTCGCGGAGCACCTCGAGCAGCGGGTTCTCCGAGAGCTCGCCCTCCTCCTTGAGCTCCTCGAACTCGGGCGACTCCTCGACCTTGAGCCGGATCACGATGCCCACGACGATCAGGACGGCGCTGAGCAGGAACGGCACCCGCCACGCCCACGAGCCGCCCAGCGGGACGCTGGCGAGGAACGCCAGGTTGGCCAGCAGCAGCCCGACCGGGAAGCCGGCCTGGGTGATGCCGGTGTAGAGGCCCTTCTTCCGCCACGGCGCGTGCTCGAAGCACATCAGGATCGCGCCGCCCCACTCGGCACCGAACGCGAGCCCCTGCACGACGCGGACGACCACCAGGAGGATCCCGGCCCAGATGCCGACCTGGTCATAGGTGGGCAGGCAGCCGATGAGCACCGTCGCGATGCCCATGAGCAGCAGGGAGCCGACGAGGACCGGCTTGCGGCCGATCCGGTCACCGAGGTAGCCGCCGATGATCCCGCCGAGCGGGCGCACCGCGAAACCGATGCCCAGCGTGGCGAAGGACAGCAGCGTGCCCGACAGCGGGTCGTCCGCGGGGAAGAAGGCGGTGTTGAAGTACAGCGCCGCCGCGATGCCGAACCCGATGAAGTCGTAGGTCTCGATCGTCGCCCCGACGGAGCAGCCGATGGCGACCTTCTTCTTGGTGGGGGTGCCCTCGATCGGGTGCCACTGGGCGACCTCTTCGAGGTGTGGATCGCGGACGGGAGGGTGCCGCTCGGTCATGGTGGTCTCCGGGTGAGCGATGGGCGTGGTCCCCGCTATCAGTTGACTGTTAACAGTCAACTCCCGACCGAGTGTGGGTGGCGTGCGTCACCGTGTCAAGGGTCACCTCGCAACGCGGAGGTCAGCGCAGAGCGAGGGCCCGGGCCTCGGCGTCGGGGGCTGCGCGCAGTGGAGTGCCCTGGGCACAGTCCCGCGCCGTGGCACTCCACTCAGTGCCGGGCGGGGTGCCCCGCAGGCGTCAGGCCGGGGCGGCCGAGCGGGCGAAGTGGTCCGCGGCCGAGGCCATGTGCTCCTCGACGACGTGCACCGCCCCGACGACGTCCCCCTGCTCGATGGCGTCGACGATGGGGGCGTGCCGGTCGCGCGCGGTCATCGGCGCCTGCCACGCCGCGCCGTTGAGGATGGCGACGCGCATGCGTCCCTCGAGCCGCTGCCACGCCTCGACGAGCATCGAGTTCCCCGACAGCCGGCACAGCAGCAGGTGGAAGGCCAGGTCGGCCTCGATCCGCGCCGGGGAGTCCTCGTCCTCGGCGGCGATGCGCTCGAGCGCCTCGCGCAGGGCGGTCACGGCCGCCCCCCGCCGCGGCGAGGCGATGACCTGCCGGACCGCCAGGCCCTCGAGGGCCGCGCGGACCTGGAAGAGCTCCTGGACCTCGGCGGAGGTCAGGCTGTTGACCCGCAGCATCCCGCGGTTGCCCGCGGTCACCAGGCCCTCCTGCTGCAGGTGCCGCAGGGCCTCCCGCACCGTGCCCCGGCTGACCCCGAGCGAGGACGCGAGCTCGACCTCGCCGAGGTGGTCGCCGGGCCGGTACCGGCCGGAGAGGACGGCCGACCGGAGCGCCTCCAGGGCCCGTTCCCGCAGCGTGCTGCGGTCCAGGCTGGCCAGGGGCTCGATGCTCATGGGCACCTCCTCGTCGCCGCTGATCGTAGCCGTGCTGTCGGCAGGGACCTGCCGACAGTCGACACGGGGCTGGCGCAGGCCCGGGCGCGCGCCGACCGGCCGGCGCGCGGGGCGCGCCGGCCGGTCGGGTGGGAGCTCAGGGGACGAGGATGGCGCGCCCCCGGACCTTCCCGGCGTCGAGGTCGCGGAGCGCGTCCACGGCCCGGTCGAGCGGGTACTGCTGGGTGTGCAGGGTGACCTTCCCGGCCTGCGCGAGCACCATCAGCTCGGCCAGGTCGCTGTAGGTGCCGACGATGTTGCCGACGATGTTCTTCTCGCCGGCGACGAAGTCCAGCGTCGGGATCCGGAGCTCGCCGCCGTACCCGATGACGTAGTACGAGCCGGCCGGGCCGGTCATGTGCCAGCCGTCCATCTCCGCGCCCTGCTCGGCGACGAAGTCGAAGACGACGTCGGCACCCCCGCCGGTCAGGTCCTGGACCGCCTGCACCTGGCTGCCGTCGGCGACCACGGTCTCGTCCGCGCCGATCTGCCGGGCGAGCTCCAGGGCGTCGGGGTTGCGGTCGACGACGACGATCCGGGTGCCCGACAGCGCCGCCAAGCACTGGATGCCGATGTGGCCGAGACCGCCGGCGCCCTGCACGACCGCCGTCGTGCCCGGGTGCAGCAGTGGCAGGGCCTTGCGCACGGCGTGGTAAGCGGTGATGCCGGCATCCGCGAGCGCGGCGACGTCGGCGGGGTTGGTCGACGGGTCGAGCTTCACGCAGGCACGGGCCGTGGTGCGCAGGTACTCGGCCATGCCGCCGTCGTCGTTCGACAGCCCGGGGAAGAAGGCGTTCTCGCACTGCATGTCCCGGCCGGCGCGACAGGCCGTGCACAGGCCGCAGCTGGGTTGGGGGTGCAGGATCACGGTGTCACCGACCGCGACGTTGGTGACCCCCTCCCCGACCTGGTGCACCCACCCGGCGTTCTCGTGCCCGATCACGTAGGGCAGCTCCGGGTTCTGCAGGTCGGCCCACTGGCCCTCGAGGATGTGCAGGTCGGTCCGGCAGACCCCGGCGCCGCCGATCCTGACGATGACGTCGAGGGGACCCTGGAGCCGGGGTTCGGGGATGTCGTCGATCGAGGGGTCGGCGTGGTACTCGTGCACGCGGACGGCCTTCACGGGTGGGTTCCCTTCGTGACGGTGAGCGGGAGCAGGGGACGGTCCTCGGGGCGGGGCACCTGGTCGGCCTCCGCGCCGGGATAGCGGGTGGCCAGCAGGCCGCGGCAGAAGTGCGCGTTGCCGTCGACGGAGATCCGCACCGAGCGGGCGCGGCGCAGGAAGTGCGCCGCGGCGTCGCGGGCGGGCCGGGTGCCGTCGGCGTCGACCAGCACCGCCGAGCCCGGGTCCAGCGGCAGGCCGACCGCGGCCCGGCGGCGCAGCAGCGCCTCGGTGGTGAGCTCCCCCGCCGGCAGGTCGCCGAGGGTGAGCACCGCCACGTCCACGGCCGGGTCGGCCCGGAGCAGGGCGGTGACCGCCCGCTCCATCGCCGCGGTGTGCGCCTTGCGGAGGAAGGTGGCGCGCAGCTCGTCGAGGGACTCCTCCGCCTCGTGGGCGAAGGTGGTCCGGTAGTCGGCGCCGGTGGCCAGGCCGCGGTTGATCAGGTCGGAGTCGGAGTGGTCGTCGAGGGCCACCACCACGCGCGCCACCCCGGGGACGGCGGCGACCGCCTCCCGGGCGTCGGAGGCCATCAGCCAGGCGAAGTTGGGCGCGCAGAACGACGTCGGCAGGCGGAGGTGGACCTCGACCACGGCGCCGTCGACGTCGATCGAGCGGACGAAGCCGAGGTCGGTGATCGGCTCGTCGAGCTCGGGGTCGACGACGGCGCCGAGCGCGGCGCGCACCTCGCCCTCGAGGTCGGGCAGGACGGCGGTCATCGCGCCGCCCTCAGGCCATCGCCAGGTCGGCGGCACCCGGCTCGCGCGGGCCGGTCTCCGTCTCGTCGGCCTCGGGCAGCCGGCACTCCTGCGGCACCGGGAGGTCGTAGAGCCGCGCCGCGTTGAGACCCAGCACCTTCTTCTTCGTCGTGGTGGTGAGCGGCGCGTACTCGGTCATGTCCTCCGGGATCTGGAAGTCCACGAACCGCTCGACCAGCCACTTCGGCGTCCACAGGGCGTAGTCGCTGGAGAAGAGGATGCGGTCCTCACCGATCCAGTAGACGAGCTCGCCCATGATCTGCGCGAAGTACCGCGGCCGGGTGTGGATGAACGGCATCGCCACGGCCAGGCCCGCGTACACGTTGGGCTCCTGCGTGGCGATCCAGCAGAAGTCCTCCAGCCGCGGCAGGCCGCAGTGCTCCACCACGAACGTCAGGTCGGTGAAGTCGCTGGCCACGTGGTCGACGTCGGCCACGTCGAACGCGTCGCGGTCCAGCGGCCGGATGGTCGGGCCCTTGTGGATGTGGATGTTGGTGATCCCGAGCTCGCGGCAGACCTCGAAGTACCGGTAGGCCATCGGGTCGGTCAGCTTCCAGCCGCGGGACTCACCGTGCCAGTCGGCGGTGTAGAGCTTCACGCCCTTGAGGCCGAACCGCTCGGCGTCGGCCCGCAACTGGTCCAGGCCGTTCTCCCCGTCACGGGGGTCCCAGTAGTGGTTGTAGGTGAGCTCGTCGGGGTGCTGCGCGGCGAGGGCGGAGGCCTCGTCGGTCTGGCCGAAACCGCGGTGGTAGAACTCCGCCAGCCGGGCCGGCTGGAAGATCGCGTGGTCGACGATGCCGTCGACGAACACGTCCCGCATCAGCCGCTCGCCGCCCTGGTAGAGGTACTCCTCGTACCCCCAGACCTCCGACTCGGGGCTGAGGTTGCGGTGGTAGTCGTAGAAGCAGTCGATGAACTGCTTGCCGTGGACGTTGCGCTGGTTCTCCGGGCGCGCGTCCCACAGGGCGATGTGGGAGTCCACCACGTAGTAGGTCTCGCCGTCCTTGCGGTACATCTCCGGCCTCCGTCGGCTCTCCTGTGACACCGGTCACGTCGGTGGAGCCGACGCTAGGGACGGCCGGACGGCCGCAGAAGCCGGTCGTTGTCTCACTTTGGAACGCCCCCTGGACGGCGCTCCGCGGGGTTACATTCGTGTGGCGCGGGCCACAGCCACCGGCCCGTCCCGCCCAGGAGGTGTCCCGTGGACGTGCGCCGGGCCGCCCCCCACCCCCTCGCCGACCCGGTGCTGGCCGCCCGGCCCGCGCCCTCCCGGCTGCGCGCCTCGTGGCGCCGCAGCCAGGACTACGGCGTCACCCCGGACGAGGTCGTCCCCGTCTTCACCGGCTCGCTGGACACCGGGTCGCTGCTGTACGAGTGCGCCTCCCGGGTGCTCACCGACCTGCAGGCGACGATCCCGAACGAGCCGGTGAGCCTCATGGTCGCCGACGCCGACGGGCTGGTGCTCGCCCGGCTGTGCAGCGACGCGGGCATCCTGCGGTCGCTCGACCGGGTCCACCTCGCGCCGGGTTTCTCCTACGCCGAGCGCAACGCCGGCACCAACGGGCTGGGCCTGTCCCTCGCCGACCGCGCTCCCTCGCTGGTCCGGGCCGACGACCACTGGTGCGCCGAGCTGCGCGGGTTCACCTGCGCCGCGGTGCCGGTCGTGGACCCGGTGAGCGGGGACCTCGCGGGCAGCATCAACCTGACCACCTGGTCGGACTCCTCCTCCGAGCTGCTGCTCGGCCTGGCCCAGGCGGCGGCGAGCGCCACGAGCGCGCTGATGCTGGTCCGCGCCGGCGGGCGGACGGTGCGCCCGGCGCCGCGCGGCGAGGTCTTCCACGTGGTCGGCGGGCACCTGGCCCCCGATGCCGGCGACCCGTGCGTCTCGGCGGCCTGGCGCGCCGCCGTGGCCGACGCCGCCGCGGCGGCCGACCGGGTCACCGCGGTCGTGGGCGAGCCGGGCGCGGGCAAGGCCGCGCTGGCCGCCCTGGCCCGTCGCCGGGTCGCCCCCCGCCACCGGGTGCTGCACGCCCGCGCGCCCGAGGCCGGGGACGTCGCGGCCTGGCTGGAGCTGTGGACGCCGGAGCTGCGCGACCCCGACACCCTGGTCATCGTCTCCGGCCTGCCGCACCTGCCGGCGTGGGCCACCGAGGAGCTGGCGCAGACGCTGGGGGCGGGCCGCCGTACCGGTCGGCCGCAGCCGTTCGTGTTCACCGCGCCCGACTTCACCGCGGTCCCCGGCCGGCTGGCCACCCTGGTCGACACCGTCGTCGAGGTGCCCGCGCTGCGGCACCGCACCGACGACGTGGTGCCGCTCGCGCACTGGTTCGCCGAGCAGGAACGGCACCGGGCGGTCGGCTTCACCGCCCGCGCCGCCCGCGCGCTGACCGCGTGCGCCTGGCCGGGCAACGTGCGCCAGCTGCGGCGCGTGGTCCGGGACGCGGCGGCCCGCGCCGACGTCGTCGACGTCCACCACCTGCCGCCGGAGGTGCTCGACGGCGGCGGCCGCCCGCTCACCCGGCTGGAGCGGCTCGAGCGCGACGAGATCGTCCGGTGCCTGACCGAACCGGGGACGACGATCACCCGGGCCGCCGAGGAGCTGGGCATCGGCCGCGCCACGCTCTACCGGAAGATGGCGCAGTACAAGATCACCCTGCCGCGCTGACCGCGCCGTCCCCCGCCCACGCCGGCGCGGGGCCCAGCCCCAGCCGCCAGAGCGCCGCCTCCTCCGAGGGGCTGCGCGACCCGAGCAGCACCTGGAGGGCGCGCAGCTGGGCGCGGCTCACCGGCAGCCGGACGACGCCCCTCCCCCGCCCCGGCACCCCCGTCAACGGCGCGAGGACCGGCGACACCACCGACCCGGCTGCCCCGGCGAGGCCGCGGTAGAACACCTGCTCGGCGGGCCCCAGCCCGGGCGGGGCGGTGAGGAACGCCCGCAGGTCGGGCGGCACCGGCTCCAGCACCGGCCGGTGGGCGGCCAGCGCCTCGGCCAGCTCCGCCGCCGTCCCCGGCAGGTCCCCGGCGCCCAGGGCCTGCGCGCTGCGCGCCCACTCGCGCACGTAGGCGTCGGGCCAGCGGCGGCCGAGACGGGCCGGCGCGGGCCGGCCCACGGCCTGCTGCGCGGCGAGGAAGGCGTCGGTGAACGCCAGGTGGACCCACCGGAGCAGCTCCGGGTCTCCGGCGGAGTAGGGCCGCCCGTCGTCGGCGGTGCCACGCACCCGCTGGTGCATCCCGCGGACCCGGGCGGCCTCCCGCTCGGCCAGCTCGGCCGACCCGAACGTCGTGACCACCAGCCAGCGGGCGGTGCCGGCCAGCCGCGCCCACGGGTCGGCCAGGTAGGCCGAGTGGCGGCGCACGCCGGTCAGGGCCAGCGGGTGCGCGGCCTGGCCGAGCAGCGCGGCGATCCCGCCGACCAGGGTCGAGAGGTCGCCGTGGACCCACCAGACGACGCCGCCGGGCTCGAACCAGCCGGGGCCCTCGCCGACGCGGCCGATGTCGCGCACCCAGCCGGGGACGCCGGTCGGGTCGCCGGACACCCGCGCGCGGAAGCGGGCCCGCACGGCCTCGGGCAGGGCGGTCAGCGGGTCCACACCCCCACGGTCCCAGGCTCCGGCGACGGCGGCACGCAGCGGCCGGGCGCCCGGTTCACCCCCGCACGGCCCGGACGACCCGCCGCAGCCCGCTCCAGGCGCCGACCCCGGCGAGCACCCACGGGCCGGCGACGACGACCGGGTCCAGGACGTGGTGCCGGGCGTCGCTGCGCCCGCGTCGCGAGCGCAACCCGCCGTGGGTGAGCTCGGTGCGCACCCCGGTCTCGGTCACCGGGTTGTCCGGTCGCAGCGTGGCGAACGAGCGCAGGTGGCTCCCCCAGGCGTCGACCCGGTCGCCGACGATGAGCAGCAGCCAGTGCGCCAGGCGGCCCTCGCTGAAGCGGCGGTAGGCGAGCTTCCGGATGGCCCCGGACACCCCGCGGGGTGGCTGCGCGGTGCCGAAGACCGGGGTGACGAAGGCGTGCTCGATCGAGCGCTCCCGCGGCCAGGTCTCCGGCTGCCGCTCGGGGAAGTCCCAGTGCGCGCCGGTGTCGGCCGGGTACTGCAGCTTCGGGTACGAGGGCCGGTCGGCCGGGTCGAGGTCGGCGCCCCAGCCGGGGATCCGGGCGCGCAGCTGCTCGGGCGTCTCGCGGGGTGCGCGCTTGTCCCGGACGTAGGCGCTCGGGATGTCGGGGTGGGTCATCGTCGCTCCTCGCTCAGGCCGCGTCGGGCAGGACCAGCGGCTTGATGCAGCCGTCGAGCTTGGCGGAGAACACGTGGTAGGCCTCGGCGATGTGCTCCAGCGGGAACCGGTGGGTGACCATCGCCCGCGGCGTGAGGTGGCCGTTGCGCACGTGCTCGAACATCCGCGGCCACTGGCGCTTCACCGGCGTCTGGTTCATCCGCAGGGTGAGCCCCTTGTTGAGCGCGTCGCCGAACTTCACCGCGTTGGGGATCGGCCCGTACGCGCCGACGACGGAGACGGTGCCGCCCTTGCGCGCCGCGTCGATCGCCCAGTTCAGCGCCACCGGGGAGCCGCCCTGCAGCTTGAGCTTGGTCCCGGTGACCTGCTGCACCAGGTTGCCGTCGGCCTCCGCGCCCGCCGCCTCGATGACGACGTCGGCACCGAGGAAGTCGGTCTGCTTCTTGAGCTCGACGACGACGTCGTCGTACTCGTCGTAGTCCAGCGTCTCGGCGTAGGCCATGGTCCGCGCCTTCTCCAGCCGCTCCTGCAGGTGGTCGACGACGATGACCCGTCCCGCGCCCATCAGCCACGACGACTGGGCGGCGATGAGGCCCACCGGTCCGGCGCCCAGGACGACGACCGTGTCGCCCTCGGCGATCTCGCCCAGCTGCGCACCGAAGTACCCGGTCGCGGCGGCGTCGGTCAGCAGGACGGCGTCCTCGTCGTGCATCCAGTCGGGGATGCGCACCGGGCCGACGTCGGCGAACGGGACGCGGACGTACTGCGACTGGCCGCCGTCGTAGCCGCCAGTGGTGTGCGAGTAGCCGTAGATGCCGCCGACCGCGGTGGCGTTCGGGTTGACGTTGTGGCAGTTGGAGTACAGGCCGCGGGCGCAGAACCAGCAGCTGCCGCAGAAGATGTTGAACGGGACCATCACCCGGTCGCCGACCTGCAGGTTCCGCACCGAGGACCCGACCTGCTCGACGACGCCGATGAACTCGTGGCCGAAGGTGTGCCCGACCCGGGTGTCCGGCATGAGGCCGTGGTAGAGGTGCAGGTCCGAGCCGCAGATCGCGGCGAGGGTCACCCGGACGATCGCGTCGTTCGGGTGCTCGATGGCCGGGACGTCCTTGTCCTCGACCCGCACCTTGTACGGCCCCCGGTACACCATCGCCCGCATCGGGCCTCCTCCGCGCCGAGCCACAGGAACGGGCGGGGTCTGCCCACCACGGGGGGATCTCGAAACGGGGTCCCGCCGGAGCCGGTCAGTCGGAGCGGGTCAGGAGGCCCCGGCGCCCGTTGCCGGCGTCGGCGCGGTGTCCCGGCCGGCCGGCTCCGCGGGAGCGCGCTGGAACAGCGTGTACAGGTAGACCAGCGCCGGGATCAGGACCGCGGCCCCCACGACGAGGGCGACGAGCATGGCGACCAGCGTCGCCCGGCCGGTGGCGGCCTCCTCGATGGTCAGGTCCGGGACGAGGACGTAGGGGTACTGCGCCACCGCCCAGCCGACCAGGATCGCGGTCACCGCGACCGCCGAGGCCGCCCGCGCCGGCACGAACCGGCGCGTCCAGAGCAGCCCGAGTGCGGCGAGGCCGGCGACGACCGACAGCGCGACCACCGGGAGGGCCCGGCCGGTGAGCCCCGCGAACAGCTGCGGGGCGTCGGCGCGGAGCACGAACAGGCCGGCGATGCCGACGGCGCCGGTCACCGCCGCCGTCCCGAGGGCGCGGGCCCGGAACTGCCGGGCGAGGTCGTCGGCGCCCTCGCGGCGGGCGTCGGCGCACAGGAAGACGGCGGCGAGGTAGGCGCACACCAGGACGGCGAGCACCCCGCCGAGCAGGGACGTGGGGTTCAGCCAGCTGGTCACGACGTCCCCGGCCGCGATGCCCGCGGGGACCCGGCCGGAGGCGACCCCGCCGACGACGGTGCCGAGGAAGAACGGGGTGAGCAGCGAGGAGAGGGCGAACCCCGCCCCGAGGAACCGGCGCATGCCCAGGGTGCTGATGCTCTTGCGGAAGGCGAACGCCGCCCCGCGGGCGATCATCCCGAAGGCGGCCAGCGTGAGCGGGACGTAGAGGGTGGACACCACCGCGGCGAACGCACCCGAGAACGCCGTCCACAGGACGACGAGGACGAAGATCAGCCAGACGTGGTTGGCCTCCCAGACCGGGGCGATCGAGCGCTCGATGAGCGCGCGCTGGCGGGCACCGCGCCGGGTGCCGCCGGCCAGCAGGTCCCAGATGCCGGCGCCGAAGTCGGCCCCACCGAACAGTCCGTAGGCGACCAGGCCGACGAACATGACGCTCAGGACCACGTCCGCCAGCGTCATCGCACCGCCACCTCGTCGCTGTGCGGGTCGGGCGGGCGGGCGTCGACCTCCTGGGGCGCCGGGGTGTCGCTGCTGCGGGCCAGCCGGCGCAGGACGAAGACGGTGAGCGCGGTCAGGGCCACGTAGACCGCGACCACGGCGTAGAAGCCCAGGTGGAGGCCCGGGGCCGGGCTCACGGCCTCGGCCGTGCGCATGACGCCGTAGACGATCCACGGCTGGCGGCCGACCTCGGTGACGACCCAGCCCGCTTCCATGGCCAGGATCGCCGCGACCCCCGAGACGGCGACCGCGCGGAGGAACCAGGGCGCGCCGGGGACCCGGCGCCGCCGCCACCAGCTCCAGCCGAACCAGGCCGCCAGCAGCAGCAGCGCGAAGCCGATCGACACCATCAGGTCGAACGCCAGGTGGACGACGTTGACCGGCGGCCGCTGGTCGGCCGGGAACTCCTCCAGGCCCAGCACCACGCCGTCGGGGTCGTGGTGGACCAGCAGGGAGAGCCCGTTCGGGATCTCCACCGCGTACCGCATCTCCTCGCCGGTGAACCAGCCGCCCACGGACAGCGGGGCGCCGGCGGTGGTCTCGAACTGCCCCTCCATCGCGGCGAGCTTGGCCGGCTGGTTGTCGGCGACGGTGTTGGCCGCCCAGTCACCCACGCCGATCTGCACCGGCGTCACCACCGCGGCGAACGCGAGGGGGACGAGCAACCCCAGCGTGTGGTGGCGGTCGCGCCGTCCGCGCAGCATGCCGACCGCGTAGACCGATGCGACGGTGAAGCCGGTGACCATGTAGGCCGCCAGCAGCATGTGGGTCACCTGCGGCCAGGTGGACGGGCCGAACATCGCCGCCCACGGCTCGGCCTCCACGACCCGGCCCTCGGCGTCGAGCCGGAACCCGGTCGGGTTGTTCATCCAGGCGTTCGCCGCGACGACGAAGAAGGCCCCGGCCATCCCGGAGACCACCATCGGGAGCGCGCTGGCCATGTGCGCCCGCGGGGAGAGCCGGTTCCAGCCGAACAGGTAGACGCCGACGAAGATCGCCTCGATGAAGAAGGCGAACCCCTCGAGGACGAACGGGAAGCCGTAGACCTCGCCGAAGCGGTCCATGAGGCCCGGCCACAGGATGCCCATCTCGAACGACAGCAGCGTCCCGGAGACCGCACCCGCGGCGAAGAGCACACCCATCGCCTTGGCCCAGGTGTGCGCCAGCCCCAGCAGGGCCGCGTCGCCGCGCCGGTGCCCGAGCCACTCGACGACGACCGTGATGAGCGGGAAGGCGATCCCGAAGCAGGCGAAGACGATGTGCCAGCCCAGGGACAGCGCCATCTGCATCCGCGCGGGGTAGAGGTTCTCCGCCGCGTCGGCGAACACGTCCACAACGTCCACGCAGGTCTCCGCTCACCGGCCGTCGCCAGCAGGATGTGCCCGCGGTCCGCGTGGCCGCAACGCCCGCCGGGAGCGCACGGCCGCGCTCGGGCGTTACCCGGGCAGGCCGGCCCCGGTCGGAGTGCCCGGCCGCGCGCGCGAGCGGACGAGGAACGCCCCCTGACGGGACGAGAGAGGCGGACCGGACGTGCTGGAAATCAGTGGCCTGACCTGGGCGCTCACCATCGGCCTCATCGTCGGCCTGCTGGCCGTCGACCTGGTCCTCGCCGCGGTGCGACCGCACCGCGTGGGGTTCGGTGAGGCCACCGCGTGGTCGGTCTTCTACGTCCTCGTCGCGGTCGCGTTCGGCGTCTGGTTCGCCACGCGGTACGGCGGGGATGCGGGCACGGAGTACTTCGCGGGCTACATCGTCGAGAAGAGCCTGTCGGTCGACAACCTCTTCGTCTTCGTCATCATCATGACCACGTTCTCGGTGCCCGAGGAGCACCAGCACAAGGTGCTGACCTTCGGCATCGTCCTGGCCCTGGTGATGCGGGCGGTCTTCATCGCCCTGGGCGCGACACTGCTGTCGCTGTTCTCCTTCATGTTCCTGGTGTTCGGCCTGCTGCTGGTCTACACCGCCGTCCAGTTGTTCCGGCACCGCGACGAGGACCCCGACGTCGAGGACAACGCCGTCGTCAAGGCCGCCCGCCGGTTCCTGCCGGTCACCGACGACTACGTGGGTGGCAGGCTCACCACCCGGGTCGACGGCCGCCGGGTGTTCACGCCACTGATCGTCGTGCTGGTGGCCATCGGCAGCGTGGACCTGCTGTTCGCGCTCGACTCGATCCCGGCGGTCTTCGGCGTGACCGACGAGCCCTACGTCGTCTTCGTCGCCAACGCCTTCGCCCTGCTGGGCCTGCGGGCGCTGTTCTTCCTGGTCAAGGGCCTGCTCGACCGGCTGGTCTACCTCTCCACCGGGCTGGCCCTGATCCTCGCCTTCATCGGCGTCAAGCTGATCCTGCACTGGGCGCACGTCGACATCGACGAGCGCGTCCCCGAGATCCCGACCCCGCTGAGCCTGGTCGTCATCGGCGTCGTCCTGGCCGTCGTCACCGTCGCCAGCCTGCTCAAGACCCGGCGCGACCCGACCGCGAAGGCGCACCCCGGCTCGTTGCGGGCGTCGCACGTCCGGGAGGACGAGCGCCGGCGGTAGGCCGACACGCCGGGGGCGTCCCGGCCCCGCTCGACCGGCGAGGCGCCCGTGCAGCACGTACGGTGTGGCGGCCGCCACACTCCGTCCGCGGAGGTGCCGGCGCGCGACTGCTGGCACTGACGCCCGAGGAGCTCTTGATGACCCCCTGCGACCACGGCAACCACGTCTTCTGCGTCGACGAGTGCGGCTGCACCTGCCACGACGGCGACTGCGACTGAGGAAGGACCCCGTCCTCCTCACCGCTCCCGGCGAGCCTCGGGACGGGGCCAGGTGCCACGGGCGACCCCGCCCCCCTCACCGCTCGCACGCTCGCGGCGAGCCTCGGGACGGGCGGGCGGCGCCGGGCGGGTGCCCGGCGCCGCCCCTCGCTCAGCGGCTGACGCGACCGTCCGCGGTCAGGGCAGCAGCTGGTCGAGGTCGGGCTCCTTGCTCAGGGTCCCGTACTCGGTCGCCTTCTCCCCGAGCAGCTGCATCGCCTCCCGGCTGAAGTCGGTGCGGAAGGTCGGGATGACGATCCGCTCGAGCACCGCCGGGTCGATCTCGGTGTAGGTGCCGGTGATCCGCCGGACCTCCTCCGGGTTCTGCTGGGAGAACTCCAGCGACCGGTTCATCGCCCGCTGGAAGGCCTCGACCAGCTCCGGGTCCTCCTGCATCAGCTGCTGCGAGGTGAACACGCAGGAGATGTCGAGCTCCGGGTGGAAGTCGGAGAAGTTGTAGGACAGCACCCGCGCGCCGGCGTCGACCGCCTCGGTGAGGAACGGGTCGAGGATCCACGCGGCGTCGACCTGGCCGCCCTCCAGGGCGGCCGGGGCGTCGGGGAAGGGGATCTCGACGAACTGCACCGCCTGCGGGTCCCCGCCGGCCTCCTCCACGACGGCGCGGATGGTCGTGTCGCCGATGTTGTTCAGCGTGTTGACCGACACGGTGCGGCCGGCCAGGTCGGCCATCGACTGGATCGGCGAGTCCGCGGGGACGACCACCGCACCGAAGTCCGGGTTGCCGGCGGTGGAGTTGGCGTTGGCGATGCACGTCAGCGGCAGGCCCTGGTCGACCGCGATCATCGTCGACAGCACGTTGCCCCGGCCGAACTGGTAGTCGCCCGAGACGACGCTGGGGACGACGACCGCACCGCCCGACGCGCTCTCGATGGTGAGGTCGATGCCCTCCTCCTCGAAGAACCCCTGGTCGACGCCGAGGTAGAGCGGCGCGGAGTCGACGATGGGCTGGGTGCCGATGGTGACCGGCGTCAGGCCGCCCTCGCCGGTCCCCCCGCCGGCCTCGTCGGAGCCGCCACAGGCGGCGAGGGTGAGCAGTGCTGCGGCACCGGCGGCGAGAGCGCGCGCCCGGGATCCGGTCACGGGAGGACTCCTTCGGAGGACGGGGACGGGGTGGAGGGAGCGGAGCTCACGAGGGCTGACCGACGCGGTCGCGCCAGAACCCCCACGCGCGGGCGAGCTGGGTCGTGTTGGTGGCCACGGTGGCGGCCGCCTCCTCGTCGGTGAGGTAGGTGCACTCCCCCAGGCGCAGGGCCTCGGCCTGCACGCGGGCGTTCACCTCGGTGTAGATGCCCCGGTACACCGCCTCCTGCAGCGACGCGCCGACCGCCGTGGAACCGTGGCCGCGCATGAGCACCACCGAGGCCGCGCCCAGGGACGCCGCGAGGTCCGCGCCGGAGCCCGCGTTGCGGACCAGGAGGTCCGAGGCCGTCCCCAGGGTGTCCCGAGCCTCGAAGACGGGGACCTCCGGCGCGAGGAACCCGGCCATGTGGAGGATCGGCCGCAGGGGCGTCCGCGCCACCCCGAACGGGATGACCGCGGGCGAGTGGCTGTGCACGACGGCGTTGACGTCCGGCCGCGCCCGGTAGATCTCGGCGTGGATCCACAGCTCCAGGTAGGAGGGCCGCGGGTCCTCCGTCGTCCCGTCGAGCGTGATCCGCTGGACGTCGTCGGGGCCGACCAGGCCCGGCGCGAGGTTGCGCGACAGCAGGAAGGACCCGGGGTCGTCGGCGCACCGGACGCTGACGTGCCCGAAGGCGTCGAGGATGCGCTGGTCGACGAGGATGTGGTTGGCGTCGGCCAGTTGCCTCCGTTGCTCGCCGACCGTCTCCCGGCTGCCCTGCTCCGGCACGTGGTCCTCCCCTGTTCGTCGGGATGCGGTCCGGATCGTGACCCACCGCACCACCTTTTCCACGGGGATTCTGCAGACCAGAATCGTCTGGCAGGCTGCTCCGCAGCGCCGAACGGCACCGACCCCTCCCGTCGGAGTCGCTGGTGGTGCAGCGTCGATCGGACGGTCGACCGAGCGCGAACGGCGACACCCAGGCCGGCCTCGACCACGCCGGGCGCGTCGACCTGTCAACCGCCGCATCCGGCGTCCCGGGCCACCCTGTTCGCGGACTGCGCAGCCTGCCTCGACGGCGTCCCGGACAGCGACGCGCGTCAGGACGGACGGCTGATGCCCGGACGCCGTCAGACGAGGGCGAGGTCGCGGGCCACGGCGGCGGCGGTCGCGGTCAGCGCGGAGCTCCAGGCCGGCAGCCGGTCGCGGGAGTACCGCGCCGTGGGCACGGCCAGCGACAGCGCGGTCCGGGAGGCGCCGGCCGGGTCGGGCACCGCGACGCCGATCGCCGTCAGTCCGGTCTCGGTCTCCTGGTCGTTGACCGCGAAGCCCCGCCGCCGGATGGTGCGCAGCTCCCGCTCGAGCCGCGCCGCCGCCCGGTCGTCGAGCTCGCCGAGGGTGGCGGCGAGCTGCTCGCGGCCGAGCGTGGCCAGCGCCGCCTTGCCGCCCGAGCTCAGGTGCACCGGGAGCGTCCGGCCGGTCCGGTCCCCCACCCGCAGGACCTGGTCGCACTCCACCGTCGCGACGAAGCGCACCTCCGTGCCGGCCAGGACCATGACGTTGGCCGTCTCCCCCAGCGCGTCGACCAGTCGGCGCAGGTGCGGCACCGCGACCTCGCGCAGCCGGGCCGCCGGCTCCTGCGGCACGGGACCGCTGCGCAGCACGGGCCCGGCCCCGTACCGGCGGTCGGGCAGCTGCTCGGCGAAGTCGCGGTAGACGAGCATCCCCAGCAGCCGGTGGGCCGTGGACACCGACACCCCCAGGCGCTCGGCGGCGTCGGTCACCCGCATCGCCCCCTCCTGCTGCAGCAGCGTCGCCAGCAGCAGGGCGGAGTCGACGGACGCGATCGCATACGGGGGGCGGTTCTTCACAACAGAAAACGGTATCCCCTCCTGCGGAAGGAGCGGACCCTGGAGGGCGCGGACCACCGAGAGGGCCGACGTCCTTCCCCCTGACCACCGCCGCACGGGAGGTACCCCCTGTCATGACGCAGCAACTCGCCTCACCGGTCTCCCTGACCGCCGTCGACTCGCCCGACCAGCCCACCCCGACGCCGGAGCTCGAGGAGCTCTACCGGGGGTTCGAGCGCGAGCTGCTGGTCCCGCTGTGGACCGAGATCGGCGACCTCATGCCGGCGCACCCGCGCTCGCGGGCGGTCCCCCACGTGTGGCGGTGGTCCAACCTGCTGCAGCTGGCCGACCAGGCCGGGCACCTGGTGCCGGTCGGCCGCGGCGGCGAGCGGCGCGCCATCGCGCTGGCCAACCCCGCACTCGGCGGCAAGCCGTATGCCACCCCGACGCTGTGGGCGGCCATCCAGTACCTGATGCCCGGTGAGGACGCCCCCGAGCACCGGCACACCCAGCACGCGTTCCGCTTCGTCGTCGAGGGCGAGGGGGTGTGGACCGTCGTCGGCCGCGACCCGGTGCCGATGAACCGCGGCGACTTCCTGCCGCAGGCCGGCTGGAACTGGCACGCGCACCACAACGCGGCGTCCAAGCCGATGGCCTGGATCGACGGCCTGGACATCCCGTTCCAGTACACCAGCGAGTCGCAGTTCTTCGAGTTCGGCCGCGACCGGATCAGCGACGAGGAGCGGACCACCCCCGAGCGGTCCCGCTCGCAGCGGCTGTGGGGCCACCCTGGCCTGCGCCCGGTGTCCGCGCCCGGCGCCACCCCCGGCACCCCGCTGCTGAACTACCGCTGGGTCGACACCGACGCCGCGCTGGCCGACCAGCTCGAGCTGGAGGCCGAGGGCGCCCCCGGGGTGGTCGAGCCCGGCCACGCCGCCGTGCGCTACACCAACCCGACCACCGGCGGCGACGTGCTGCCGACCATCCGCGCGGAGGTGCACCGCGTCCGCTCGGGCACCGAGACCGCCCCGCGGCGCGAGGCCGGCTCCTCGGTGTTCCAGGTGTTCGACGGCACCGGCACCGTCACCGTCGGGGACGCCTCCTGGCGGGTGGAGCGCGGCGACCTGTTCGTCGTCCCCTCCTGGCAGCCGCTGTCGGTGCGCTCCGAGGCCGGCCCGAGCGACTCCGACTCCGGCGCCCTGGACCTGTTCCGCTTCAGCGACACCCCGATCTTCGAGGCCCTGCACCTCGACCGCGTCGCCGTGGGCGGTGACCGGTGAAGCTCGCGACCATCCGCACCCTGGACGGCGCCACCCGCGCGGTCCGGGTCGACGACGAGCGCCTCGTCTACCTCGGCGCCGACGACCTCGGCGCCTTCCTCGCCGCCCCCGGCTGGCAGGAGCGGGCCACCGCCGCGACCGGGGAGGTGTCCCACACCCGGGGCGCGGCCTACGCGCCGGTCGTCCCGCGGCCGGGCAAGGTGATCTGCGTCGGGCTCAACTACCGCAACCACATCCTCGAGATGGGCCGGGACCTGCCCGAGTACCCGACGCTGTTCTCCAAGTTCGCCGACACCCTCGTGGGCGCCAACGACGACATCGTCAAGCCGCCGGAGACCACCGAGTTCGACTGGGAGTGCGAGCTCGCCCTCGTCATCGGCACCACCGTCCGCCGGGCCGAGGGCGCCGAGGCCGAGGCGGCCATCGCCGGCTTCTCGGTGCTCAACGACGTGACCTGCCGGGACTGGCAGTTCCGCACCCGCGAGTGGCTGCAGGGCAAGAACTGGGAGGCCACCACGCCCCTGGGCCCCTACCTGGTCACCCCCGACGAGCTGGCCGGCGGCGTCCGGCCGGCCCTGGAAATCAGCACGAAGATCGACGGCGAGACGGTGCAGGAGGACACCACCGGTGACCTGCTGTTCGACCCGGTCGCGCTGGTCGAGTACGTCTCCACGATCGTCACCCTCCGGCCGGGCGACGTCATCGCCACCGGCACGCCCGGCGGCGTCGGCCACGCCCGCACGCCGGCCCGCTACCTCGAGGTCGGGCAGCGCCTGACCACCGAGATCAGCGGCCTGGGGCGGTGCGAGAACGACGTCGTCGCCGACCCGGTGGCGCTCGAGGGGAACTGATGGGCGACACCCCCGACGTCCTCGTCGTCGGCGGCGGCATCGGCGGGCTGGCCAACGCGCTGGCGCTGTCCCGCACGGGGCTGCGGGTGCGGGTCCTGGAGCGCGCGTCGGAGTTCGGCGAGGTGGGGGCCGGCCTGCAGATCGCCCCGAACGGCACCCGCATCCTGGACTCCTGGGGCCTGCTCGAGGAGGTCCTCTCCCTCGGGGTGCGCCCGGAGAACCTCGTCATGAGGGACGCCCTGGACGGGTCGGTGCTCACCCGCCTCGACCTCGCCGACGCGAGGGAGCGCTACGGGTCCCCCTACGTCGTCATCCACCGCAGCGACCTGCACGGCACGCTGCTGCGGGCCTGCCGCCGCGCCGGCGTGGACCTGGTGAACGACGTGAGGGTCACCGGCTACGAGCACGTGGACGGCGGGGTCACGGTGGTCTCCGAGGACGGCCGGGAGACCGCCCCGGTCGTCCTCGCCGCCGACGGCCTGTACTCCGTCGCCCGCAGGCTGATCAGCGATGACGAGCCGGTCAGCTCGGCCTACGTCGCCTACCGCGGCGCGATCCCCGCGGGGCAGGTCACGGAGATGGACGTCTCGATGAGCGACGTCGTGCTCTACGTCGGCCCGCACTGCCACTTCGTGCAGTACCCGCTGCGCAGGGGCGAGATGTTCAACCAGGTGGCGGTGTTCCAGTCGCCCAAGGCCCTGGCCGGGGAGGAGGACTGGGGCACGCCCAACGAGCTGGACGCGGCCTTCGCCGGCACCTGCGACCCGGTGCGGGCCGGCCTGCCGCTGATGTGGCGGGACCGCTGGTGGCGCATGTACGACCGCGACCCGATCCCGCACTGGGTCCAGGGCCGGCTCGCACTCACGGGGGACGCCGCGCACCCGCCGCTGCAGTACCTGGCGCAGGGCGCGGTCATGGCCATCGAGGACGCCTGGGTCCTGTCCGAGCACGTCGGCGCGCAGCTGGCCGAGGGGCGCCTGGACTGGGACGCCGCGCTCGCGGCCTACGACGCCGTCCGGCCCGAGCACTGCCGGCGGGTGCTGACCACCGCCCGGGCCTGGGGCGAGCTCTGGCACCTCACCGGGGCGGAGCGCGAGGCGCGCAACGAGCTCCTGCGGCGCCGCGACGTCCACGACTACGGCTTCGTGGACTGGCTCTACGGGCCCACCGCGCTGACCCCCGGCCAGGAGCCGCCGATGTTCACGCCCCAGCCGCTCGAGGCGCCCGTCGGCGCGTGAGCGACTCGTGGGGGGGGGGGGGGGGCGGGGGGGGGGGGGGGGGGGGGGGGGGGGGGGGGGGGGGGGGGGGGCGGCGCGCCGCCCCCCCCCCCCGCCCCCCCCCCCCCCCCCCCCCCCCCCCCCCCCCCCCCCCCCCCCCCCCCCCCCCCCCCCGTTCCGGGCGCCCTGCGCGCACCGTGACCCTCCCCCGAAGCCCGGCTGCGGGTGGAGACTGCGCCTCTCCGTGTCGCACCCCTGGGAGCAGCCATGGCACCCCTGATCGACCTGGACAGCACGACCCGCTCGGAACCGCGGATGCGCGCCTCGGACGCCGATCGGCTCGCCACCGTCGCCCGCCTGCAGGACGCGGTGGCCCGCGGCCTGCTGATGCCGGACGAGGGCAGCGAGCGGATGGCCGACGCCTTCTCCGCCGTCCACCGCACCGACCTCGACCCGCTGACCGAGGACCTCCCGCCGGCCCCGGCGGAGCGCGCCGCGCCGGGCTGGCGGTCACTGGGCCGGCTCGCGGTCGACCAGGCGCGGGCCTCCCTGACCACCGCCGCCGGCCGGCTGAGCGCGGCGCGCATCGCGGTCGTGCTCGTCGCGGCCTCGCTGTTCCTCGTCCTCGTCGGCGCCCTGGCCGGGGTGGCGCTGTCCGACGACGGGCGGGGCGGGGGCGGCGGGGACGGCGGTGGTGGCTGGCACGAGCACTGGGGCGACCGCTGGGACCACGACGACTGGGACGACGACTGACCCGTTCCCCCTGCCACACTCACCCACCGGGGTCCTGACTGGTACCGGAGGTGACGGCGGTGGGCCGTGCCGTGTGCGTGGTGACCGGCGGCGGGCGCGGCATCGGGGCAGCCACAAGCCTGCGGCTGGCGCGCGACGGCTGGGACGTGTGCCTGTCCTGGACCACCCGCGAGGAGCCCGCCGAGGAGGTGGCCGCGGCCTGCCGGACGGCGGGCGTGCACGCCCTCGCCGTGCAGGCGGACGTGTCCCGGGAGGCCGACGTGCTCGGCCTGTTCGCGGCCGCGGCCACGCTCGGGCAGGTGCGGGGACTGGTGAACAACGCGGGGGCTCTGGGCATCCAGTCCCGGGTCGAGGACCTCGAGGCGGCCCGCATCGAGCGGACGCTGGCGGTCAACACCCTGGGGGCGTTCCTCTGCGCCCGCGAGGCGGTCCGCGCGATGTCCACCCGCCGCGGCGGGGAGGGCGGCGCCATCGTCAACCTCTCCTCGCGGGCCGCCGTCCTCGGCGGCACGGACGAGTACGTGGACTACGCCGCCGCCAAGGCCGCGGTCGACGCGCTCACCGTCGGGCTGGCCAAGGAGGTCGCCGCGGAGGGGATCCGCGTGAACTCGGTGCGCCCCGGGCTGATCCGCACCGACATCCACGCGTCGGGCGGGGAGCCCGGCCGGGTGGACCGGCTGGCGCCGACGGTGCCGATGCGCCGGGGTGGGGACCCCGAGGAGGTGGCCGCCGTCGTGGCTTGGCTGCTCTCGCCGGAGTCCTCCTACGTCACCGGGACGGTCGTCGACGTGTCCGGCGGCCGCTGACTCAGGAGCCGCCGAGCGCGCGGTCGAGGTTCACCGCGGCGCTGATCAGCGCGAGGTGGGTGAACGCCTGCGGGAAGTTGCCCAGCGCCTCACCCGAGGGGCCGATCTCCTCGGCGTAGAGACCGACGTGGTTGGCGTAGGTCAGCATCTTCTCGAAGACCATGCGGGCCTCCTTGACCCGGCCGGCCCGGGTCAGCGCCTCCACGTACCAGAACGAGCAGAGGTTGAAGGTGCCCTCGTTGCCGGTGAGCCCGTCGTGGCCGGTCATGGCGTACCGGTGCACCAGGCTGTCGGAGACGAGCTGCTCGCCGATCCGGTCCAGCGTGGAGAGGAACCGCGGGTCGGTGGGCCCGGCGAACTTCACCAGCGGCATGCACAGCAACGACGCGTCCAGGGCCGTGCTGCCCGGGTGCATGACATACGCGCCGATCCGGGGGTCCCAGCACTCGTCCTGCACGAAGCGGTAGGCGGCACCGGCCAGCTTGCGCCACCTCGACACCGGCGCCGGCAGGCCGCGGTCCCGGGCCAGCCGGCCGGCCCGCTCGAAGGCGACCCAGGTCATCAGCGCCGAGTAGGTGAACCGCTGCCGCGGGCCGCGGACCTCCCACACCCCTTCGTCCGGCTCCTGCCAGTGGTCGGCGAGCCAGTCGAGGCGCTGGGACAGCCCGGTCCAGAGGTCGTAGGAGATCGGGACCTCGCGGTTGTAGAGCCAGACCGAGTCCATCAGCTCGCCGTAGACGTCGATCTGCCGCTGGCCGACCGCGTTGTTGCCGATGCGCACCGGCGCCGACCCGCGGTAGCCCTCGAGGTGGTCGAGCACCGTCTCGGGCAGCTGGTCGCTGCCGTCGACCGCGTACATGATCATGACGTCGCGCTCGGGCGTCGCGGCCTCGCAGCGCTGCTGGATCCACTCCATGAAGGCCGCGGCCTCCTCCAGGAAGCCCAGCGTCATCAGCGCGTACGTGGTGAAGGCCGCGTCGCGCAGCCAGGCGTAGCGGTAGTCCCAGTTGCGGCCGCCCCCGAGCTCCTCGGGGAGGGAGGTGGTCGGCGCGGCGACGAGGGCGCCGGTGGGGTGGTAGACGAGCAGCTTCAGGGTCAGCGCGGACCGTTGGACCATCTCCCGCCAGCGGCCGCGGTAGCGCGACTGCGCCAGCCAGCGCTGCCAGAACTGGGAGGTCTCCTCGAAGTGCCGGTCGGTCTCCCCGGCCCGGAGCGGCCGCACCTCGCCCCGCCACTCGAGCTCGAGGTCGACGGTCTCGCCCTCGTCGAGGGTGAACGTCGCGCCCACTCCCCCGCCGTCCTCGACCTTGAGCGGCACCGGCGTGCGGAGCACGCACGTGCCGGCGCTCGACCGGAAGACCGCTCCGACGCCCTCGACCACGTCGACCGTGCGCGTCGCGCGGCCGTAGTCGAAGGCGGGGGTGCAGGAGAGCTCGAAGGTGGCCCGGCCGCGGACGGCGCGCGCCTGCCGCACCAGCAGGTCGCGCGGCGCCGCGCTGCTGCTGGTCTCGGGGACCATGAAGTCGACGACCTCGCCCACCGCGTCGGCGGCCAGGAACCGGGTCATGAGGATGTTGGTGTCGGGCAGGTAGAGCTGCTTGGGCCGGGCCGCCGTCCGGCAGGACAGCGCGAAGGACCCGCCGCGCCGGGCGTCCAGGAGCGCGGCGAACAGCGACGGGGCGTCGAAGCGGCCCGGGCAGTACCAGTCGATGGTGCCGTCGGTGCCGACCAGCGCGGTGGTGCGCAGGTCACCGATGACGGCGTGCTCCTCGATGGGCAGGTAGCCCCCCGTCACGCCGTCGTCCCCGCACGTCGCTGCTGGCCCCTGTGCACGTCCCCACGGTGCCCGCGCGACGTGTCGCCGCGGTTGAGCCGCTGTTACGGGGCCTGTGCTGCCCCGGCCGGGTCCCGGCCGAGGACCTCGGCGAGGGTCAGCCGGCCGGCCCGCCGCCGGTCGACGACGCAGGCCTCCTGCGGAGCGGCGTCCTTCAGGAGCCGGCGCCACCGGTCGGCGTGCCGGCGCATCCGGCGGGCCGGGATCCGCCGCCCGCGTTCGGCCTGACCGGGCTCGGCCAGGTCGCGGGGCACGTCGAGCAGCACCAGGCGCACCGACCGGCCGGCCCGCCCGGCGGCCCACAGCACGGCCGCGCGCCAGCTCGGGCTGGTCCACGGGTCGGTGAGGACGACGACCGGCACCCGGCCGCGGATGCCCCGCAGCACCCGCCACCGGTGCCGGAGGTGGACCCACGGCCGCAGGAGGCGGTAGGGCACGAGCACGCCCGCGGCACGCAGCCGGGCGGCCACCTGCTCGGAGTCGAGGGCCACCACCCCGGGCAGCCCGGGCCCGAGCCACCGCCGCAGCAGCGTGGTCTTGCCGCTCCCGGGCAGCCCGGCGATGACGACCAGGACGGGGTCGGCGCCGGACGTGGGGCCGGACGGCCGGCAGGGCGCGGTCAGCACGTCAGCGGTGGGCACGGGCACCTCCTCGGTCGAGGACGACGGTGCGCGCCGGTCCTCGACGCAACCCGTCCTCCGGCTGGACGGTCGCTGTGAACACGCGGGCGCGGGCCCGCAGGTTCCCCCGGGCGCCGGCGCCCCTCCGACACACGACCTTGACCGATGACAGTATCGATGTATCGTTACTGTCATCCGATACAACAGGAGGACAGCATGAGGCCCATGCACGAGCGCGACGGCCGGCACCCCGGCCTGCGCCACCACCACCCCCGCCGCGGCCCCTTCGGTCCGGCCGACGGACCGCCGCGGCCCCACCGCCGCGGCGGCCGCGGACGTGCGCCCCGCGGCGACGTCCGCACCGCCGTGCTGCTGCTCCTCGCCGAGGAGCCGATGCACGGCTACCAGCTCATGCAGGCCATCGCCGAGCGCAGCGGCGGCCGCTGGAGCCCGAGCCCGGGCGCCATCTACCCGACGATCAGCCAGCTCGAGGACGAGGGCCTGGTGACGGTCACCGCCGACGCCGGCCGCAAGCTCGTCACCCTGACCGACGCCGGGCACGAGCACGTCGCGTCCCGGCAGCCGACGTGGGCCGACCCGTTCGCCGGCCACACGGGGTCCGGACCGGGGGACGACCTGCCCGGGCTGCTGCACCAGCTGCACGGCGCCGTCCGCGAGGTCGCCCGCACCGGGACCGACGCCCAGCGCGCCGCGGCGGCCACGGTGCTGGCCGACACGCGACGGACGATCTACCTGCTGCTCGCCGAGGGACCGGAGGTCCCCGAGACGCCCGGCGCATGACCGGCCGGGAGGGCCCGGAACGGCACCGACGCCCCGCCGGCAGGGCCGGCGGGGCGTCGGTGCGGAGCGTGCGACCAGGTCAGTGACCGGGGGTGTCGACCGGTGGGGTGCCGTGGGTGTGGAACGTCTCGATGGTCTTGAGCCCCCACGCCTGGCCCTTGGCCCGCTCGGCCTCGGTCCAGTCCACCGGCTGCCAGTCGGGGGCCAGCATCACCCGCGCGCCGGCGTTGCACAGCTCGATCCGGTTGCCGCCGGGCTCCCACACGTAGAGGAAGAAGGTCTGCTGGATGGCGTGCTTGTGCGGCCCGGTCTCGATGTGCACGCCCTGCTCCAGGGCGATGTCGGCGGCGCGCAGGATCCCGTCGCGGGTGTCGACGGCGAAGGCGATGTGGTGCAGCCGGCCGGGGGTCTGCGTCCAGTCGCGGGTGTAGACGGCGTCGTAGGTCTTGTTGGTGAACGTCGTCCAGCTGCCGGCGACGGTGCCGTCGTCCATGACGATCTGCTCGGTGACCAGGGCGCCGAGGGTGTCGCGCAGGAAGTCCCGGTTCACGACCGGCTCGACCCCGAGGTAGTTGATGTGGTCCAGCCGGCGCACCGCCACCCCGTGCGAGGGGTAGGCCTGCGCCTGGTTCTTCAGCGCCGGCGCCAGCTCGGCCGGCGGGGTGTACCACTGCGACTCGTAGTACAGGCCGAACTCGTGGCCGTCGGGGTCGGTGAACACGTAGGTCGGCCCGTAGCCCGGGTCGCCGTCCTGCCAGCCGATCCCGCGCCCGGTCGCCTCGATCTCGGCGACCCGCCGCTGCAGCGCCTCGGGGCCGGCCGCCCGCAGGTTGGTCCGGCCCACCCCGGAGGTGGCGTGGCCGGTCAGCTTGATGGTGGCCTGCTCGTAGTCGTCCCAGGCCCGCAGGAACACCGAGTCCCCGGCCTCGCCGTTCACGCTCAGCCCCAGGTACTCGGTGAAGAACGCGACGCTCTCCTCCAGCACCGAGGTGCGCAGCTCGACGTGGGCCAGGTGGGCGATCTCGTGCAGCGGGGGCATGAC
This sequence comes from Geodermatophilus sp. SYSU D01105, assembly GCF_054050095.1. Classification (NCBI taxonomy): domain Bacteria; kingdom Bacillati; phylum Actinomycetota; class Actinomycetes; order Geodermatophilales; family Geodermatophilaceae; genus Geodermatophilus; species Geodermatophilus sp. SYSU D01105. The sequence continues at coordinate 115,276 of NZ_JBJGYR010000018.1, forward strand.
GTCTCCAGTCATCGATCAGGGGTGCGACGGAGAGCCGGCCGGGACAGGCGTCGTGGCTCCCCTCGCACGACGAGTCTCGGAGAGGCGCAGCGATCAGTCCAACACCATGGTGTGGCCTCAGCGATCGCCGACGCGATGGACCTCAGCGGTTGCGGGCCTCCAGGGCGGCGTCCAGCCGCGGGTACACGCGGCGGGCGTTGCCCTCGAAGACCTTCTCGCGGGCCTCCGGCGTCAGGTCCAGCGCCTCGACGTAGCGGCGGGTGTCGTCGAAGTGGTGGCCGGTCCGCGGGTCGATCCCCCGGACGGCACCGACCATCTCCGAGCCGAACAGGATGTTGTCGACGTCGATCACGTCGAAGAGCAGGTCGATGCCCGACTGGTGGTACACGCAGGTGTCGAAGAAGACGTTGCCCATCACCGACTCCTCGACCGGGGGCCGGTCCAGCATGTCGGCCAGTCCCCGGAAACGGCCCCAGTGGTAGGGCACGGCCCCGCCACCGTGCGGGATGACGAACCGGAGGCCCGGGAGGTCCCGGAACAGGTCGGCCTGGAGGAACTGCATGAAGGCCGTGGTGTCGGCGTTGAGGTAGTGCGACCCGGTGGCGTGGAAGTTGCCGTTGGTCACCGCGGACACGTGGACCATCGCCGGCACGTCGAGCTCGACCATCGCCTCGTAGAACGGGTACCAGCTGCGGTCGGTCAGCGGCGCCGACGTCCAGTGGCCGCCGCTGGGGTCGGGGTTGAGGTTGCACCCCACGAAGCCGAGCTCCTCGACGCACCGGCGCAGCTCGGCCACCGAGGAGGCGATGGGCACGCCGGGCGACTGCGGGAGCTGGCAGACCCCGATGAAGGAGTCCGGGAACAGCTGCACCACCCGGGCGATCAGGTCGTTGTTGACCTGCGCCCAGCGGGCGCTCACCGCCTCGTCGCCGACGTGGTGGCCCATCGCCGAGGCGCGTGGCGAGAAGACGGTCAGGTCGATCCCCCGCTCGGCCATCAGCCGCAGCTGGCTGCCCTCGATCGACTCGCGGATCTCGTCGTCGGAGATCTTCGGGTAGGCCGGGGGCTGCCCTCCGGCGTCGAACGCCGCCCGCTGCGCCTCCCGCCAGGCGGTGTGCGCCGCCGGCGCGGTGGTGTAGTGGCCGTGGCAGTCGATGATCATGCGGCGTCTCCTCGCATGGTGGTCGGTGGTGGCGGCGCGCCGTCCGGCGGCGCCGGTCAGCCGTCCTGGCGGTCGCGCAGCTCGGTGAGCCAGTCGCGGGCGGCGGCGGAGACCCGCGGCGGCACGCCGAGCTCGGTGAGCTGGTCGGTGGCGGCGGTCATCTCGTCGGCGCGGCGCCGGGCGTGCCGGTGGGTGCCGTCGACCAGGCGGTCGATGGTCCGCTCGTCGAAGCCGGCGAGCTCCGCGCTGATGTTGCCCCGCAGCCAGTCGGCGCAGCCGGCCGCGTCGGCCGCGGCGAGCGCCTCGACCACCGCGGCGGCCAGGCCCTTGTAGAAGACGCTGCGCAGCAGCTTGCGGGAGATCGCCTCCCCGGCGGGACCCGGCTGGATCGTGACCTGCACACCGAACCCGGCCAGGACCTCGGCGTAGCGGGCGGCGCCCTCGCCGGAGACCAGCATCGGGGTGCGCAGCCCCTTGCCGGGTACCGGCGCCATGAGCGCCACGTCCACGACCGCGACGTCCCGGCCGGCCAGCTGTTCCACCAGCGCGACCTTGACCCCGGGTGAGGCGGTGTTCAGGTCGGACCACACGGTGCCCGGACGCAGCGCCGGCAGGGCGTTGACCAGCGCCGCGACGGCGTCGTGCGAGCTGTTCACGCTGAGCACGAGCTCGGCGTCGGCGACCGCCTCGGCCTCGCTGCCGCGGGCCTGCACCCCCTCGACGACGATCCCCCTCGGGTCGTAGCCGCGGACGTCGGCGCCGGCCGCGACCAGGTCGCGGGCGATCTCCGACCCGGCCTCCCCGAGGCCGAGGACGGCGATGCGGGCGCTCACCGGGCCCCCTCCCCGGCACGCGGGAACGCCGTCCCGTCGAAGAGCTTGCGCGCCGTCCGCACGACCCCCGACCGCTCCACCCGGGGCGGGGTGACCGAGGTGTCGACGACGACGTCGACCAGCAGGTGGCCGGTGGGGTGCTCGACGTCGACCTGCGAGCGGTCGGCGGGCCAGTCGGCGGTGAGCTCGTGCCCGACCGCGCCGGGCAGCAGCATCCCCGTCGCCACGCTCACCGCGGCCAGGACGCCGATCGAGGTGTGCGGCTGCACCGGGATGAACGACCGGGTGCACACCTGGCCGCCGTCCCGGGCCGGGGCGAGCAGCACGGTCTTGGGCACCGAGGACCGGCGCACGTCCCCGAGCCCCATGAGCTGCCCCGCCTTGGTGCGCAGCGCGTCCACCCGCTCGAGCAGTGCCGCGTCGGCGGCCAGCTCCTCGTGCGACTCGTAGCCGGTCAGCCCGAACGACGCGGCCATCGCGATGACCACCGGCATGCCGTTGTCCACGCAGGTGACCTCGACCCCGTCGACGGTGTCGCGGAGGTGGCCGGTGGGCAGCAGGCTCCCGGTCGCCGACCCCTCGGTGTCGGTGAAGGCGAGCACCACAGGGGCGGCCGTCCCCGGCACGCCGGCGATCGCCACGTCGCCGCGGTACTCGACCCGGCCGCCCGGCGTGGGGAACGTGGCGACGGCGACGCTGTCGGAGTTGACCATCCGGATCCGCACGGTGGTCTCCTCGGTGCCGGCGGGCACCAGGCCGCGCTCGACGGCGAAGGGCCCGACGCCGGCCAGGATGTTGCCGCAGTTCTGCTGGGTGCTCACGGTGGCCTCGTCCACGCCCAGCTGCAGGAACAGGTAGTCGACGTCGGCGTCGGGGTGCTCCGACGGGCCGACGAGGGCGACCTTGCTGGTCAGCGAGGTGCTGCCGCCCAGCCCGTCGATCTGCCGCGGATCGGGGGTGCCCATCAGCCGCAGCAGCAGGTCGTCGCGGGCCGCGGGATCGGCCGGGAGGTCGCCTGGCTCGAAGAACAGGCCGCGGGAGGTCCCGCCGCGCAGCATCGTGCAGCGCACCCCGGTGGCGTCGTACCCGGTGGCGTCACTCACCGCCGGCCCCCTGCCGGTACTGCTCGTAGGTCACGTACTCGATGCCGAACTCCGGCAGCCGCTCGCGCAGGCCGTAGCGGTCCAGGCCCAGCTCACCCTGCTCGAAGGCGGCGCGGGCGGCGGCCTCCTTGTCGATCCGGGCCTGCGAGGCGGTCAGCGCCCGGCCGACGTCGGCGCGCGGCACCACCATCACCCCGTCGTCGTCACCGAGCACCACGTCGCCGGGGTGGATCGTCTGGCCACCCAGGACGACGGGCACGTTGACCGCTCCGGCGGTCGCCTTGACCGAGCCCTGCGCGCTGACCGCGCGGGACCAGGCCGGGAAGCCCATCTCGCGCAGCTCGGCGACGTCGCGCACGCCGCTGGCGAGGACCACGCCGCGCACCCCGCGGTGGGCCAGCGCGGTGGCGAACAGCTCGCCGAACAGCCCGTCGGTGGACGGCGAGTTCGTCGCCACCACCAGGACGTCACCCGGCCGGCACTGCTCGACCGCGACGTGGATCATCAGGTTGTCCCCGGGCCAGCACACCACCGTGACGGCCGTGCCGCCGATCCGCGCTCCCGGCCACGCCGGCCGGAACTCCGGGCCGAGGTAGCCGACCCGGCCCAGCGCCTCGTGCACGGTGGCCACGCCGAAGGTGCCCAGCGCCTCGGCCTCGCCGACGTCGGCGCGGGGCGGGTCGGTCACGACGACGGTCCTCATGCCGACACCTCCGGGGTCCCGGTGCGGTCTGCGGGGTGGGAGTGGGACACGGGCATCTCCTCGGGGTGGTGGGTCAGTCGGTCGCGGGTTCGGCGAGGGCGGCGACGACACTCTCGAAGTGGCTGCGCGCCGCCGCCTCGGCCGCGTGCGGGTCCCGGTCCACGATGGCCTCGACGACCCGGTGGAGCTCGGCCGACGACTGCCGCGCGCGGCCGGGCCGCAGGGACAGCTGGAACTGGTGGCGGACGATCTGCGCCTGCAGCCGCTCGATCAGCCGCGCGGCCGTGGGCTGCTCCGCGGCGTCGCGGATCAGGCAGTGCAGTTGGGCGACCAGCGCGGAGTACCCCAGCAGGTCGCCGTCGGCCAGGGCCTGCTGCATGCGGTCGCACTGCGCACGCAGCCGGTCGACCTCGGCCTCGGTGACCCGCTCCGCGGCCTTGGCGGCGAGCAGCCCCTCGAGGACCATGCGGCACTCGGTGATCTCGATGGCCTCCGCGACGGAGACCGTCCGCACCCGGGCACCCCGGTTCGGGATCCGCTCGACCAGCCCCTCCGCGATGAGCGCGTCGATGGCCAGCCGCACGGCGCTCCGGCTCACCCCGAACGCCTCGGCGAGGTCGGCCTCGACCAGCCGGTGGCCGGGAGGCATGTCGCCGCGGGTGATCGCCTCCCGCAGTCGGCCGTCGGCCGTGGCACGGCCGCGCGGACCGTCCTCCATGGCGACCTCCCGTGACCCCACCTCCCCAGCCTAAACTCGTCGACACGATTGTCAACAATCCTGTCGTCACGGATCGCGAGCCGGCCCGGAGTCGCCGCACACTGTCCACCACCCTGAGCACCCGTCCCGATCGGAGACCGATGGACCTGCGGCAGCTGGAGTACGTGGTCGCCGTGGCCGAGGAGCGCAGCTTCACCCGCGCCGCGGCCCGCTGCCACGTCGTCCAGTCCGCGCTCAGTGCCCAGGTCGCGCGCCTGGAGCGGGAGCTCGGCGTGACGCTGTTCCACCGCACCAGCCGCTCGGTCTCCGTGGCGCCTGCCGGCGAGCTGCTGCTCCCCCACGCCCGGGCGCTGCTCCGCGGCGCCGAGGTGGCCCGCGCCGAGCTCGCCGCGTTCTCCGGGGTGGTGACCGGCCGGCTGCGCCTCGGGATCGTCGGTGCCGCCGCCCGGGAGGTGCCCTCCCTCGAGCGGACGCTGCTCGGCTTCCGCGAGCGGCACCCCGCGGTGGAGATCGCCGTGCAGGACACCGGCAGCCGGCACATGACCGAGCAGGTCCGCACCGGCGAGCTGGACCTGGCCTTCGTCGGCCTGTCCGCCGGGCAGGTCCCGCCCGGCCTCGTGCACCGCCTGCTCGCCGACGCGCCGCTGGTCGCCGTCGTCCCCGCCGCGCACCCCCTCGCCGGGCGACCGGTGGTGTCCGTCGCGGAGCTCGCCGCGGCGGGGCCGTTCGTGGACATGCGCGACGAGACCGGGCTGCGACTGCAGGTCGATGCGGCCTTCGACCGGGCCGGGGTGCAGCGCTCGGTGGCCTTCCAGCTCGGCACCTCGGACGCCGTCGTGCGCTTCGTCGGCCTCGGGTTCGGCGCCGCCCTCGTGCCCGCCTCCGCCGCGGAGGGTGTGGCGGGGGTCGTCGTCCTGGCCCTCGACGACCCGGCCGCGCGGCACCCGATCGGCCTGGTGCACCGCTCCCCCGTGCCCTCCGCGCCGAGCGCCCGCGCCCTGCTCTCCCTCCTGGAGGAGGGCCCGCCGGTCTGACCCGCGGTCAGCCCGCCGGGCGCGCGACCCGGCCGGGCGGGGGCTCCGGGACGGCGTCGGGGTGCAGGGCCCAGGCCAGCGCCTCCACCCCGTCGACCAGCGCGGGGCCGGCCTGCACGACGTAGCCGGCCGAGTCGATCGCCAGCAGCGGGACCCCCGGGAGGTGCCCGGCGACCGACGCGCACTGGTCGAGGGCCTCCGCCAGGCCGACACCGCACGGCGCCACCACGACGAGGTCGGCCGGGGGCAGCTCCGACCAGCCCACCGCGACGCTGTTGCCGCCCTCGACCGCCCCCACCGGCTCGCCGCCCGCCCGGCGCACCAGTTCGGGGACCCAGTGCCCGGCGAGGTAGGGCGGGTCGGTCCACTCCAGCACGAGGACGCGGGGCCGCGGCCGGCCGGCGACCGCGCGCTCGACGGCCTTCAGCCGGGCACGCAGGTCCCCGACGAGCGCCTCCGCGGTCCCGGCGGCACCGGCCGCGCGGCCGACCGCGGCCACGGCGTCCAGGACGTCGTCGAGGCCGTGCGGGTCGATCGACAGCACCGTGGCGTCGGTGCCGATGACCCGGCAGGCCTCCTCCACCGTCGCCGCCGGGAGCGCGCAGACGCGGCAGAGGTCCTGGGTCAGGATGAGGTCGGGGTCGGCCGCGGCCAGGGCGGCACGGTCCAGCTCGTACAGGTGCAGGCCCCGGGCGGCCCGGTCGTGCACCCACGCGTCGATCTCGCCGGGGGTCAGGCCCGGCGGGATCACGGTGTCCACGACGACCGGGCAGCGCTCCCGGGCCTCGGCGGCGCACTCGAAGGTCACCGCGACCAGCCGGTCGGCCAGCCCCAGCGCCGTCACCATCTCCGTGGCGGCGGGCAGCAGCGAGGCGATCCGCACGCCTCACGCTAGCGCCGCAGCGGCGACCGGCTCAGCGCGCCGCCGACCGCAACTGGTCCAGCGACACCGGGTCCACCAGCACGCCGGCCGGTGTGCGCGACCACCAGGCACCGGTCGCCCGCCGTTCCTCCAGCGTGGTGAACCGGTAGCGGTACAGCCGCACGCGGACGAACGCCGGCGGCGACCCCGGCGGGAAGGGGGAGCGGCGCAGCAGCCGCAGCGTGGCCCGGTCCCCCTCCAGCAGCCGCAGCAGGAAGGGGCGCAGCCAGCGGCTGCCGTAGCCGGGGTCGATGCCGACGAACCACATCAGCCAGTCCAGCCGCAGGTGGTAGGGCGCGTACTGCGGGGGCCGGCGGTGCACGTCGCCGGGCTTGCCGCGGAACTCGTACTCCTGCCAGACGGCGTCCGGGCCGGGGTGGGGGTCGGCGGTCCCCTCCACGACCACCTCGTAGCGGGTGCGGGTGACCGACCCGAACGCGCCGTAGGTGTTCACCAGGTGCAGCGGGTCGAAGCTGGCGTTCATCCGCTGCCGCCGGGACACCAGGTTCCGGGCCGGACGCCAGCTCAGCACCAGCAGCCCCGCGGTGACCCCGACGACCAGCGCCGTGTGCCACGCGGGCGCGACCAGCTGCGCCGGCGGTTCCAGCGGCAGCACGGCGTCCCACACCCGGCCGTCCACGACCGAGGTCGCCAGCACCAGCGTGAGCCAGTTCAGCCAGGCGAAGTTGCCGCTGAGCACCAGGTACCCCTGGGTGACGATCACCACCAGCGCGGCCCCCGTGGCCACCGGCTGCGGCATCAGCAGGCCCCAGACGACGACGAGCTGGGTGGCGTGGTTGGCCAGCGCCTCCACCGTGTGCAGCCGCGGGGGCAGGTGGTGGAACCACCAGCTCGCCGGGTTGGGCATCGGCTGGGTCTCGTGGTGGTAGCGCAGGCAGGTCAGGTCCCGCCAGCAGGGGTCGCCGCGCAGCTTGATCAGGCCGGCGCCGAACTCCAGCCGGAACAGCAGCCAGCGCAGCAGCCACAGCACCAGGACCGGCGGGGCGACGTCGGCGGGCCCCAGGAAGACCGCCAGGAAGCCCGCCTCCAGCAGCAGCGACTCCCAGCCGAAGCCGTACCAGATCTGGCCCACGTTGACGATCGACAGGTACAGCACCCACATCAGCGCCCAGGCCGCCATCCAGCCCCACAGCGGCGCCCGGTCGGTCAGCCCGGCGAGCGCCGCCGCCGACAGGACGATCCCGGTCCAGCACACGACGGCGAAGAACCGGTCCGACCAGTGCAGGTGGAACAGGCTCGGCGCCCTGCGGAACGGCGTCCGGGCCAGGAAGCGCGGCACCGGCAGCATCCCCGAGGTGCCGATCAGCGGCCGGAACTGGCGCAGGGCCGCGACGAAGGCGACCAGGTAGACCAGCGCCAGGCCGCGGGTGAACACCAGCCGGCTCGACCAGTAGCCCGGGTCGGACAGCCAGTCCACGCACCCCTCCCTACCCGGTGCGCGGGTCCGTCACCGAGCGCGGACCGAGGCGGCCAGGAGTGCGCCCCGCTTGGTGACCCGGAGCGGCGTCGGCAGCTCCTGCGCCGCCCGGAGCGCGACGTCGCTCGGCACCTGCCGGCCGAGCAGGTGGTCGCGGACGGCGGCCGCGTCGGGGAGGGTGACCAGCGGCGCGTCCCAGCGGGTGACGTCCACGCGGTCGAAGACCGCACCGACCAGCGCGGGGGCGTCCTCCGCGTCCAAGGAGGTGGAGGGGCGCGACCACAGCGGGGCGAACTCCGGCGAGTCGGTCCGGGAGATCGCGCTGACCAGCAGCGTGCCCCCGGCACGCAGGACCCGGTGGGCCTCACGGAGGGCCGGGAGCGGGTCGGCCAGGTGGTACAGCACGTTGAGCGCGGTGACCGCGTCGAACGAGCCGTCGGCGAACGGCAGCGCGGCCGCGTCGGCCCGGACGACGGGAGCCGGGTGCGCGCGCGCCATCGACGCGGCGGCGTCCAGTCCGACGACGAGCGGCCCGGGGGGCACCGCCTCCCGCAGCACGCCCTCGGCACAGCCGACGTCCAGGACCCGCCGGGCGTCGAGGGTGAGCAGCCGGGCGGCGACCTCGGCGTAGAGGCTCGCCGAGCAGTACGCCCGCGTGGTGGCCGTGCCCAGCCGGTAGCGCTCCGGGGCGGCGTCGTAGTCGTCGACCACGTCCACGGCTCCAGGGTGGCACCGCCGAGGCGGCGGCACACTGGTCCGGTGAGCCCCGAACCCGGCCCGGCCACAGCGCGGGGCGTCGTCCGTCTGCTCAACACCGCCGGCGGCGGGGTGCTCTGCCTGGCCGGCGCGGTCGACGCGGCCGCCGTCGAGTCCTTCGTGCGGCGCTACGGCCGCGAGCCGGTGCCGGTCGCGGGCATCGACGCCGGCTCGGTGACCGCGCTGTCCGGCCCCGGGCTCGAGCTGCTGCTCGACCACCTCGCGGCCGCCGAGCGGGCCGGCCGGCCGGTGCCGCTCCGCGACTCCCCGCCGGTCCGGCGGCTGCTGCCCGGCGCGGCGCCCTGACCGCCGCCGGCGGGTCCTACTCCCCGGTGAGGCCGTCCACCGACTCGCGCAGCAGGTCGGCGTGGCCGTTGTGCCGCGCGTACTCCTCGATCAGGTGGACCAGGAGCCACCGCAGGCTCGGCGCCCGCCCGTCGGGCCAGGTGCGCCGGGTCGGTCGCCCCAGGCCCCCGTGGGCGAGCGCCTCCTCGATCGCCGCACGCGACCGCGTGACCGAGTCCTGCCACTGCTGCCGGAGCTGGTCGGGGGTGTCCTCGGCGGCCGAGTGCCAGTCCCAGTCGCGGTCGGCGCTCCAGTCCACGGTGTTCCACGGCGGCAGCTGGTCACGCCCGCGCAGCCACGTCGAGCACCAGTCGTCCTCGACGTAGGCGAGGTGCTCGAGCAGCCCGCCCAGGGTCACCGGCGAGACGCCGACCGTCGCCCGCAGCCCCGCCGCGTCGACGCCGCGGCACTTCCACGCCAGGGTCGCGCGCTGGTACTCGAGGAAGCCCACCAGGGTGGCGGTCTCGTCGCCGGCCAGCGGCGGCTCCGGACGGCCCTGCTCGTCCACGTCGGTCACGCGCAGGGAACCTACCGGCGGGGCTCGGCGCGACCCGACGGCGACCGGCCGGAGCCGGTCGCCGTCGGGGTGGGTGGGTCAGCCGCGGGCGCGGTGCAGGCCCCGCGCGTCCTCGACGGGCACCGGGTCGAAGGCGGGCGCCCCGTCGACGGCGTCGGCGGGCAGGTCGGGGTGGCCCGCAGGGTGACCGGCCGCGCTGCGCGTGGCCCTGCAGCAGTGGAGCGACTCCCCACGGGGCCCGCTGCTCGACACGGTCCGCACCGCGCTGGCCTCCGCGGCCCCCGCGGCCGGCGAGAGCTGAGCCGACGTCCCACGGACGTACCACGGCCCCGGCGCGGGGGTTCGACGGCCACGCCGGGGCCGGTTCGGTGCTGCAGTGCCCCCACCTCGCCGGATGAAACCCCGGTCGGCGGGTGGACGCCGGGGACGCCGGCCCGGCGACTCAGGCCCGGACGGCGCACACCTCGGCGAGCCGGCGCAGCTCGGCGGCCATCGCGTCGGGCTGCTCGAGGGGCAGGAAGTGCGAGGCGGGGAGCTCGCGGTAGCGGGCACCGGGGACGCCCTGCGCGGCGGCCCGCACGTCGGCGGGGTCGACGAGCACGTCGTACCGGCCGGCCACGAAGGTCACCGGGCAGGTCAGCGGCGACAGGTCGAGCGGAGCGTGGTCGGCGGAGGCCACGGCCATGTGCCGGAACCACGTCCAGTCCTGGCCGGCGAACTCGTGGGCGACCGCGAGCAGGCCCGACAGCCGCGCGGCGTCGGCCGCCCGGTCGGCAGCGGCCAGGGACAGCAGGGGCTGCCACTGCTGCAGGCTGCCGGTGACCAGCGGCAGGAACGGCCCGACGACCGGCAGCAACCGGCTGCCGTGGCGCCCGGCCGACGCCCGCAGCCGGCGCGGCAGGCCGAGCGACCCGAACAGGGACGAGAAGCTGCCCCCCGGGACGCCGGCCACGGCGAGCACGCCGCTCACCTGCCGGGGGTCCTCCAGCGCCAGCTCGAAGGCGACGTTGACGCCCAACGACCAGCCGACGACGAGCGCGGAGGGCAGTTCGAGGGCGTCCAGGACCGCCCGGGCGTCGGCGACGTGGTCCTCCACCCGCACCCGCGCCGGGTCCCGGGGCCGCTGCGAGGCACCCAGGCCGCGGTGGTCCCAGCCGACCACGCGGAAGCCGCTGCCCCGGGCGAGGAGGCCCGGCCACGCCGCGGCGGAGGCCCCCAGGCCGTTGCAGAGCAGGACGGGCACCCCGTCCTGCTCGTTGGACCACGCACTGAGGAGCGTCCCGTCCGCGCTGCGCACCTGGCGCGTACGGACAGGAGGATGACGACGGGTGATGGGACCTCTCCCCCACGGCGGGCGCCCCGGCAACCGGGCGGGGCTCGTTCGGCGGTCTGCACCCGAGGCTAGGGCACCCGCGTCCGGGATCGGCGGGCCGGGCGCAGATGTGGCGCACCCGACAGGCGGGGGGCGACACCCGGCCGGCGGCCCGGGCGGCGTCCGGGCGGGTCCAGCGCGCCCACCGGTGACAAGCTGACCCGCACGACCCCGCTCGCGACGACACCGCTCCCAGAGAGGCAGCCATGCCCACCTCCATCCCGCACTGGATCGACGGCGCCCGCCGGGAGGGCACCAGCGGCCGCACCGGCGAGGTGACCGACTCGGCGACCGGCGAGGTCATCGGCGCGGTCGCGCTGGCCTCCACCGAGGAGGTCGACGCCGCCGTCGCCGCCGCCACCGCCGCCTTCCCCGGCTGGCGCGACGCCTCGCTGGCCAAGCGCACCGCGGTGCTGTTCCGCTTCCGCGAGCTGCTCAACGCCCGCAAGCCCGAGCTGGCCGCGATCATCACCGCCGAGCACGGCAAGGTCCTCGACGACGCCCTGGGCGAGGTCTCCCGCGGCCAGGAGGTCGTCGAGTACGCCTGCGGCATCCCGTCGCTGGTCCGCGGTGGGTTCACCGAGAACGCCTCCACCGGCGTCGACGTCCACTCGGTGCGCCAGCCGCTGGGCCCGGTGGCCGTCATCAGCCCGTTCAACTTCCCGGCGATGGTCCCGATGTGGTTCTTCCCCATCGCGATCGCCACCGGCAACACCGTCGTGCTCAAGCCCAGCGAGCAGGACCCCTCGGCGTCGCTGTGGATCGCGGAGCTGTGGAAGGAGGCGGGGCTGCCCGACGGCGTGTTCAACGTCGTGCAGGGCGACAAGGTCGCCGTCGACCGGCTGCTGGAGCACCCCGACATCCGGTCGGTGTCCTTCGTCGGGTCCACCGCCATCGCCCGGTACGTGTACGAGACCGGCACCCGGCACGGCAAGCGGGTGCAGGCCCTGGGTGGGGCGAAGAACCACATGGTCGTGCTGCCCGACGCCGATCTGGACCTCGCCGCCGACGCGGCGGTGAACTCCGGGTTCGGCTCGGCCGGCGAGCGCTGCATGGCGATCAGCGCGGTCGTGGCCGTCGGCGGGATCGGCGACGACCTGGTCGCGCGGATCGCCGAGCGCACCGCCACGCTGCGCACCGGCGACGGGCGCAAGGGCGCCGACATGGGCCCGCTGATCAGCCGGCGCCACCGCGACCGCGTGGAGTCCTACGTCGAGGCCGGGGAGGAGGAGGGCGCCACGATCGTCGTCGACGGTCGCCGGGTGGAGCCCGACGGCGCCGAGGACGGCTTCTGGCTGGGCCCCACCCTGGTCGACCACGTGCAGCCGTCCATGAGCGTCTACACCGACGAGATCTTCGGCCCGGTCCTGTCGGTGCTGCGGGTGGACACCTACGAGCACGCCCTCGAGCTGGTCAACACCAACGAGTACGGCAACGGCACCGCGATCTTCACCAACGACGGCGGCGCCGCGCGGCGGTTCCAGAACGAGGTCGAGGTGGGGATGATCGGGATCAACGTGCCCATCCCGGTGCCGATGGCCTACTACTCCTTCGGCGGGTGGAAGAACAGCCTGTTCGGCGACTCCCACGCGCACGGCGCCGAGGGCGTGCACTTCTTCACCCGCGGCAAGGTCGTCACCAGCCGCTGGCTGGACCCCAGCCACGGCGGCCTGAACCTCGGCTTCCCGCAGAACGCCTGAGGACGGCCGGCGCCGGCGAGACACGTCTCCGCCGGCGCCGGTCCCGGGTGCCGCCGGCCTGAGGGCTGTGGCCGACGGCACCCACCGTTTCGGTCGGTCCGCCGACCAAAACGGTCGGTCGGGACCTACGCTGGTCCCGTGGCCCGGCCGTTCCGACAGCAGATCGACGAGGGCATCCTCGATCGGGCAGCCGCCCTGTTCGCCCGCCGCGGCTTCGCCAAGACGTCGGTGCAGGACATCGCCGACGCCGTGGGCCTGTCCAAGGCCGGCCTGCTGCACCACTTCCCCACCAAGGACGCGCTGCACGAGGCCGTGCTGGACCAGGCCGCCACCCTCGGGCACCGGGTGCTCGACCAGGTGGGCGACCTGCCGCCGGGACCCGAGCGGGACCGGTACGCCCTGGAGGTCCTGCTCGACGTCGCCCTGGCCCATCCCGGGCTGGTCGCGCTCATGCTCGCGCCGGCGACGCAGCTGGGCGCCGCCGACCCCGAGCACGCCGTCACCGACCTCGTCCTGCAGGCCTTCGGCGTCGACCCCGAGACCGCGGAGACGCCCCGGCTCGTGCGGGTCGTCGGCGCGCTCGCCGCGCTGGCCGTCCTGACCCTCGCCGCGCACTCCGAGGACCGGATCACCGCGTGGCGGCAGCACATCGTCGCCACGTGCTTCGACGCGCTCGGCCACGGCCGTCCCGGCGCGGCACGCACCGAACCCCACCAGGTGGAGGCCTGATCCCGCATGGCTGTTCTGTTGTCCCGACTCGGCGCCTTCTCCCACCGGCGCCGAACGATCGTGGTCCTCGTCTGGCTGGTCGTCCTCGTCGGAGGCGGCGCGGGCGCGGCCACCCTGGCCGGTGAGACCTCGAGCAGCTTCTCCATCCCCGGGCAGGAGTCGACCACCGCCCTCGAGCGGATCAGCGAGGAGTTCGGCGCGAGCGGGGGCGCCACGGCCCGGGTGGTGGTGGCGGCCCCGGACGGTCAGACGCTGACCACCCCGGCGAACGCGGCGGCCGTCGGCGAGCTGGTCGGCGAGCTCGCGCAGCTGCCGGGCGTGGCGTCGGCCAGCAACCCCCTCGACCCCGCCGCGCCGGCGGTGAACCGGGACCAGACCACCGCCTACAGCACGGTGACCTACGCCGCCGCCCCCGGCGAGGTGACCCCGGCCGAGCAGGACGCGCTGCTGGCCGCCGTGGAGGACGGCGACGCCGGCGGGCTCACCGTCGAGGTCACCGGCGAGGCCGTCCAGGAGCCGCCGCACGTCGGTGGCCCCGCCGAGGCGATCGGTGTCGTCGTCGCCCTCGTCGTCCTGGCCGTGACCTACGGCTCGCTGGTCGTCGCCGGGATGAACCTGCTCACCGCCGTCGTCGGTGTCGGCATCGGCGTCCTGGGCGTCACCATCGCGACCGGCTTCACCGAGCTGTCCTCGACCACACCGATCCTGGCGGCGATGCTCGGCCTCGCGGTCGGCATCGACTACGCCCTGTTCATCGTCACCCGGTACCGGCAGGAGCTGCGGCACGGGGCCGGGGTCGGTACCGCGATCGCCACGGCCGTGGGCACCGCCGGCTCGGCGGTGGTCACCGCCGGCCTCACCGTCGTGATCGCCCTCGCCGGCCTGTTCGTCGTCGGCATCCCCTTCCTCACGCAGATGGGTGTGGCCGCGGCCGCCACCATCGTCGCCGCCGTCCTCGTCGCCCTGACCCTCGTGCCGGCCGTGCTCGGGTTCCTGGGCCTCAGGGCGCTGCCCCGCACGCAGCGCGCCGCCCTGGCGCAGGGCTCCCGGCACGGCGCGCACGCGGCGGCGGGGCAGCCCCGGCACCCCGCGCACGCGCGCAGTCGGCGCGGCTTCCTCGCCGGCTGGGCCACCACGGTCACCCGCCGCCGGGTCGCCTCCCTGCTCCTGACGGTGGTGGCCCTGGGCGTCATCGCCGTCCCCTTCTCCTCCATGCAGACGACGCTGGTGCAGACGCCGCCCGAGGACAGCACGGCGGCGCGGGCCCAGCAGCTGCTCGCCGACGGCTTCGGCGCCGGCTTCAACGGGCCCATCACGATCCTCTTCGAGGGCGACCGTGCGGCCGAGGCGGCGGCACGGGTCAGCGGGGACGTCATGGGGCTGGACGACGTCGCGCTGGTCACCCCGCCGGTCCCCAACGCCGACGACAGCGCGGCCCTGCTCACCGTCATCCCCGGGTCCGGGCCGACCGACGCCGCCACCGAGCAGCTGGTCACCGACCTGCGCACCGAGCTCGCCGGCCTGGACGGGGTCGAGGCCTCCGTCACCGGCGCGACCGCGGTCAGCGTCGACGTGGCCCAGGCCCTCGACGAGGCGCTGCCGGTCTACCTCGTCCTGGTCGTGGGCCTGGCGCTGGTGCTGCTGGTGCTGGTCTTCCGGTCGCTGCTGGTGCCGCTGGTCGGCGTGCTGGGCTTCCTGCTCACCGTCGGTGCCTCCCTCGGCGCCACGGTGGCGGTGTTCCAGTGGGGCTGGCTGGCCGACGTGGTCAACCTCGAGGGCACCGGCCCGCTGATCAGCCTCACGCCGATCCTGGTCATCGGCATCCTGTTCGGGCTGGCCATGGACTACCAGATCTTCCTGGTCTCCCGGATGCACGAGGCGCACAGCCACGGCGCCGCGCCGCTGGAGGCCATCCGCACCGGCTTCCGGCAGGCGGCCCCGGTCGTCGTCGCCGCGGCGCTGATCATGTTCTCGGTGTTCGCCGGGTTCGTCCCGGCCGGGGACGCGACCATCAAGTCGATCGCCTTCGCGCTGGCGATGGGCATCCTCTTCGACGCCTTCGTCGTCCGCATGGTGCTCGTGCCCGCTGCACTGGCCCTGCTCGGCCGGCGGGCCTGGTGGCTCCCCCGCTGGCTGGGCTGGCTGCCCGTGCTCGACGTCGAGGGTGCCGCCCTGGAGAAGGCCGCCCCCACCCGCACCGAGGAGCACGAGCCGGTCGGCGCCGGGGCACGCTGACCGGCCCCTCCCGACCGACCCGCGGGGGGGGGGGGGGGGGGGGGGGGGGGGGGGGGGGGGGGGGGGGGGGGGGGGGGGGGGGGGGGGGGGGGGGGGGGGGGGGGGGGG
>NZ_JBJGYR010000019.1:0-108548 GCF_054050095.1 Geodermatophilus sp. SYSU D01105
CCCACCCAACCCGCGCCGCCACCCACCCCCCCCGCCCCCCGCCCCCCCCCCCCCCCCCCCCCCCCCCCCCCCCCCCCCCCCCCCCCCCCCCCCCCCCCCCCCCCCCGGGGCCGGGGGGGGTGTCCGGCCGGTGCTCGTGCTCTGCGTGCCCGGTGCACGCAGGGCACGAGCACGCGCAGGGGACCACGTCACCCGGCGGCGCCGGGGACCTCTCTCAGCCGGCGGCGCCGGGGGCCCCCGCGAAGCGGACCTCGACCTGTTCGACCCCCAACGACTGCGCCAGGGTGGTCAGCATGCTGCGGGTGTTGTCCTCCGCGCGGGCGACGAGGTCGCTGGCGGCGGCGGCTCCGGCCAGCTGGTCCTCGGCCAGGGCGTACAGCTCCGTGTCGTCCACCGGGTCGTCACCGATCGCGTCCCCGACCCGGTCCAGCAGCCCGCGGTCGCGGTCGAGCACCCGGCTCTGCGCCGGGTCGATCCGCACCTCGTCGATCGTCGGGGCGGGCAGCTCGATGGTGGCCGAGGTCCCGTCCGGGGAGAGCTCGACCCGGCCGGCGTCCAGCCCGGTGAAGTCGACGGAGGCGTCCGCGGTGCCCGTGGCCAGGAAGCTGACCCGCTCGCCGCTGATCACCGACGGGACGTACCGGGTGTCGACCTCCCGGTCCACCACCACCTGGAAGGTGCCGGTGGCCGCGTGGTACTCGTGCAGGTCGTCCAGAGCCAGCAGCAGCGGCGTCGTGCTGCGGTCGACCACCTCCTGCTCCAGGGGGTCGCCCGGCAGCCAGTCGCGCACCTGCGCGGCGACGGGGACCAGCACGGCCACGCCGACCCCCGCGACGACCAGTCGGCGGAGGAGCCGCCGGCGGCGGCGCGGCGTCCCCTCCGTCGCGGCGGGCGTGGGGCGGTGCTGCAGCAGTGCGGGCATGCGCGACCTCTCACGTTCGGGGGGGGGGTGCCCCGTCCAGCGACGGCCGCGGGCGACCCATTCCCGACACGCCGGCCGGCGTGGAGGTCAGCGGGCCGGCCGGCGCTCGTAGTCCCGTCGCCCCCACAGGTAGCCGACCAGCGCGATGGCGGCGCACCAGCCGACCGAGACCAGCGCGCTGGACCCGATCGCCGTCCCGGTGAGCAGCCCGCGCAGCGTCTCGATCAGCGGCGTGAAGGGCTGGTGCTCGGCGAACCAGCGCAGGCCGGCCGGCATCGACTCCACCGGCACGAACCCGCTGCCGAAGGACGGCAGGAGCATCGGCGGGGTACCGGCAGTGGCCATGAGAGCTGTCGGAGTGACCGAGTACGGAGGCCCGGAGGCCCTGCACGTCGTCGACGTCCCCGCGGAGCCGCTGGGGGCGGGGCAGGTCCGGCTGCGGGTGACCGCCGCGACGGTCAACCCCACGGACACCTACGTCCGCAACGGCGTCTACGCCGACCGCGACCCGGTGGCTGAGATGCCCAAGGTGCCGGGGATGGACGCCGCCGGCGTGCTCGCCGAGATCGGCCCGGGGGTGGACACCGACCTGCAGGTCGGCGACCGGGTGATGGCGATCGTCCTGCCCTCGGGCGCGCACGGGGGCTACCGCGAGGACCTCGTCGTCCCGGTCGGGTCGGTCGCCCGCTCGCCGAAGGACAGCACCGACGCCGAGGCCGCGACGCTGCCGATGAACGGGCTCACCGCCCGGCTGGCCCTCGACCGCATGGCGCTGCAGCCGGGACAGGTGCTCGCCGTCACCGGGGCCGCCGGCGCGTTCGGCGGCTACGTGGTCCAGCTGGCCAGGCACGAGGGGCTGACCGTCGTCGCCGATGCGTCCGAGGACGACGAGCAGCTGGTCCGCGACCTCGGCGCCGACGTCGTCGTCCGGCGCGGGGACGACGTCGCCGACCGGATCCGCGAGCGGTACCCCGACGGGGTCGACGGCCTGGCCGACGGGTCGGTGCAGGACGAGCGGGTGCTGCCCGCGGTGCGCGACGGCGGCACGGTGGCCACGGTCCGCGGCTACCGGGGGGACGGGCAGCGGGGGCTGCGGGTGCACCCGGTGCTGGTCCGGACCTACGCCGAGGAGCAGGCGCGCCTCGACGGGCTGCGCGAGCTGGCCGAGCAGGGGGTCGTGTCGCTGCGGGTGGCGCGCACGTTCCCCGCCGAGCAGGGCGCCGAGGCCCACCGGCTGCTCGAGGGCGGCGGCATCCGCGGCCGGCTGGTCATCACGTTCTAGAGGTCGCGGGAGTGGCCCCGCTCCTGCCAGGGTGGGGGCCACTCCCGGGCAGCGGGGCCCGGGCCGGATGGAGGTGTCCAGATGGTGCACAGGCTCGTGGTCAGCTACGGACAGCCCGAGGACCCGGGGGCGTTCGACGAGTACTACCGCGACACCCACGTCCCGCTGGCGATGGAGATGCCGGGCGTGCTCAAGTTCACCGTCGGCCACGCCCAGGGGATGGACCCCTCGCAGCAGGCGCCCTACCTCGTCGCCGAGCTGGACTTCGAGTCCGAGGAGGCGATGGGCAAGGCGTTCGCCTCCCCCGAGGGCAAGTCCGCCGCCGCCGACGTCGCCAACTTCGCCACCGGGGGCGCGACGATGGCGCACTTCGAGGTGCGCGAGATCCAGGCCGGTATGCCGAACCTGCCGTGACCGTCGCGCAGCGGGGTCGTGCGGGGCGGGTCCGGTGAACGGCGCCCAGGCGCTCATCCGCACGCTCGTCGGGGCCGGGGTCGACGTCTGCTTCGCCAACCCCGGCACCTCCGAGATGCACTTCGTCGCGGCCCTGGACGACGTGCCGGAGATGCGCGGCGTGCTGACCCTCTTCGAGGGGGTGGCCACCGGTGCGGCCGACGGCTACGCCCGGATGGCCGGCCGCCCCGCGGCGACCCTGCTGCACCTCGGGCCGGGCCTGGGCAACGGCCTGGCCAACCTGCACAACGCGCGGCGCGGGGGCGCGCCGGTGGTGAACGTCGTCGGCGACCACGCCCGCTCGCACAAGCGGCTGGACGCGCCGCTGGAGTCCGACGTCGACGCGCTGGCCGGGGTGGTGTCGGGGTGGGTGCGCCGCTCGCTGTCCCCGGCCGACGTCGCCGCCGACGCGGCCGAGGCGGTCGCCGCGGCGGCCCGCGGGGCGGTCGCCACGCTCGTCCTCCCCGCCGACGTCTCCTGGGAGGAGGGCGCGACGCCGGCCGACCCGGTGCGGGTGCGGCCGGCGCCGCAGGTGCCCGCCGCCGTGGTGTCCGACGTGGCCGCCGCGCTGGCCACCGGGGAACCCACGGTCCTGCTCCTCGGCGGCGACGTCGTGGCGAGCGAGGACGGGCTGCTGGCCGCGGGGCAGGTCGCCGCCGGCACCGGCGCGCGGCTGCTGGCCGAGACGTTCCCCACCCGGATGGTCCGCGGGGCAGGCCTGCCCGACGTCGGCCGGCTGCCCTACCCGCCGGAGATGGCGATGGCCGCGCTGGCCGGGACGGCACACCTCGTGCTGGCCGGGGCGACCGCCCCGGTGCACTTCTTCGGCTACCCCGGGGTCCCGGGGACCCCGGTGCCGCAGGACTGCACGGTGCACGTGCTCTCGGCGCGCGGTGAGGACGGCGTGTCGGCGCTGCAGGCCCTGGCCGAGCTCGCCGCGCCGGACGCCAAGCCGGACCTGCTGGAGGCCTCCCGCCCCGAGCTCCCGTCGGGCGAGCTGACCCCGCGGTCGATGGCCGCGGTGGTCGGGGCGCTGCTGCCGGACGGGGCGGTCGTGGTCGACGAGGCGCTGACCTCCGGCGTGGGCCTGGCCGAGCTGACCTCGGGGGCGCCGCGGCACGACTGGCTCTCGCTCACCGGCGGCGCCATCGGTGACGGGCTGCCCATGGCGGTCGGTGCGGCGGTGGCCTGCCCGGACCGGCCGGTGCTCGCCCTGCAGGCCGACGGCAGCGCGATGTACACGATCCAGGCGCTGTGGACGATGGCCCGCGAGCGGCTCGACGTCACGGTCGTCGTCTGCGACA
Source organism: Geodermatophilus sp. SYSU D01105 (assembly GCF_054050095.1). Taxonomy (NCBI): domain Bacteria; kingdom Bacillati; phylum Actinomycetota; class Actinomycetes; order Geodermatophilales; family Geodermatophilaceae; genus Geodermatophilus; species Geodermatophilus sp. SYSU D01105. The sequence goes on from NZ_JBJGYR010000019.1 coordinate 3,962, forward strand.
ACGGCTCCTACGCGATCCTCGAGAACGAGCTGTCCCGCGTGGGCGCGCGGGGCGACGGCGAGCGGGCCGGGCAGCTGCTGCACCTGGGCGGCCCGGGCCTGGACTTCGTCGCCCTGGCCACCGGCATGGGCGTGCCGGCCACCCGGGCGACGACGGCCGAGGAGCTGGCCGACCGGCTGCGCGCGGCGCTGTCCGAGCCGGGCCCGCACCTGGTCGATGCCGTCCTGCCCGGCCGCCGCTGACCGACACCAGTGGTCGACCAGTGGTGACACGCGCACGCCGTGAGACGGAACGCGGCGGTTCCGTACTGCCGGGTCCCGGATGGGGGCCGGGTGTGGGCGCCGTGTCTAGGCTGCGCCGCGCACGGGGGCATCCGGAGAGGTGTGGTCCGCGTGCGACGAACCTGGGTCGGGGCGGTGACGACGGTTCTGGTGCTGACGACGGGTGGAGGTGCCTCCGCGACGGAGGAGCCCGACCCCGCCGACGGCGGCTGGGAGCCCGTGCCCGAGGAGTACTACGCGCCTGTCGACGTCGCGGCCTGCGGGTCGGTGGTGACGCTCTCCTCAGGTGACGTGCGGGAGGTGGAGCAGCGGGAGCGGACCCTCTCCGACGGCAGCCGGCACGTCGAGGTGCGCGGGAACCAGACCGTCGACCTCGCCCGTCAGTCGGACGGCGCCACCATCGACGAGCTCGACATCTCCGGGCCCGGGTGGGACCTGCTGTCGGCCGACGGCTCGGAGGACGTCTTCCAGTGGGAGGGACCCTCCATCTTCCTGCCCTACGACGCCGTGGACAGAGAGGCCTTCCTCCGGGCCGGGCTGCCCGAGCTGTTCTTCTACGAGGAGGGTGTCGTCCTGGGGCGGGTCGTCTTCGACCCGGCGACCCAGGCCGTCGTCGCTTCCGACATCCTGAGCGCCGAGGTCGACGCGGTGGACCTCTGCGCCGTGCTCGACGACGCCGCGGAGGCGGAGTCCGGGGACGACGGCTGACGGCAGCGGGCGGCGTGCCGGGAGACGGTCGGACAGGTACCGCGGTCGTCGGCTCCATCCGGAGGGAGCGGTGCGTGCACTCCTGCGGGCCGGGGTGGTCGTCCTCGCGGTGCTGGCCGTGCTGACCGGTCTGCTGTGGGGGCTGCAGCGCCGGCTGGTCTACCTCCCCGACGACGGTCCCCTGCCGGCCGCCGCCGCGGTCCTGCCCGGCGCGCGGGACGTCGTCCTGACCACCGCAGACGGGCTGGCGCTGGGCGCCTGGTTCGTGCCCGGCCCCGACCCGGCCGCGCCCGCGGTGCTGGTCGCCAACGGCAACGGCGGGCACCGCGGGCTGCGCGCCCCCCTCGCCCGGGCGCTGCACGACCGCGGGCTGGCCGTGCTGCTGTTCGACTACCGCGGCTACGGCGGGAACCCGGGCAGCCCCAGCGAGGAGGGCCTGGCCGCCGACGTCCGCGCCGCCCGCGCGTACCTGGTCGAGGAGGCCGAGGTCCCGCCGGAGCGGCTGCTGTACCTGGGGGAGAGCCTGGGTGCCGCGGTGGTCACCGAGCTCGCGACCGAGCACCCGCCGGCGGGCCTGGTGCTGCGCTCCCCGTTCGTGGACCTCGCCGCCGTCGGCAGCGTGCACTACCCCTTCCTGCCGGTGCGGGCGCTGCTGCGCGACCGCTACCCGCTGGCCGAGCAGATCGCCGCGGTGCGGGTGCCGACGACGGTCGTGCTCGGGGACGCCGACTCGATCGTGCCGCCGCAGCAGAGCCGCGCCGTCGCCGCCGCGGCGGCCGGCCTGCACCGGCTGGTGGAGGTGCCCGGGGCCGACCACAACGACCGGGTGCTGCTGGACGGCGACGCGCTGGTCGACGCGGTCGCGGAGCTGGCCGGCTGACCGGCGCCCGGGCTCAGGCGGTCGCGCGGTAGACGGCGAACCGGCCGATCCGGCGGTGCTCGCCCGAGCCGGTCTCGGCGACGTCGGTGAAGCCGGCCCGCCGGAGGAGGTCCGGGATGCCGTCGACCGCGTGCGGCCCGGCGTGCTCGTGCCGGTGCCCGCGGTGGGCGCGCCGACCCTCGGCGGGCGTGACCCCACCGGCGACGTCGAGCAGGTGCAGGGCGCCGCCGGGCCGCAGCACGCGCAGCACCTCCCGCATCGCGGGCTCCCGCTGGTCGTCGGGGAGGTGGTGGAGCATGAACGACGAGAGGACGGCGTCCACGCTGTCGTTGCCGTAGGGCAGCTCGTCGGCGTAGCCGCGGTCGAGCTGGACGGCCAGCCCCCGGCGGCGGGCCTTGCGGCGGGCCCGGGCCAGCGAGCCCAGGTCCGGGTCGAGCCCGACGAGGACGGCCGCGGGCTCGGCCCGCTTCGCGGCGAGCAGCAGGTTGCCGGTGCCGCACCCGATCTCGAGCACCCGCTGCCCGGGGCGCAGGCCGGCCTGGTCGACCAGCCGCCGGTGCAGCCGGTCGACGCCGAACAGCCGGGTCATCGGGTCGTAGAGGGGGAGCAGCCACTCCCGGGCCATCCCGGGGAGGAAGGCGCGCTCCTCGCCGGTCACCGCGGTCCGGGTGCTGACCTCGCTCATGGGGTGCCTCCTCGGCGGTCGGCCCGCCACCGCGGACGGGACCATCTTCGGGATCCTCTCCGCTACCCTCGGCCGCTCAGGACGTGCGGACAAGGGCGGGACCTCGGGCGGTATGGGACGTTCTTCCGACGATCCGGCGCCGGTCGGCCGGGTGCTGCAGGGCCGGCAGGTCGACGGCGCACCGGTCTACGGCTACGCGCGCGAGGCGGGCGCTCCGCCGGTGACCGTCTCCCGGTTCGAGGGCGCCCACGCGCCCGCGGGTGCCCCGCCCTCCCATCCGCACGCGCACGACTTCCTCGTCCTCAGCTACGTCGAGCGGGGCGCCGGCCGGCTGCGGGTCGACGCCCGGACGTGGGAGGTCGGGGCCGGGGACCTGTTCGTGGTGGCCCCCGGGGAGGTGGTCGTCCCGGAGCTCTCGGCCCACCTCGCCGACGCCGTGGTGTGGTCGGTCTACTTCCCGCCGGACGCCGTCGAGCGGCGCAGCCCCGGCAGCTTCGGGTCCTGGCGGGCGCACCCGCTGCTGTTCCCCTTCGTCGGCGGCCGGGCCGGCGGCGTGCAGCGGCTGAGCGTGCCGGAGCCGGAGCGGACGGCGTGGTCGCGCCGGCTGGCCGACCTCGAGCGCGAGCTCCGGGAGCGGCGGGAGGGGTACGCGGAGGCGGCGCTGGCCATCCTGACGCTGCTGCTGGTCGACCTGGCCCGGCTGGCCGCCGGCGTCCCCGGGCACCTGCGGCTGCGGGACGAGCCGCTGCTGGCCGCGGTCTTCGACGTCGTCGAGCGGCGCTTCGCCGAGCCGATGTCGCTGCGCGAGGTGGCCGACGCCGTCGGGCTCTCCCCAGGCCACCTGACCACGGTGGTCGGCCGGCGCACCGGGCGGACCGTGCAGCAGTGGATCACCGAGCGCCGGCTCGCCGAGGCCCGGCGGCTGCTCGCGGAGACCGACCTCACCGTGTCGGCCGTGGCCGGCCGGGTCGGGTACGCCGACGCCGGCTACCTGATCCGGCGGTTCCGCGCCGCGCACGGCGTCCCGCCGCAGGAGTGGCGCCGTGCGAGCCGGGGGCGCTGACCAGCAACCCTGCGGCTCGTCGGCGGCCCGGCGGTTCACGACACGATCGCCCTCCATCTGGTTGCGTGAGACACATCTGGGCGGGGTAGGGCGGCGGGGTCCCTCAGCGGTGCTGGGCAGGAGGCGCCCCGGCCGTGACCCGTTCGACCCATCGGAGCTCACCCGGATGCGCAGACTGTCCCGTCTCGTCCTCCTCCCGGCGGCGGTGCTCGGCACCCTCGTCCTGACCTCCACCCCCGCCCTGGCCGCACCGTCGGACCAGGACGTCACCTGGATGCAGGCCGCCCACCAGAGCAACCTCGCCGAGATCGCCGCCGGCAACGCCGCGCAGCAGTCGGCGACCACCCCCGAGGTGCGGGACCTCGGGGCGATGTTCGTGCAGATGCACACCCAGCTCGACCAGCAGCTCACCCAGGCCGCGCAGCAGTTCGGCGTCGAGCTGCCCGGCGGGCCGACCGCCGAGCAACAGCAGCAGCTGGCCGCGGTGCAGCAGAACTCCGGGCAGGCGTTCGACACCGCCTGGATCGCCCAGCAGATCGGGTCGCACTCGACCACGCTGGCCGCCACGCAGCGCGAGCTGCAGAACGGCTCCGACCAGACGGTGCTCCAGCTGGCGAACGCGGCCACCCCGGTCGTCGAGCAGCACCTGTCCGAGCTGCGGGCCGCGGCCCAGCAGTACGGCGTCCCGACGTCGGTGCCCGGTGGGACCGGCGGCCAGGCGGCCGACGACGGCCTGGGCGCCACCGGCTGGGCGCTGACCGGCATGGGCGCGCTGGCGCTCGTGGCGGGGGCCGTCGGGCTGGCCCGCCGCCGGGCGACCGCCGCGTGAGAGGCCCGCGGCTCCGGCACCTGGTGCTGGTCGTCGCGGGCGTGGTGCTCGTCGGCTCGGGGCTCGCGCTGACCCGCGTGCAGCCCCGGGCCGACGCGCCCGACATCGGGCCGCCGGTGGCGGCCGTGGCCCCGGCGCCGGGAACACCGCCGCCGGCCGTCCCGTCCCCGCCGCCGGCCACGCCCACCGTGCCGCCGGCCTCCCCGGCGCCGGTGGCGCTGTCCCTGCCGTCGGCCACGACCCCGGACCCGGTGTCGCTGGTGCCGGTCGGGGTGCTGGCCTCCGGTGCGTTGCAGCTGCCCGAGCGGCCGACGGTGCTCGGCTGGTACGCCGGGGGAGCGGTGCCCGGGGACGCGGCGGGGACGGCGGTCGTCGCCGGGCACGTCGACTCGGCTCGCTACGGCGCCGGCCCACTGGAGGGGCTGCTGTCCCTGCGCGAGGGGGACGTCGTCGAGGTGGCCGACGCAGCCGGCGGCAGGCACCGGTACGCGGTGGCCTCGCGGACGTCGATCCCGAAGTCGGCCCTGCCGCCGGAGCTGTTCCGCACCGACGGGCCGCCCCAGCTGGCGCTGGTCACCTGCGGCGGGGCCTTCGACGAGCGCACCGGCAACTACGCGGACAACGTCGTGGTGGTGGCCGTCCCCGTCCCCTGACCCCGGGTCTCGTCTCCCGAGCCGGGGGGCCGCCCCGTGACCCCGGGCGCCGTCCCCGGACCCGGGCGAGGCAGGTCGCTCTGCGGGTGCTCGTGCTCTGCGTACCGCGGGGATGCAGAGCACGAGCACCCGCCGGCACACCCTCCCCGCGGGGTCGCTCCACGGCGTGACCGTCGGCGGCGGGTGACACCCGACCGGGTGCCGTTCCAGCGGCGTCGTCCACAGACCGTCTCTCACGCGCCCCGCGGACGGTTGCGTTCTCCTACAGTCCGTCGTCCTGAGATCCGGAACCGGACAGGCCGACGGGGGTGGGCGTGCCGACTGCGACCAGTGCGCTGGAGGTCGTCGACGGCGAGGTGCGCGAGCTCATCCGCCGTCGCGGGCTGGACCCGTTCATCGACCCGGCGCCGGTACGGGTGCTGGTGCGCGACGTCGTCGCCGACTACTCCGAGCGCTCGCTGACCTCGGCACTGCCGCCGATCGTCGACCCGGAGTCGGTGGTCCGGGACGTGCTGGACCGGGTGGCCGGGTTCGGCCCGCTGCAGCGCCACCTCGACGACCCGGAGGTCGAGGAGATCTGGGTCAACGAGCCCGGGCGGGTGTTCGTCGCCCGTCGCGGCCGGTCGGAGCTGACCACGACGATCCTGGGCGCGGGCGAGCTGGCCGACCTGGTGGAGCGGATGCTGCGCACCTCGGGACGGCGGATCGACATGTCGACCCCGTTCGTGGACGCGACCATGCCCGACGGGTCACGGCTGCACGTGGTCATCCCGGACATCACCCGCCGGCACATGGCGGTCAACATCCGCAAGTTCGTGCTGCAGGCGCACTCGCTCGACGAGCTGGTCGGGTTGGGCACCCTGACCGGGCAGGCGGCGCGGTTCCTCGAGGCGGCGGTCGCTGCCGGGCTCAACATCCTCGTCGCCGGGGGCACGCAGGCGGGGAAGACGACGCTCCACATCTGTGTGATCCGACATGGGTTGGCTGCACGGGACCGTTGGTGAGGCCACCCTCCTGAGGCCGACAGCCGCGGCTGGTCCGGTTCCTTCTGGGATGGGCGCCATTCTGGGTGCGGTGGTCGTGGTTGGTGGTGACGCGTTGGTGACGGGTGGGCTGTCAGGCTGACCTTCGATCTGTGCGCAGGCGTGGGGAGGGCGGCCGTGGTGGATCCGTTGTCGCTGGGTGCGCTGGGTGGGGCGGCGTTGACCGGGGGAATCACGTTCCTCTATGGGCAGGTCACCGAGCTGCTCAAGCGCCGGCGGGACCGGGCCGAGCAGGCCGCGGCGGCGCCGCCGACGGTGCCGACCGGGCCGGTCGAGGTGCTGGACGGGTCGCTGGTGGAGCGGCCGGTGGACCTGGACGTGGTGGCCGGCAACGAGGCGCGGCTGCTGGAGCTGCGCCGGGAGCTGACCGACTACGCCGACGGGCTGACACGGCCGGATCCGGCCGATGGGCGGCTGCTGGAGCAGGTGGCGGCGCTGCGCGGGCTGCTGGAGCTGGCGTACGGGCAGCACGTGACCTTCCGCGGCGAGCAGCGCCCGGCGACCGGCAGCCCACTGGAAGCGGGGGCGTCGACGGCGGTGGGCAGCTACGTGGCCACGGTGACCGCCAGCGGGCCGGGCGCGGTCGCGGTCGGTCGGGACAACACCGGCAGCATCAGCACCACGACCTACGCGCCGGCGCCGTCGCCCGCGCCGGGTGCGCCGCCGGGAAGCTGAGCCGCCCGTGATCGGGCACGTGCAGGTCACCGCCGTCGGTGCGGGCGCGGTCGCGATCGGCCGGGACAACTTCGGGACCGTCACCACCCACGTCAGCTATGCGGGGCGGCCGCCGGTGTCGTGGCCGCATCGGGTGGGCGTGGTGCCGCCGGTGGCCGCCGGCTACCTGCCGCGGACCGACCCGGGCGTGGATCTGGACCGGGTGCTGAGGGAGGCGTCGGGGACGGCGGTGCTGACCGGGGTGGTGTCGGGGATGGGCGGGGTCGGCAAAACGCAGTTGGCCGCCGCCTACGCCCACCGGCTGTGGGACGCCCATCAGCTGGATCTGCTGATGTGGTTGACCGCCACGAGTCGCGACGCGATCGTCACCGGCTATGCACAGGCCGGCGAGGACGTGGCGCACCCAGTCGAGGGGGATGACACCGAGCAGGTCGCCGCCCGCTTCCTGGCCTGGCTGGCGGCCACGGATAAGCGGTGGATGGTGGTCCTCGACGACCTGGTCAATCCCGCCGACCTGCGCGGCCTGTGGCCGCAGGGCCGCACCGGGCGGGTGCTGGTGACCACCCGCCGCCGGGACGCCGCACTGGCGGACCGCGGCACCATCATCGACGTCGACCTGTTCACAGAAGCCGAGGCGACGGCCTACTTGACCGGCCGGCTGAACGCCGACGGCCGGCATCCCGAGCGGCTGGCGGAGGCCGGCGAACTGGCCGAGGACCTGGGCCGGCTGCCGCTGGCGCTGGCCCACGCCGCCGCCTACATCCTCGACCAGCAGCCGCTGACCTGCGCCGGCTATCGCAAGCTGCTGGCCGAACAGCAACTGAAGACCGCGCTGCCAGCCACCTCCGGCAACGACTACGCCAGCACGGTGGCCGTTACCTGGGCGTTGTCAGTTGCGCTGGCTAGCAGGCTGCCTCCGACCGGGCTGGCCGGGGCGCTGCTGACGCTGGCCGCCGTACTGGACCCGCACGGCATCCCCACCGGCCTGTTTACCACCAAAGCCGCCCGCGCCTACCTGTCCGTCGCCCGGGGCCCGGCGGGTGCCACGCTCGCCGTGAGCGGCCATCGGACGGCGCAGCGTGCCGAGGTCATGTCGACGGTCCCGCGTCGCGGCGGGCTGCTGCGCCGGCTGCTGCATCGCTCGTCAGCGCCGGTCTTCCCACCATCCGACGTAGCGGCCCCGATGGCAGTCGAGGACGTCGAGTTCGGGCTGCGCAACCTGCACCGCCTCAGCCTGGTCACCTTGACTTGGGACCAAGAGAAGGCCGGCGCGGGCTCGGTGCTCGTCCACGCCCTAGTTATGCGGGCCACCCGGGAACAGGCCCGTCCGCCTAACCTCGAGGCGGTGGCCCGGACCGCGGCGGACGCACTGCTTCAGGCATGGCCCGAACAGGACTACCAGCCCGAGCACGCGCTGCTGACTCAGAGCCTGCGCGACAACACCGACGTCCTGGCTCGCGCCGCCACTACCCCGCTGTGGTGCCCCGGTGCCCACCAAGTGCTGTTCCGCGCCGGCCGCAGCCGCACCGATGGCGGGCTGATCGCTCAGGCCGTCGCCTACTGGGCCACCCTGACCGCCACCGCCGAACGGATCCTCGGCCCGGAGCATCCCGACACCCTCGCCAGCCGGAGTGCCCTCGCCGGTGCCTACCGGGACGCGGGGCGGCTGGCGGAGGCGGTGCCGCTGTTCGAGCGCACCCTCGCCGACCGCGAGCGCCTCCTGGGCGCCGACCATCCCGACACCCTGACCAGCCGCAACAACCTGGCCTACGCCTATCGGGCGGCTGGGCGGCTGGTGGAGGCGGTGCCGCTGTATGAGAGCACCCTCGCCGACCGCCAGCGGATTCTGGGCGCCGACCATCCCGACACCCTGACCAGCCGGGCCGGCCTAGCCGGTGCCTACCAGGACGCGGGGCGCCTGGCGGAGGCGGTGCGACTGCACGAGCGCACCCTCGCCGACCGCGAGCGCCTCCTGGGCGCCGACCATCCCGACACCCTGACCAGCCGCAACAACCTGGCCTACGCCTATCGGGCGGCTGGGCGGCTGGTGGAGGCGGTGCCGCTGTATGAGAGCACCCTCGCCGACCGCCAGCGGATTCTCGGCCCTGACCATCCCCATACCCTGGGCAGCCGCAACAACCTCGCCGACGCCTATCAGGCGGCCGGGCGGCTTGTCGAGGCGCTGCGACTGCACGAGCGCACCCTCGCCGACCGCGAGCGCCTCATGGGCGCCGACCATCCCGCCACCCTCGCCAGCCGCAATAATTTGGCTGACGCCTATCGGGCGGCCGGGCGGCTGGCGGAGGCGGTGCCGCTGTATGAGAGCACCCTCGCCGACGCGGAGCGGCTGCTCGGCCTCGAGCATCCCGACACCCTCACTATCCGGAACAACGTGGCCTACGCCTATCGGCTGGCTGGGCGGCTGGCGGAGGCGGTGCCGCTGTTCGAGTGCACCCTCGCCGGCCGCGAGCGCCTCCTGGGCGCCGACCATCCCGACACCCTGGCCAGCCGGGCCAACCTGGCCGACGCCTACCGGGCGGCTGGGCGGCCGGCCGAGGCGGTGCCGCTGTTCGAGCGCAGCCTCGCCGGCCGCGAGCGCCTCCTGGGCGCCGACCATCCCGACACCTTGGCCAGCAGGGCCCACCTGGCCGACGCCTACCGGGCGGCTGGGCGGCCGGCCGAGGCGGTGCGACAGTTCGAGCGCACCCTCGCCGACGCGGAGCGGCTGCTCGGCCTGGACCATCCCGCCACCCTGACCAGCCGCAATAATTTGGCTGACGCCTATCGGGCGGCTGGGCGGCTGGCGGAGGCGGTGCCGCTGTACGAGCGCACGGTCGGCGACGCCGAGCGGCTGCTGGGCCCCGCGCATCCACAGCTGGCCCTGGCTCTGTGTCGACTCGGCCAGGCGCAGGCCAAGCTGGGGAACCTAGCCTCGGCGGCGGCTGCGTTCGGTCGTGCGGTGGAGGTCGACACCGCCGCCTACGGGCCGCAACACCCAGAGATCGCCCCTAACCTCGAGGCTCTCGCGGCAGTGCTCGAGCAGCAGGGGCAGCCTAAAGAGGGGGCGGCGGCTCGGGCGCGGGCACAGCGCATCCGCGACCTGGAACAGCGGTATGGACCAGACGCGGAAGAAGCAGGCTCCTCACATCCCGGGACTGAGCCTCGGTGATCGAGCAGCCGGAGGTCAACGCAACCGGGACCGGAGCCGTCGCGTCGGGGCGGGACAACCTCGGGATCATCGCCACCGGGCTGGGCGCGCAGATTCACCAGGTCATCAACTATTCGGAGCGGCCGCCGGTGTCGTGGCCGCATCGGGTGGGCGTGGTGCCGCCGGTGGCCGCCGGCTACCTGCCGCGGACCGACTTTGCGGTCGATCTTGAGCGGGTGTTCGGGGTGGCGTCGGGGACGGCGGTGCTGACCGGGGTGGTGTCGGGGATGGGCGGGGTCGGCAAAACGCAGTTGGCCGCCGCCTACGCCCACCGGCTGTGGGACGCCCATCAGCTGGATCTGCTGATGTGGTTGACCGCCACGAGTCGCGACGCGATCGTCACCGGCTACGCGCAGGCCGGCGCGGATGTGGCGTCCCCGCCGGCGGGGGAGGACACCGAGCAGGTCGCCGCCCGCTTCCTGGCCTGGCTCGCCGAGACGGACAAGCGGTGGTTGGTGGTGCTCGACGGCCTGACCGACCCGGCCGACCTGAAAGGCCTGTGGCCGGAGGGTCGCACCGGGCGGGTGCTCGTGACCACCCGCCGCCGGGATGTCGCACTCGCCGACCGCGGCACCGTTGTCGACGTCGACCTGTTCACCCCCGACGAGGCCATCGCCTTCCTGAACGGCCGGATGGACCCCGACGGCCAGCATGACGAACGCCTTGAGCAGGCCGGGGAGTTGGCGGAGGACCTAGGCCGGCTGCCGCTAGCGCTGGCGCAGGCCGCCGCCTACATGCGGGACCGCGACTTGACCTGCGCCGCCTACCGCCGCCGGCTGGCGCAGCGCCGCCTCGAGCTAGCCCTGCCACCGGACGCAGCCGCTGGCGACTACGCCGGCACCGTGGCCACCACCTGGTCGCTGTCGATCGAGCTGGCCGACCGGCTGGCCCCGGCCGGGCTGGCCCGCCGGCTGCTGACGCTGGCCGCCCAGCTTGACCCACACGGCATCCCCACCGGCCTGTTCACCAGCAACGCTGTACGCAGCCACCTCGCTGCATTGAAGGAAAAGCGGGTTCTGCGCCGGGCCAACTCGTCGACCGCTGAGGTGCCCGTGGACGAGGTGGAGGATGCACTAAGCAACCTGCACCGGCTCAGCCTGATCACCCTGGTATCCAGCGAAGGTGGCAAAGGCGGTGGCGGCGGTGCGGTGCGGTTGCACGCGCTGGTGCAGCGCGCCGCCCGCGAACAGGCCCATCCGGCGGAGGTCAACGCCGCCGCCCACACCGCCGCAGCTGCGCTGATCCAGGTCTGGCCCGAACAGGACTACGAACCCCGTCACGCCCTGCTGGCCCAGAGCCTGCGCGACAACACCGACGCCCTCGTCGCCACCAGTCCAGGCCCGCTATGGACTCCGGACGAGCATCCGGTGCTGTTCCGCGCCGGCCGCAGTCGCTCTGCCGGCGGGCTGTTCGGCCAGGCCGTCGCCTACTGGACCACCCTGCTCGTCACCGCCGAACAGGTCTTGGGTCCCGACCACCCCGACACGTTGGCCAACCGCAGCAACCTCGGGCTCGCCTACCAAGATGCCGGATGCCCCGCGAAGGCGCTGGCGCTGTTGAAGCCCGCGCTGGCCGACGCCGAGCGCCTTCTGGGCCCGGGCAACCCTGAGAGCCTGGCCATCCAGAGCGTCCTGGCCCTCGCCTGCGAGGACGCCGGGCGGCCGGCGGAGGCGCTGACGCTGTTGGAGCGCGCGCTCGCCGACGCCGAGCGGATTCTGGGCCCGGACGACCTTGAGTGCCTGGACATCCGAAACAACCTCGCCGTCGCGTACCAGAACGCCGGGCGGCCGGCGGACGCATTAGCGCTGTTAGAGCACACCCTTCCAGACCGTGAGCGCCTGCTGGGCTTGCAGCATCCCGACACCCTGGACAGCCGGCACAACCTCGCGGTCGCCTATCGGGACGTCGGCCGGCTGGCGGAAGCCGTGGCGCTGTTGGAACGCACGCTCGCCGACACCGAGCGGCTCCTGGGCCCGGAACACCCCGACACCCTGGCCAGCCGGCACAACCTCGCTATCGCCTACCGGGACGCCGGGCAGCGGGACGAGGCGGTGGCGTTGTTCGAGCGCACTCTCGCCGACCGCGAGCGGATTCTGGGTCCGGAACACCCCGACACGCTGACCAGTCGCGGCAACCTTGCCTCCGCCTATCGGGAGGCTGGGCGGCTAGATGAGGCGCTGCCGCTGTTCCAGCGCACGGTCATCGACTCCGAGCGGGTGCTGGGGGCGGTGCATCCGCTGCTGGCCGCTGCGCTGTACCGGCTCGGACAGGTGCAGGCCGAGCTCGGCGATCTAGCTTCGGCAGCAGCCGCGCTCGGCCGGGCGGTCGAGGTCGACGCCACCGCCTACGGGGTGTATCACCCAAAGGTCGCCATCAAGCTCAATGCCCTCGCGGCTGTTCAGGAGCGACAGGGGAACGCCGAGGCCGCAGCGGCCAGCCGGGCGCAAGCCCGGCGCATCCGTGAACAGCAGCAGGCGCTTGGCTCCGCCGGATCATGAGTGATAGACGCCTGGAGCTGCACGCCCGTCGTTACGTCACCCCAGCACACAGCGGTCAACATCCGTGCGTTCGTGGTGCAGGCGTACAGCCTCGATGGACTGTCGCCCTCGGCACGCTCACCAGGCAGGCCCGCGGCTCCTCGAGGCCCGCGTCGCCGCGGGGCTGAACATGGGTCTGGTCGCCATGGGGATACAGGCGGGCAACACTCGCTCCCTTATCTGTACGAAGTGACATACTTGGTGCGTGACCGCCACCCTCAACAGGCCCGGCCGGATGCCCTCGGAGGAGCCGGCCGACGTCCCCCGCGCCGCCGTCTACTGCCGGATCTCCTCCGACCCCCGAGGTCTCGGTCTTGGAGTCGAGCGGCAGCGCCAGGACTGCACTGACCTGGCCCAGAGGCGCGGGTGGGCGGTCGTGGGCACCTTTACGGACAACGACACGTCGGCTTACTCGGGGAAGGCCCGACCGCAGTACGCGGCGCTCATGGCCGCCGTGGAGGCCGGCGAGGTCGACGTGATCCTCGCCTGGGACCCAGACAGGCTGCACCGATCACCGGCCGAGCTGGAGGGGTTCATCACCGCCGTGGATCGGGCGGGGGTGGAAGTGATGACGGTGCAGGCCGGGACGGTGGACCTGGCCACCGCCAACGGGCGGCTGATCGCCCGCATGTTGGGCAACGTCGCCCGCCACGAGTCCGAGCACAAGTCCGAGAGGGTGCGCCGCGCCATGCAGCAGAACGCCACCGCCGGGCGGTCACACGGCCGCCGCGCCTACGGCTGGACCCGCGAGCACGGCAAGGACGGCACTGTCCGTGAGGTGATCGAGCCCGCCGAGGCCGCCGTCGTCCGGCGCATCGCAGACGCCCTCCTGTCCGGGGAGTCCCTCCGGTCCGTCACCGCCGCCCTCAACGGCGAGGGGGTGCCGTCGCCGACCGGGAAGCCGTGGGGGAAGAACATGGTCCGAGCCCTGGTCCTGCGCGAGCGCAACGCCGGTCTGCGCATCCACCGCGGCGAGGTCGTCGGGGAGGGTGCCTGGGAGCCGATCCTCGACCGGGGCCACTGGGAGCAGCTCCGCGCCGTCCTGTCGGATCCCCAGCGGAGGACCAGCACCGGTACGGCCGCCGCGCACCTGTTGTCCGGGATAGCCCGCTGCGGGGTCTGCGGCGCCAAGCTGCGCGTCGCCCAGAACCGCGGCGTCCCGTCCTACCGGTGTTCCGCCGACGGCTGCGTGATCCGCCGGAAGACCGACCTGGACGACCTCATCGTGGGGCTGGTCGCCACGAGGCTGGCGCGGCCGGATGCCGTCGGCATGTTCGCCGTCGGCGACAGCGCCGAGCGGTCAGCGGCGCTGGAGGAGGCTGAGCGCCTGCGTGGGCGGCTCGATCACGCCGCCGACCAATACGCCGAGGGCGCCATTGACGGGCGTCAGCTGGAGCGAATCACAGCCAAGCTGCGGCCCCTGCTGGCCGAGGCCGAGCGGCGGGCCCGTGTCGTGGACCCCGCGCCGCTCCTGGACGGGCTGGTCGGGGCCACAGACGTGGCCGAGGTGTGGGACAAGCTCCCGTTGAGCCGCCGTCGGGCCGTCGTGGACACACTCATGGACATCACCGTCAACCGAACTCGGCAGGGTGCGCGAACGTTCGACCCCGAGGCGGTTGCGATCGGATGGAAGGGAGCGGCCGCGTGACGACCCGTCGCGACGTGGATCCCCGGCCAACGACAACGCCCATGCTGTCCTCGGGGCCAGGTGCACGTGCGGGCGCGAGCCGGCGGGACTTGGAGCACGCTCGCTGGCGGAACCTTGCCCTGACCAGGACCCACGTCCAGGTGCCCGGCGATCCTCCGCTCACCGTCGGTCCGCTTCTGAGGCAGGGCGAGATCCACTACCGCCCGTTCCTCATCCGCTGCGGGGAGTTGGGGTGCGGGGACCAGGTCGGTGAAGTCCTGGCGGCGCAGGAAGACTGGGAGGGGCGCCCGTTCATCTGGGCGGAGTGCTGGTGGATCACCGACCGCCAAGCCAGGCCGGCGCGGATCACCCGCTACTCGATGATCTTGGACAGTCGAACGCAGGACAGTCTCGTCGACACGGAGTGCCTGACCCACGGTGTCGTGTCCGTGGCGGTGCAGCACCTCCTCGATCGGCTCCCTGCTGCCCTCGACCGCCTGGTTAAGAAGGGGCGCTCCACCACGGTGATCGCTCGCAAGGCCGGAGCCGAGGCCGGTCCGGGTCGGTAGGGGCTCGCCCGCCGCGGCACGGACCTCGTGGATGCTGAGCCGCTCGCGTCGAACGGTCGACTGTCGTAACGTTCCGCAGGGTATGCGATACTCATCGCAGCGCCCCGGTTAATCCGAAACATCGTGCGGGCTGGGCGGCCGCAGACCACCATCGCGTCACGCGAGGTCTGCCTTGGCTGCCCAAGATCCTGTTCTTCGTCGCCTCTCCGCCCAGAACGCCGCCCAGCGGCGCTGGAAGCGCCCCACCCCCGGAGTCGCCGCCCAGCTGGCGGAGGCCCGTCTCGCCCGGTACATCGAGCAGGTCGTTGACGCTGCCCCGCCCCTTTCGGCGGAGCAGTGCGAACGCCTGTCCGCACTCCTGCGCCCCAGCGGATCGCTTGGCGGTCGTCGATGAGGGCAGACGAAGGGCGGCCCGCCACAGGCCGCCCCTCCGAGTCCGCCACCGCCAGGAGGCTCCTCGCCGTCGATTCTACGGCTGTCGGTGACACTTCCGTCCTGTTCGATGCCGTCGTCGACTCCCACACCGACGGGCGGACGACCACGCTCATCTCGTCGGAGTACGTCACCGGACCGGGGCCCCGTCCGGCGACGGTCGGCCCGGAGGGCGCCGGGGCGCCGGACTGGTGGTGGCGCGAGGCTGAGGCCGCGGTGCGCGACCTGCTCGACCGCAAGGGCACCGTCACCTCAGATGACCTCCACGAGCGGTTCCCCGACGAGCCCTCGGCATCGGGTGCGGCCATCGGCGGACTGTTCGCTCGGCTGGCCCGTGCCGGGGCGCTCCGTGAGGTCGGCATGGTCAAGAGCCAGCGCCCGGAGGCGCGGCGCCGCCGGATCATCCTGTGGGGGCGGCCATGACCGCCGACCACCGCAGGCACGCCTTGGCGCTGGCACGGAACGGATGGGAGGTGCTGCCGCTCCGCGGCAAGGAACCGTTGCTCCGCGGCGGCCGTGGTCACCTGGACGCAACCAGCGACACGCAGACGGTCGACCGCTGGTGGACCGAGCATCCGGGCGCCAACATCGGCGGGCGCGTCCCAGAGACCGCCGTGGTGGTCGATGTCGACCCGCGGGCAGGCGGCGCCGAGCGGATGAACGAGCTGGTCCGCCGACACGGCCGACTGCCGGCGACGCTGACGATCGTCTCCGGGCGCGGGGATGGGGGGCGGCACTACCACTTCCGTCGCCCCCCGGGGGTGCTCTCCTCCATTCGCCTGGGCCCCGGGATCGACCTCAAGACGCACACCGGGTACGTGGTGCTGCCGCCGTCGATCCACCCGGACACCGGGCGGCCCTACGTCCTCCAGGACGGTCCCAAGCACCCGCAGGCGATGCCGCGATGGCTCGCCGACCTCCTGGCCCCCGCCGTCCTACCGGTGGTCTCCCGGGCGATCCCACCCGGCGTCACGTCCAGCGTCGACCGACTGGTGGGGTGGGTGTCGCGCCTCGAACGGGGGGGACGTAACGACGGCCTCTTCTGGGCCGCGAACCGCGCCCTCGACCGAGGCGCCACCGTTGCCGACCTCGACCAGCTCGTCGCCGCCGCGATCGCTGCGGGGTTGTCCGAGGTCGAGGCCCGGCGCACCGTGGCGTCTGCCCGTCGGCGGACCGGGGTGGCCGCATGAGGGGGCGGCGCCCGACCCGCAGCCGGGTCATCAGCATCGAGGTCGGCCCACGAAACTTGAGCTACCTGCAGGGGACCGGGCTGACCGCGGTCCTCGACGAGCTGGGTGTGCCGTACATGCGTGACCCGCTCCGCCAAGTCCTGTGCTGCCCGTCGAACCGGCTCGACGACGTCCTCGCGGTGCTGGAGCACCGCGACGGCCGGGCCGTCGAGCTCCTGGCGGTGGACTGATGAGCCGGCGGACGGTCCGCGAGGCCTGGCTGGCCGTCGTGCTGTTCACCCCGCGGCTTCCGGACGGGTGCCGGCGCGTCC
Source organism: Geodermatophilus sp. SYSU D01105 (assembly GCF_054050095.1). Lineage (NCBI taxonomy): Bacteria > Bacillati > Actinomycetota > Actinomycetes > Geodermatophilales > Geodermatophilaceae > Geodermatophilus > Geodermatophilus sp. SYSU D01105. The sequence goes on from NZ_JBJGYR010000019.1 coordinate 20,653, forward strand.
TCGTCGCGCTGGCCCTTGGACAGGACAACCGCGGGCCATGGATGAACGACAAGGGACGGGTCCGGCCGGTCAAGCACGACGACGTGGGCGCGGCGCTGTGCCTCTCCGGCAAGACGGTGGCCAACCGCATCGCCGAGGCGACGAAGCACGGGCTGCTGGCGAAGGACCCAACGACCGGGTATCGAGGCAGGCCAGCCGCGTACCAGGCCCAACTTCCGGTGCGGGAAGGGGCCGCCGCTGACCGCCCCGGATCGCTCCGTGCCCTGGTCGCCGGCTACGTGAAGGTTCCCGGGATCGAGGAACCTTCCGCGCCCGGATCACGGGAACCTTCCCCGCCGTGGACGCGCGGACAGGTTCCCGGATCACGGGAAGCTCCACACGCGCGCGTTACAAGGGAAGGCCCCGACGACGGCACGCCATCGGCCGTGAGCCGGGACGCACCCGAGCAGGACTCGGGTGATTGGAGCAGCGCCGCCCCGCCGCGCCCGGTGCTCCGAATGGCGTCCCCGGTTCGGAGGGCGAGCGCATGACTGCCTCCCTGCCGCGCTCCCATGGGCACCGTCGGGGGGATGGTGTAGATGACTCGGCCATCGCTGGCGCCTAGAACGCTGACCTCTGCCCGAGTCGGCCGTGCGCCTAGCCTACGACCCGTGACCAACCCCGCACCCAACGTCCTGCGCGGCGCGATCGAGGCGTTCGTCGACTACCGGAAGCAATACCTGTCCGGAGACGAGAAGGGTGAAGCGCAGGTCTTCTGCGACCGCCTGTTCCGGGCCTTCGGGCACGAAGGGGTCCGCGAGGCCGGCGCGACTCTCGAGATGCGGCTGAAGAAGAACGACGCCAGGGGCACCGCCTTCGCCGACCTGATGTGGAAGCCGCGCTGCCTGATCGAGATGAAGAAGGCGGGGACCGACCTGTCACGGCACTACCGGCAGGCGTTCGACTACTGGGTCGCCGCGGTCCCCGACCGCCCCCGATACGTGCTCCTGTGCAACTTCGACGAGATCTGGATCTACGACTTCGACAACCAGCTCGACGCCCCGGTCGAGCGGGTGCGGCTCGAGGACCTACCGCAACGCTCGGAGGCGCTCGCCTTCCTGCTGCCCGAAGCGGCCCGGCCCGTGTTCGGCAACGACCTCGTCGCCGTCACCCGCGAGGCCGCCGCCAAGGTCGCCCTGCTCTTCCGGGAGATGCACGAGCGCGGCGTGGATCGGAAGATCGCCCAGCGGTTCGTCCTGCAATCCGTGATGGGCATGTTCGGTGAGGACATCGGACTCCTCCCGAACAAGATTTTCACCCGGGCGCTCCAGGACGCCACGACCGGCGGCGATGCCTACGACCTGCTGTTCGGGCTGTTCCGGGAAATGAACACGCCGGGGGAGACCCTTGGGGGGCGCTATCGCGGAACGCCCTACTTCAACGGCGGCCTGTTCGCCCAAGTCGACCCAGTCGAGCTCACCACCCCTGAGCTCGAGCTGCTCCGCGAGGCCGCGGTCACGAACTGGTCGGCGGTCCGACCGGAGATCTTCGGCACCCTTTTCGAGGGGTCGATGGATGCCGGCGAGCGGCACGCCCAGGGCGCGCACTTCACCAGCCAGGCCGACATCGTGAAGATCGTCGGCCCGACCATCGTGGCGCCGTGGCGGCAGCGGCTGGCCGCCGCGGGCTCGATCGGCGACCTCGAGCGCGTCCTGGCCGACATGTACACCTACCGCGTGCTCGACCCGGCCTGCGGATCGGGCAACTTCCTCTACGTGGCCTACCGGGAGATGCGCCGCCTCGAGCATGAGGCCCTGACCATGATCACCGAGCGTCGACGCTCGACCGGAGCGGCCGCCCAGCGTGCCCTGGCCTACGTCAGCCCGGACCACTTCTACGGCATCGACATCAACCCCTTCGCGGTCGAGATGGCGAAGGTGACCATGATGCTGGGGAAGAAGCTCGCCGCCGACGAGCTCGGCGATCACCAGGACGTGCTGCCGCTGGACAACCTGGACGCCAGCATCGTCGCGGCCGACGCGCTGTTCACCGACTGGCCTCGCGCGGACGCCATCATCGGGAACCCGCCCTTCATGGGTCGTCGCAAGATGGTGACCGACCTCGGGGCGGGCTACACCCAGCGGCTGGCCGAGGCCTACCCGAACGTCGGCGGCGTCTCGGACTTCGTCTGCTACTGGTTCCCCCGGGCACACGATCACCTGGCGGCCGGTGGACGCGCCGGGCTGGTCGCGACCAACAGCATCCGGCAGAACGAGTCCCGCGAGGCCACCCTGGACTACGTCGTCGACAACGGCGGCGTCATCGTGGAGGCCGTCTCCAGCCAGGAGTGGTCCGGGGATGCCGTCGTTCACGTGTCCATCGTCAACTGGGTCAAGGGCGAGGCGCCCGACAGCAAGGTGCTCTGGCTCAACGACGCGCAGCTGCGCCTGGAGACCGAGTACATCAACAGCGCGCTCGCGCCCCGGGTAGACGTGCGGTCGGCGCACGCCCTCCCGGTGAACCAGAAGCCGCCGGTCTGCTTCCAGGGCCAGACCCCCGGGGTCACCGTGGGATACGTCGTGGATCACGAGGCGCGCTCGGCGCTCGTGGCCAAGGGTGCCGGCGAAGCGCAGGTGATCCATCCGTTCCTCGGCGGAAAGGAGATGCTGGAGCGCCCGGTGATCGACCGATGGGTCATCGACATCCCCGACCGCGACCTGCTCACCGCCCGCGCCGTCGCGCCAGCGGCCATGGAGCACCTCGCGGAGCACGTCCTGCCGGTCCGGCAGAAGGCCGCCGACGACGAAGCGGCCCGGACCGCCGAGCTGCTCGCGGCCAACCCCAGGGCCAAGGGAAACCGGCACCACGCCGGCTTCCTGGCCCAGTGGTGGCAGCTCGGGTACCGCCGCGAGGAGATGCTGGCGGCGCTGGGCGGGCTCGACCGCTACATCGCCACCAGCCGCGTGGCCAGCGAGCGGCGGGCGACCGTCTTCACCTTCGTGGACTCAGCCGTCCGCCCCGGCGACTCCCTGCAGGTGTTTGCGCTCGACGACGACTACTCCTTCGGCGTGCTCTCCTCGGCGGCTCATCGCGCGTGGCTCGAGGCGCGCTGCTCGACGCTCAAGGCCGACCTCCGCTACACCCCGACGACGGTCTGGAACTCCTTCCCGTGGCCCCAGTCGCCCAGTGAACGCTGCATCCGCACCGTCGCGGAGCTCGTGGCGAAGATGCTGGAGATCCGGGGCCAGTACCTGGAGCGGGGGATCAGCCTGAAGAAGCAGTACGACGCCCTGCGGCAGCCGGGCCGAAGCGCGCTGCGGGACGTCCACGAGGCGCTGGATGCAGCGGTGCTCAAGGCGTTCGACTTCCCCTCGGGCAGTGATGTCGTCACCCAGTTGCTCGCCCTCAACCAGGCCGTGGCGGCCGATCCAGACCTCGCCCGCGGTCCCGGCAGCGACCTGTCCTGCGCACGGGCAAGTACATATCGGTTGGAGCCCCCGCCGGCGTAGCCCTTCGGGCGACGCCAGGAGCATCCGTGGGGCGGTGGCCTGGGACTGACCGCGCCCAGGGGGGCCGTGACGACTGTCAGGCCACTGCGGGACTTCGGAGGGCGGGGGATGGCGTCATCGGCCTGGAGACGTCTGATCGCGCACGCGCGCGAAGCGGTGTCCCGAAAGTCCCGCTACTGCTGGCCCTTCGCGCGCCCGCGCGTGAGGGGATGGCGCGAAATGCTCGGAACTCTGTCCCAAGTGACCCGCTCATCAGCGAGTGGACGTCAGCACCGGCTACCGCGGCCGCGACGGGGCGCAGCTTCTGGGCGTGGACCGACAGGCTGTCGGTGTTGATGTACGCCGTCACGGTGACGCCGGTCGTGGACTGCGTCAGCAGCCGGAGGTAGGGCTCGAGACTTTTGCCCTCATTCCGGACCGTCGGCGCCACGACCCCGAGATCGCGCTCGCGCAGGGCGTCGACGGTGCCGCGGCAGGTGGCCGAGGCGCGCCGGCGGACGCCGGCCGAGGTGGTCAGTTGCCCGCCGCGGTGAGGCGCCAGCGCCGGAAGACGGGGTGGCCTCGCCGCACTGCGGAGGCCCGTCAGAGGCCTGGCAGCTCCATGCCAGCCTCGCGGGTCTCCTGGGCCTCGCGGTTCTCTAGGACGTCGCGGACGATGTCGCTTTCGCCGAGGATGCGAAAGGCCTCGATGACCTGCCCGTCGCGAGTCGCGACGATCATGCCGCCCTTCACGTCCCGCTTGGTCAGAGCCCAGTAGCGTGTGTCGGCGTTGTGCCGGGCGCGCCACTTGCGGACATGGGCTCGCACGGACGGCAGCTTCTCCTGAGACGACCGCGCGATCGCGCTCTCGATGACCCTCTCAGCGACACTCTCGCTCGGAGGACTCTTCACAGGTGTGACGTCGGCTGGCACGGGCTCCGCGTTCGCCAGGACATGCAGTCGCGGGTCCACGGGACGGCCGAGTCGCTGGAGCAGCTGGATCTCGAGCTTCGCCGCGGCGACCTCGTCCTCGGTGACGCGCACGTGCCCGCTGTTGACGTACGGCACGGCCATCACCTCTCCCTAGCTAGGTTGCCTGAGCTTCCCCAGCCTCCCCGGCTCTTGGTAGCTGTGCAACGTTTTCAGGTGCCGAGTCGCCCAGTCGATCGAGGGCCGGCGCGGTCGCGGACTGCACGACGCCCAGGGCGGCCGCGACGTGGGTGGGTGCCAGGTTGGGGTCCTGCAGCATGGACTGGAGGACCGCGATGCCCATGAGGCGCTTCCTCGGCTCCTCGGAGGCCACTTGTTCGGCGGCCCACCGGAAGTGCGCGAGGAACTCCTTGTCGGCGCTCTGCTGCGCGCCGAGGGCGGCGACGTCCCGGGTCGCCTGGGCGGTGATCGCGGCGGAGTCCCGGGCGGCGTCGGCCGCCTTCTCGGCCGCCTTCTCGGCGCCCTGGGCGGCCTTCTTGGCGGCGTTCACGGTCGCGCGGCCGGTGAGCCAGACACCGAAGGTCGTCAGAAGGGGGGTGAGCACCGTGACGACCAGGCCGACGATGATGACCGTGGTGTCCACGCTGTTGCCCCCTCCTCGTAGTCCGTGCCGTGCGGGTAGAGCAGGACCCGCGAGGGCGACGGTAACTGGCGGGTTCGACAGCGATGCCGAACGTGTCGAGCGTGCTGGACGGTCCTGAACGCTTCGGAACGCGTCTGGACGCGGCCGCACGGGTGGGCCTGGGGAATCGTTATCCCGCCGTGACCTGCCGCCACCGGGCCAGGACGGAATCGGCGTCGTAGCGGTCCCGGCCGAACTTCGGTGCAGCTCGGTGAGCCGACCCTCGAAGCCGAGGCGGGTGGCCCACTCGGCGAAGACGCCGCGGTGGCCGTGCTCGCAGTCGTCGGCGGCGTGCAGCAGCTCATGCAGCAGGACGGCGAGGACTTGGGCGGTGTCGCGTTGATCTCCGGCGAGACGAACACGTGGTGCACGCCGTCCTCGCTGGCCCGCTTGGCCTACGTCTGACCGAGGATCTCCCGGCTCCCGGCTCTCGGCCTCGTGCCGAAGCCGAACCCGACGGAGACGTGGATGCGGTCGGGGAGCGCGGCGCCGACATCGGCGAGGCGGGGGCGCAGGGCGTTGATCGCGGCGGAAGCCATGCCTCTCGGGTAGCGGCGGGAGCGGTCACCGGGGGCCTCCGCCGAGAACCGGCACGACGTCACCCGCGAAGGACCCTCCGTGGTGCCCTACTGAGGGTGACTCATGTGTGTTCGCGCATTTGTCGCTGCTGAACTGCCTGTGCGCGGCCATCCCCGCCCGGGAGCGGGTGATCACCTGCGAGGAGGTCTTCGAGCTCCCGAAGACCGTAACGTTGCGCATGTGGGACCTAACGATGCGCATGTGCGTGCCGCTGTCTACCTACGCCAGTCCCTCGACCGGGACGGCACGGGCTTGGCCGTCGCTCGACAGCGCGAGGACTGCCTAAAGCTCTGCGCGGACCGCGGCTGGGAGCCCGTGGAGTATGTCGACAACGACACCTCGGCGTCGGGTAGGAAGGTGCGGCCCGCATATGCGCGGATGTTGGCCGATGTGGAAGCCGGTTGCGTCAGCGCGGTCGTCGCCTGGGATCTCGACCGCCTGCATCGGCGACCGGTCGAGCTTGAGCACTTCATCGACCTCGCCGATACCCGCAAGCTCGCCCTTGCCACCGTCGGCGGAGATGCGGACCTGTCGACCGACAACGGGCGCCTATTTGCACGGATCAAGGGTGCCGTCGCCCGAGGGGAGATCGAGCGCAAGTCAGCCCGCCAGAAGCGGGCCAACCTGCAGCGCGCGCAACTCGGTAAGCCCCCGCCCGGCGGACGACGCGCGGTGGGCTTTGAGGTCGGCGGCATGGCGCTCCGGGACTCCGAGGCGGCACTGATACGAGAGGGCTATCGACACCTGCTCGGCGGGTCGAGCCTGCGCGGTATCGCTGCACACTGGAACGCCGCCAGCTTCACCACCGCCGGCGGGGGAGTGTGGCGCCCCGATGCTGTGCGCTACACCCTGCGCAACCCGAGGAACGCTGCCATCGTCGTGTACTGCGGTGAGGAGATCGGCGTTGGCTCGTGGCCAGCGATCGTCCCTGAGCACACGTACCGAGCGGCTGTGGCCCTACTGGACGACCCATCACGGCGAACGACCCCCAGCACCGCCCGCCGATACCTGCTCGCCGGCCTGGCGTTGTGTCAGTGCGGCGCCCACGTCATTACCGGCAGAACTCAGCACGGTCAGCGCACTTACCGATGTGGGCGAACCCGCGGACACCTGTCGCGTGCTGCCGCGCCCGCCGACGAGTTGGTCGTGACTCTTGTCGTTGCCCGCCTGTCGCAGCCGGACGCGGCGGACCTGCTTGTCACTCACCAGGGCGGACCCGACGTCAGTGCTCTCCGTGAGGAGGCGGCGGCGCTGCGGACCAGGCTCGGCGAGCTGGCCGACCTATTCGCCGACGGGGCGATCACAGCAGCGCAGCTCAGTCGAGGCACCGAACGCACGCGCCAAGCGCTCCAAGCGGTCGAGGAGCGCCTGGCGGACGCAGGGCGAGTGTCGGTGCTCGGGGAACTCATCGCGTCTGGTGAGGTCCGCGCCGTGTGGGACGGACTCGACCTCGACCGCCAACGGGCTGCCATTGACGCATTGATGACGGTGACTCTGCTGCCGCCAGGCCGTGGGGCCCGCACCTTTCGACCAGAGACCGTGAACATTGAGTGGAGGCAGGCGTGACGGTGGTGGAGAGCCTGGCGGCGTTCTACTCGTCTCCGGCTGGACTGAGGGCCCGTGAGGTCGCGCAGCGCCGGGAACTCGGAGACATCGCCGCCCTTGAGTTGGTGAAGCGCATGAAGCGCTCACCAGGTAGCCGGCCCCAGGTCTCGTATCGCTGCACCGTGGATGGATGCGCTCTCCTCGAGGCGTATGTGACGCCGGCCGGCATTGCCTGTCGCCTTGGGTCGGCACGCATCTCGATTCGGCACGCGGGCGAAGTGAGGGGCGGATCGCGCGGCCAGGAGGGGCGCTCGATGGACGATCAGACGTTCCGCCTGCCTGTGCGCGGCATCCTGCTGAGCTTCGAAGAAATGCGTGAAGCCGAACGCCTGGCCACATCAGAGGGCTTTCGCGCCGACGGTGGCGTTGTCGTGGCCTGCCGTCACCAGTGGGGCGCCGTGCCGATGCGTCTTATCAGAGCCGACGCGGAGAGCGGCAAGCGAGCCACCAAGTCCCGACTCTTCGAACCCAGCGTGACCGCGTAGTCTGCTAGAGTCACGAGCAGAGCCCCCGCCGGAGGCGGGAGCCCGGGAAGATGGGCAGCCCGGTGAGACCCGAGAGGGGTCCACCAACCGTGCCCGGAAGCCCATCGGCACCCGTAGCAATCGCACGAGCCACCAAGGCTGGACTTGCGCGACGAAGGGCCGCCAACGACCCGGATCTGCTCGCCGCAGACCGCGAGCTTCGTGCCGCTCGCCTCGCGGAGTACATCGCCAAGACTCTCGCTTCGGCACCGCCGCTGACCAACGAGCAGCGCGAAAGGCTTGCCCTGCTGCTCGGTGGCCCTTACGCACGCCCGCAGAGGCCACAGGCAAGTGTGTCTGTGGCCCTCACCTCCACCAGGGAGGTCGGTGCGGCGTGAGAGCAAGCGAAAGGCCGGCCCCGTTGCCCAACGGAACCGGCCCCTCCGAGAACTTCCTGGCCCCCAAGCCGCTCATCCTCGTTGCGCATTCTACGGGTGGTAACGCCCGATGAGGGTGCACGGCATCGTCGTTGTCGACCTCACGTCGATCACCAGTGCGTCCGCAGCCAAGACGGTCATTTGGGAAGCGCTCTGCGACACCCCCGTCGGCGCTGACGTCCGGCTCTTCCTCCCGCGATGGGACTGGTGGGCGCCCTTCGCCATCGACACGCTCCTCGAGCTCGGCAACCACCTCGGATCTGTGACCGTCGAGTCCGACGCGCAGACGGTCCGCCGCTGGGTCGTAGCCCTCCGCGAGGGCAGTCGGCACTTGCACGCGGTGGCCGACAGGTGACCGCCATGCACCTCGTCGACCCCTGGGACGGCAGCCCCCTGGTGCCCGTCGACCCCTACGCAGACGTGCCCCCGCCGGACGTCGCCCCCTGGGAGGACGCCGAGCCAGTCCAGGCGCGACGACAGTCACCGCTACGTGAACGGCTGCTCTCCCGCGCAGGACTAGCGAACCTGCCCAATCCCGAGCCGCTGATTGCCGACACCATCGACCGCCGCACGGTCGTCGTCGTCGCCGGCCACTTCGGCTCCCTCAAATCCTTCGTTCTGCAGGCATGGGCGGCCAGCATTGCCACAGGGAGTTCCTGGCTCGGTCGCGAGGTCCAGCAGGGGACGGTGCTCTACGTCGCCGCAGAAGGCGCACAGGGCCTCCACCCCCGGTTCACCGCCTGGGAGTACGGCTGGCAGCAGCGCATCCCTGACGATGCCCTGGCCGTGCTTCCCGAGCCGGTCAACCTCTTGGATGCCGCCGCCGTCTCCGACCTGTGCGAGCTTGCAGCCGGGAGGTCGCTGGTCATCCTCGACACCCTCGCCCGCTGCCTCGTCGGCGCAGACGAAAACTCGGCGAAGGACATGGGCATCGCTGTGGATTCCCTGTACCGGCTTCGAAACGCCATAGGGCACGGCACCGTCGTCGTCGCCCACCACACCGGCAAGGATCGCAGCACCATTCGCGGCTCGTCGGCGCTTGAGGCGGGTGTGGACACCGTCTACACGGCCGAGGGCGACGCCCGCCTGGTCTACCTCAAGCGGACCAAGCGCAAGGACGGCCCGCGTGAGGATCACCTGCAGATCAAGCTGAGTCCGGTTCTCGACAGCGGCGTGATCGTGTCCGCGCTCGCCGCGGACATAAAGCCCAACGCCCGCGAACTCATGTCCGTGTTTATGTCCGCGTTCGGCGCCACTGGAGCCTCCAAGGCGGACCTTCGCGCCGTCGCCGATATGCCGCCCGCAAGCTTTCATCGCTCCCTGAACGAGCTGGTCGACGCGGGAGTCCTGGTCAACGAAGGCAGCGATGCCCGCCCCTTTTATCGGCAAGGGGAAGCCCAGTGATGTCCGCATGTCCGCGGATGTCCGCGACCCAACGGACATGTCCGTCCGTGTGTCCACCCCGTAGGGGTGGACACGGACAGTTGGACGTCCGGTCACCTGCATGAGCGATCAGTGGGACGCCACCGGACCGGAGACCTGCGTGGACTGCGGCCGGCCGTGCCAGTGGCTCCGCTGCGCCGTCTGCACCGTCGCCCACCTCCGGGCCTACGACCAACCGTTGAGGCCGCCACAGGCCGCACACGACGCCAGTGGCCCTACAGCAAGAGCCGCCTGAACCAACCCAGGAGACCCATGTCTACGCACTGCCCCGACTGCCTCACCGCCGTCATGCCTCGGAAGCCGAGCAAGGACGGCCGCTGCGATCTCTGCCGCGCCCAGGTCGGTGGGCGGCACAGCTACCAACCGATCCGACGGCGACAGTCCACAGAGGGCTTCGACCTCCTGCTCCTCGCCGAGCAACCCGACGACCCCCAGCCGACCCCGGCGCCCAAGCCCACCAACCACGTCCACAACTAACAGGCAGGAGCCACACCGTGATGAACCTGACCGTCGCCAACCACTTCCGCACGATCCACACCGCCGCCGAGCAAGTCGGCGCCAAGCTGCCCACCAACGTCCTCGAAGCGTGGGAGCGCAGCAACCGCATCACCGAGGCCGTCGAGCAGCTCTACCCCCCGCAAGGCGCCCTCGTCACCGCCGTCATCGCCGCACTCGACGCCGACCGCGACCCCGCCACCGACAAGACCGTCCAGCGCGTCCTCACCGCGCAGCGGCTCGGCAGCAGCAGCGGCCCGGTCCACAACGGCGCCCGTACCGTCCTTGACGCCGATCTGGTTCGCGTCCTGCGCGCCAACGTCGACGGCATCCTCACCGCTCTGGCCGGGCCGTTCAACGCCGCCGCCGCGACCCTCGCCGCCTGCCACGCTCGCCTCGGCGACGTCGACCTTGACGACACCACGACCATCGTCCGCCAGGGCGGCGATGCGGCAGCCGTGTGGGCCGAGGCCCGCGCCGCGGTCACCGTCATCGAGCGCGTCGACCTCGCCTGGTCCACCCTCGCGATGGCCACCATGTTCGCCCCGGTCGGGGGAAACCACGCCGCGCTGCGGATCACCGAAGCCACCGCCGAGCAGTGGCACAGCCTCGACGAGCTGCGCCGGTCCAGGGTCAATCCCTGGTTCGTGGTCCGCGCCGGCCTGCCGCTCACCCTCGCCAGCGGCGCTGACTACGCCCGACGCATCGAGGCGGTCCACCCGCAGCCGGACCCCGACGAGGCCCGCCGCCAGCGCTCCACCATCGGCACCCCCGCGGAGCAGGCCCGCCGCATCGCAGCCGTCCGCCGCCTCGCCACCCTCTAACCCCGTTCAGGGCAAGGCCCCTAGCCGCACCGCGCCCACCACGCGCGGGCGCCGCCGTTACGAACGCCTGACGCCCAGCTCCCCCTGGGGCGGCGCCCCCCCAGCTCCTCCCCAGGGGACAGCAGGCCCTAGAACCGATACCCCCCCGACTACCCCCTTCCACAGGGCTGTGGAAAAGCGGCGGGGAGAGATTCGACCTCTGCCCTGGGGTCCCCTGGCAGACCTGGGGACGAGTCCCCTCCCCACCCGGGCTGGGACCGCAGGGCCTACAGACTCGGGCTGCCTACGGGTTCCGGAGTCGCGGGCGCGCGCTCATCGCTGGGCTGTTTATGCCTCGTGCGGCCTCCTGCGAGCCCTATGGGGGCTCTGAGGATCGGACCCCGGTTACTGCTGGCACTGCCTTTGTGCGTAAGCCGCGGGCAGGTCCGTGCGCTTGACATTCCGGTCGGGGGGTGGGCTGCCGATGAGAGACAGCAGCGACTCGCTTCGACTTAGGGGGCCCACCATGCTTCGCCGTACCTCGTCCGCCGTTCTGGCGGCCGCTGCCTACCTCGTCCTCACTGGGTGCAGCGGCGGGGACGATGACGGAGGAACCGCTACGACAGCGCCAATCCTAGATGCGGACGTAGCTAAGGCAGTCACGTCGCTTTGTGATCAGCACTGTGAAGGGCTCGAGCGGCAAGCGCAGGCCTGTCCGAACGTGGACCAGAGCCCACCGGACCTGTTCACGGGCGCCGGGCTCGCGGGGCCGGGCTACGGCACCAACTGCGACATGGACATGGCCCACGGCATCGAGCTGGTCCACGTGGTTGAGGACGAGATCCTCAACGTGGCGCCTGCAGCCGCGGAGCAGGACGAGCTCGCGGACCTCTTCGCAGCGATTAGCAAAGCCGATGCGGCCTACGACGACTACACGGGAGGCCCCGTGGGCGGCTGCTTGGGAGTCGGACTAGCGCCGGAGTTCGCTGAGCCGGCGGACGTTAGTCGGTGTGCGGAGGCGGTCCGAGAGTCGGTGCGGTGGCAGCCGATCATTGCTGAGCAACTACGCGAGCTGGCAGGCTGAGCGTGACTCGATCCGCGTCGTGGGACCCGGTGGTAGCCCTTTACTTGAGCGGCAGGGCCGGGCGCGGGCGAGCGATCCGCGATTGCGGTGACGATCACGCTCCGAGTGCTGGGTCGGTAGCGCCCGTGTCGGTGAGACCATCCCGGTATTGGTAAGCCGGCGCTGCAGTGAACGGGATCCGGAGCCGCGCGTCAGCCATCACGTCGCCCGCCGAAGGATCTCGTCCTCCCAGGGGCTCGGCGCGGTGCTCAACACCAGCGACGCGGCGTGCTCACGGCCATCCGGCAGCGTCACCCGCAGAAAGACCCTGGTGCATGTCCTCGGCCGGCCCGTGACCGACAGGGCCGCTGCACCGCACTTCCCTGCCTGGGCTGACGGTGACCCGCGCCGGGCAGCGCCGGGGATTCATCCCGCTTCCACGGTGGCGCCCCATTCGAACCAGACGCGCCCACGCCCGTCTGACGCCTCTCTCGGCCCCTCGACAGTGAACGTCGTCCAGTCCGGCGTGACCCTGGCTGAGGCCGTCACGAGGCGGAGCTGTCCGCGAAGGCCAGCGGTGGCCCTGTCCCGGTCGCAGTACGGGAGCGCGGCGGCGGCCTGGTAGATCACGAGGGCAGTTTCCCGATGACGGTGGTCGCAGGGTGGTTCCGGTACGGGCCTATCCCTCGTACGTGCGACCGCTTCGCTCGCCCGGGTCGGGCTGGCATATCGCATCCATAACGACCCGCCACACGTCTGGGTGGAGGTCATTAACGCAGCGTGCTGGGTTCTCATACGCTCCCGCGGCCTGCGGGGGGTTGCGCCTGGCCGCGTGACCGTCCAAAGGGCGACTACACCGACCGTGAACCGGGAGCATCCGCATGTCCAAGCACGGGCAACAGAGACGCAGCAGCCGGCGGCTGGCGCGCACGGCCTCTCTGGCAACCGCCATGGCCCTGTTTCTGTCGGTGCTTACTTCGCTGGCTTCTCCGGCGCAGGCGGCGACAAGCACCGCTCGAGCCCTCCTCAGCAAGGTCTCGGTGGCCGCCGAGTCCTGGTCGGCAACCTACGATCGCGCCCGTTTCACGCATTGGAGCGATGACAACCGCGACTGCCAGGACACCCGTGCCGAGGTCTTGATCGCCGAGTCGCGAGTGACGCCGCGCTACACCACGACAAGGCGGTGCGCGGTGCTGTCGGGACGCTGGATCAGTCCATACGACGGGGTCACCTGGACGCTAGCCAGTGACGTGGATATCGATCACCGCGTTGCCCTCAAGGAGGCCTGGGAGTCTGGCGCCCGAAGCTGGAGCGCCGCGGATCGGCAGCGCTTCGCCAACGACCTCAGCTTCGGCGCGACCCTGGAGGCGGTCACCGACAACGTCAACTCGTCCAAGGGCGACCGGGACCCGGCCCAGTGGCTGCCGCCTCTGGCGTCCAACCGCTGCGACTACGCGATCAAGTGGGTCCAGGTGAAGTACCGCTGGCGGATGAGCATGGACACCGTAGAGCGCAACAGACTGAACACCATCCTCACCGGCTCATGCGGGGCGAAGGTCGTCACGATCCCTGCCCGAGCGCGCTAACGACTGACCCGCCAGCGGGCCCCTGAGACCGTCAAGACGGCCCACGGGGCCACTGCTGTTACAGGGCCAGGTTGTTCATCACCTCGGAGATCCACTCGTAGGTCGCGGCGAGGTCGTTCATGCAGCGAACTGCGCGCAGCCCCCGGCGGAGGACGTCGGCGAAACGGAGAAGGAGGGTCTGGTACGTGGTCACACCGGCCAGGTCTGCGAGCCGCCGGCAGCTTGCTCGTCCTGGCCGTGCAGGCCGATAACGTCTGGTCACACGTACCGGGCGCCGCCGCTTCACAGCCCTGCAAGCGGGCTACACAAGAGGAGTGGCAGTCACCATCCGCCTCGTCGAGGAACGCCGGTACGACCCACCCCGCTCGGTGCTTGTCGAGCACGACGGCGAGTGGTGGCCCGGGCTGCAAAGGGCCTGGAGGTTATGTGACGACGGGCGCGGGTGGATGGCCGACGTCGAGTACTCGGTGCGGCATGACGGGGGTATCGGGAAGCACCTGCCGTGCGTGCCGCCGGAGCGGGTCCGCCTGGCCGGTTGGTCTTGACCGGTCGTCCGTGTTTCCGTCCGAGCACGCTCAGTCATTGGCGTACGGAGACACGCCGCCGGCCAGGATTACGTGGTGGCCGACCCGGTTGTCGACCAGAGGTGCGCCCAGTAGGCACAGCCACCCAACAGGCACCACTGGACGGGCCTGGGAATCAAGGGGGAGTGTCATGCGTAGAGGCTTGAGGTGGGGGTTCATGGTGGCGGCTGCGGCGGGGCTGATTCTCGCTGGGGTGGCGACACCGGCAATGGCGGATCCGGGATGTACGGGGCAGACCGCAAGCACGCAGGCGAAGGACGCCCCTTTTGGGGATCGGGTCTCGGACAGGGCTAGTGCCGATGACAACTTCGGCCAGGTGGTCATCAAGCCGGAGGCGACCCGCTCCCACGACGAGTGCTAGCCGTGACCGGTTCGCTTCGGCGCTGAGCCCCGCGGCTCCGTTGTAAACAAGAGGCCCTGCCTTCCCGCGTGAAGGCAGGGCCTCTTCGCGGTTCCGTACTTCTCCACCGCCTGTGCATAGGCCTGTGACGACAGGCCCTACGGCTGAGTAGGGGCCCTGCTATCTCCCCGCCAATGCGCTGTCGGCGTACCTTCGTGGCTGCCGCGGCTACTTCCCGATGAGCAGGACGCACGTTCCCGCTCACCCCGAGGGCAACCAGAACCTTCGGAGGGTCGTAACCGTGAGCGTCGAGAACCGGCTCACCGCCGACCAGCTCGCCGCGCTCGAGCCGGGTGACACCGTCACCATCGAGTCTGAGGTCAGCATCGGCCGTCCACGCCACGCCGCGGGCACCGTGGCCCGCGTCACCGGGCCAGACATCCTCGTGAACGTGAAGAGCCGGCGCGGCCTCACGCATCAGGAGCGGTACCGGCGCCGCGACGGCACCCGCATCGGCGGCGTTTCCCGAGCCGAGCTTGTCAACGCTGACGATATCGAGCGTGGAGCAACCCCCGTGGAACGACAGCAGGTGCAACGCATCCACGGCCTCTATCGGACCTGGATCCGCAACCGCGGCGACGTCGAGGCGCTGCGGGAGTTGCATGCCGCGATCGGCGACTACCTGATCGCGAACGAACCCCAACGGCACAAGTGCTGAGGCTAGGGCCTCCGTTGAACCGACTCTTGCCCGAAATAGAAGCCTACGACTGTGCCGACGAGGCCCACCACTGGCCCAAGAAGCCCGGATAACAGAAGTCCGAGGACTTCGGTGTTGAAGGGGCGCACCAGCGCCAACGCTGCGCCGAGGATCGTGGCGATAACAACGAAGAGCACGCCAAGAAGCGCTAGAGAAATCCGCCCGCGCGCCCGCTCCCGGGACTCCTCAAGGTTGAAGGGATGGAGTTCACCGACTAGCTCAGAGGTCGGGACGCTCATCGTTCCGCCTCGCCGTCACGTCGAAGCCGCGCCTTCGGTTCAGCTTGTGAAGGCGTCTCCGGACTGCGGGGTTGGGGAACCTCTGCCAACTGGTATACCTCCCCAACCCCGCTTCCTGCCTGAATGGGATGCAGGGCGATCTCCTGCATCGAGCCATCTGGTGACCTCAACAGTATCTGGCCACGCTGCGACAGTTCGCGCACCCAAAGGCCATCGGCTAGCGCCTGCAGGGCCCGGTCAACTGGGCTTGCCGCCCCAGGCTCAGCATCCTTACGGGGCCACACGCCTCCCAATCGCTCTATATCGGAATCGCTGAGCCGCAAATACAGGGCGAAATGGGAGGACGTTGCGTCTGTCATGGGGCATCAGCGTAGTGAACGCGGATGCGCTGATGAACCTCTATCGCCTCATCATCGCGACCGTGGGTGGAAGGCGCGCCCAAATCTCGATCCTGCGGCTGCCGAAGTGCGGACGGTGTCTCAGTCCGTACACGGTCCGCATGACGTCCGCATCCGACCGTCAACCACCAGCAACCGTCAACAGTCGTGTGTAGGTCAGGCAGTCAGCCTCGGATGTCCGGTCGGGTCAGCCGCATCCCCGAAGGTCATGTCCGGGATGACGGCGCGCCCGTGGCTTCGTGGCGTCCACAACCGAGCACTTGTGCAATGAGGATTGCTTCGAGCTCGGACTGCCGCTGCCTGACGTCGTGGCGATGCAGACCCGCCAGCCGAACCTGGAGGGAGCGGGGGAGATCCCGCTGCGCCGGCTGGTGAAGGAGGCGCTGCGGATGCGGCCCTCCCGGATCGTCGTCGGCGAGGTGCGCCAGGAAGAGTGCCTGGACCTGCTGATCGCGCTGAACTCCGGTCTGCCCGGCATGTGCACGCTCCACGCCAACAGCGCCCGTGAGGCCGTGGTGAAGATGTGCACCCTGCCGCTGCTGGCCGGCGAGAACATCGGGCACGCCTTCGTGGTCCCGACCGTGGCGGCCAGCGTCGACCTGGTGGTCCACGTGGGCACCGACCCGGACGGCCGCCGGCGGGTGCGCGAGATCGTGGCCGTCCCCGGCCGCACCGAGGACGGCGTCATCGAGCTGGCCGACGTCTTCACGACCCGGGAGGGCCGGCTGGTGCGGGCCGACGGCTACCCGCCGCACGCCGAGCGCTTCGCCGCCCGAGGCCTCGACCTCGCGGCGCTGCTGGACGACGTCCGGTGGGCCTCGTGACACTGACCGGCGCGCTGCTGGGCCTGCTGCTCGGGGTCGGGCTGCTGCTCATGTGGCGCAGCGGCCCGCGCGCGCCCCGGCGGACGGTCCGGCCCCGCGGGGCCTCTCGCCTCCAGCAGCGGCTGGCCGCGGCCGGCTTGACCGGCATCAACGCCGCCCAGCTGGTCGCCCTGCAGGTCGGGCTCGGCCTGCTGGCGTTCGTGGTGGTCCTGCTGACCACCGCCACGGTGACGGTGAGCCTGGTCTTCGGTGCGTTCGCGTTCGCGCTGCCCGCCGTCCAGGTCCGGCGGCTGGCGGTCAAGCGCCGCGCGGACCTGCGGGAGGTCTGGCCCGAGGTCGTGGACAACCTGGCCTCCGCCGTCCGCGCGGGCCTGTCCCTGCCGGAGGCGCTGGCCGCCCTGTCGACGCGCGGCCCGGAGGTGCTCCGCCCGCCCTTCGCCCGCTTCGCCACCGAGTACCGCTCGAGCGGCCGCTTCGGCGTCTGCCTGGACCGGCTCAAGGACGACCTCGCCGACCCGGTCGGCGACCGGATCGTCGAGACGCTGCGCGTGGCGCGCGAGGTCGGAGGCAGCGACCTCGGCCGGGTGCTGCGGACCCTGGCCACCTTCCTCCGCGAGGACGCCCGTGCCCGCGCGGAGCTGGAGACCCGGCAGGGCTGGGTGGTGCAGGCGGCGCGGCTGGCGGTGGCCGCGCCCTGGGTCGTGCTGCTGCTGCTCGCCACCCAGTCCACGACGCTGGAGGCCTACGACTCCCCGGTCGGCACGGTGCTGCTGCTCGGCGGCGCCGCGGTCTGCCTGGCCGCGTACCGGCTGATGCTGCGGATCGGCCGGCTGCCGCAGGACCTGCGGGTGCTGCAGTGAGTGCGTCGCTCGCCGGGATGCTGCTCGGGCTGGCCGCGGCGGCCGGTCTGCTGCTGGTCGTCAGCTTCGCGCCGCCGTTCCGGTCGGTCCGGTTGGTCGACCGGCTGGCGCCGTACGTGCACGACACCCCGCCCCCGTCCCGGCTGCTGGGGACGGCGACGGAGGCCGGCCTGCTCACCGCGGCGCGGCGGGTCTTCGGGCCGGTGGTCGCCGACGGCGCCCGGCTGGTGGACCGGGTGGTCGGCGGCCGGACGGCGGTGCGCCGGCGCCTGGACGCCCTCGGCGGGGACATGACGGTCGAGGACTTCCGCATCGAGCAGGTCGTCTGGGGCGGCCTCGGGCTGCTCGGGACCGCGCTGCCCGCGGCGGTCGGCTCGCTGCTGGCCGGGAGCGTCAACGTGCTGTCGGTCGCGCTGCTGTGCCTGGCCGGGCTGGTCGGCGGGGTGCTGGGCCGGGACTGGTGGCTCACCCAGCAGGTGCGCCGTCGCGAGGAGCTGCTGCTGGCCGAGTTCCCGGTCGTCGCCGAGCTCCTGGCGCTGGCCGTGACGGCGGGGGAGAGCCCGACGGCGGCGATCGCCCGCGTCACCCGGCTCTCCGGCGGTGAGCTGGCCCGCGAGCTGGGGTCTGCCCTCGGCCGCGCCCGGGCCGGGGTGTCACTGGTCGACGCCCTGCAGCAGGTGGCCGACCGCACCTCGCTCGACGCGCTGGCGCGGTTCATCGACGGCCTGCTGGTCGCGATCGAGCGCGGCACACCACTGGCCGAGGTGCTGCGCGCGCAGGCGGCCGACGTGCGCGAGGCCGGCAAGCGCCGACTGCTGGAGGCCGGCGGCCGGAAGGAGATCGCGATGATGGTCCCGGTCGTGTTCCTGGTGCTGCCGGTCACCGTTCTCTTCGCCCTGTTCCCAGGGTTGATCAGCATCGTCTCGCTGGCGCGATGAGCCCGCGGACACGACAGGAAGGACGACGGATGCCGGGCTTCACGGGGGTCCTCGCGGCGCTGGCCGCACTGGCCGACCGGGTGCGGGGGGAGGACCCCGAGCGGGGCGACGTCCCGGGCTGGGTGATGATCACGGTGATGACGGCGGCCCTGGTGCTGGCCATCCTCATCCCGTTCCGCGAGGCGATCGTCTCGGCGGTGACCAACGCGCTGGACTCCGTCACGAGCGGTGGCTGAGGAAGGACCCCTCCGGCGGGACGACGGGGAGCGCGGTGCCGCGGTCGTCGAGTTCGTCTTCGTCTCGGTGCTGGTCGTGGTGCTGCTGCTGGCGGTGCTGCAGGTGGCGGTCTACGTGCACACCCGCAACGTGGTGACCGCCAGCGCCCAGGACGGGGCCCGGTTCGCGGCCAACGCCGACGTGCCGTCGTCCTCGGGTGCCGACCGCACGGTGGCGATCGTGGCGCGGGCGACGTCGGTGCAGACGGCCGAGGGGCTGGCGTGCACCGCGGGCGAGGAGGCCGACCCCAGCGGTCTGACGCTGGTCGTGGTCCGTTGCTCGGGGACGGTGCCCACGCTGCTGGCCGGGCTGGGCAACCTGCTGCCGCTGGAGGTCACCGGCCGGGCGGTCAAGGAGACCGCGGCATGAGGTGGCTGCGGGCGCGGCTGGGTCAGCTCGAGGGGGAGCGCGGCTCGGCGCTGGTCGAGTTCGTGTTCATCGCGATCGTGGTGTTCGTGCCGCTGGTCTACATCGTGGCGGGGTTCTCGGCGGTGCAGCGCGGGGTGTTCGCCTCGACGGCGGCGGCGCGGGAGGCCGGGCGGGCGATGGGCACCGCGCCGGACCCGGTCAGCGGCGCAGCCCGGGCCGAGGCGGCGGCGCGGCTGGCGGTGGCCGACCAGTCCATCGACGCCGCCGACGTCCGGGTGGCCTACGCGCCGGCCGGTGCCGGGTGCGACGCCGCGGGGGGCTACTCGCCGCGGTTGGCGCCGGGGGAGGAGTTCGCCGTCTGCGTCACCGTGACCGTGCGGATCCCGCTGCTGCCGGAGTTCATCGACGCGAACACCGCGACGGGGCAGTTCCTCGTCGAGCGCGACCGCTACGTCGACGGCTGACGCCTGATGGGGTGCGCAGGAGGACCGGTCGGCGTTAGAGAGCCCGGTCGCACCGGAGGTCCGCCGGTGGGTCCGTGCCGACGAAGCGTCGCCATTCCCCGGTGGTCAGGTCTCGACCGGCCGTCTGGCAGGCATGGTGGAGCCACGCCGCCTCGGTCATGTCCCAGCGGGTCAGCCTCCCGCCCGTCGTGCCCACCACCAGGTACCTGCCGTCCTCGGTGAAGGCGAGGTTGGTGGCGCTGCCCTGAGTGGGCGGTAGCGGCAACTCACCGAGTGTCGTCCCCGATCCCGTCAACGTCAGGACCACGGAATCGTCGGAGCGCAGGCGCGCCAGTACGTGGCTGTCGTGGGGCGCTGCCAGGGGCAGCGCGTAGTCCCCGCCTGCAGTGGTGCGCAGGACGCTCCGCCCGTGTGGATCCCAGACGTCGACGGTCCTGTCCGGGCGCAGGACCAGCAACTGGTTTCCGGTGAAGAGCACGCCGTCCGCGGGACCCCCAGGGAGGGGGCGGCGCTCTCCCGTCCTGATGTCCAGCAGGTGCACGTCATCCTGCTCGACCAACGCGACCGTGGTGAGGTCGGGGCTGACCGCAGCAGCCGTCGGCGGCGGTGGCCAACTGAGCCTGTCCAGCTCGGCGCCCCCCGGGATGGTCTCCACTGCCGTGCCGTCGTGGACGTCGCGGACCACGACGGTTCCGTCGGCGTAGACCACCAGGAGCCGGCCACCGTCGGCGGAGAGCCGTGCGACGAGCGGATCAGCCGAGGAGTAGGCGGGAGGCCAGCGGACAGGCGGCTGGCGGAGGTCCTCGGCATCGAACGAGAGGGCGGTGTCGTCTCCCGGCCCGAGGAGGACGAGCCGCCGGCCGTCATGGCTCCAGACCGGCACCACGGCGTCGAGCCGGAAGGAGCCGTCCGCCGGGGCCGAGGGGTCGCTCAGCAGCTGGGGATCACCCTGGCCCTCGAGGCGGTACACCGTCGCCAGACTCTGGCCGGAGGACGCGCCGTCGACGTAGGCGACCAGGCGCCCGTCCGGCGAGGGGCTCAGCTGTGGCTGGCATGCCCGGCAGCCGAACGGCAGGTCCACCCCGACGTCGACGCCGGTGCGCCCGACCGCCGCGAGGTCCCATGATGCGATCGACGTCCCCGTCGCCGACACCAGACGAGTGCTCCCGACGAACGCAACGGAGCCCGTGGTCACCCGGCTGCTCCCCGTCAACTCGTCGAGGACGGGCTCGGTCGAAGCGTCGGTGGTGGCGCTGGCCACGTGGACCGTGCCCGCCGCAGCAGTCGCCAGCAGCGACCCGTCGGGACTGACCGCGACCGCCTCGTAGAAGGACTGGGTCGCGCCTGTGGTCGCGTGGTGATCAGGAGCGTCGGCGTCAGAGCCCCCAGCCGAGTGCGCGACGTCCCAGGCGTTCAACTCCCCGAACGCTCCCCAGAGGAAGAACGACCCGTCACCGGAGAACCCGCTGGTGCCGTAGTTCCTCGTCAAGATCGAGTCCGATGAGGCCGCCGCCCCGAGATCCGGGATCGATCGGCGCTCTCAACGCCCGCCCCCGCTGATCAACGTCACCGTCCTGTCGTCAGGCAGACCGGCCTTCTCGTAGAGGTGGTCGATCGGGACCTGGTTGAGCTGTTGCCCGGCCTCGAGGTCGAGGAGGGTGAGCCGGGCCGGCTCATCCGCGCCGTCCGATCCCGGTTCCGGCCCGAGGATCACGGCCGCGCGCTGACCGGACGGCGAGACACCGACGGATCGGGCTAGCCCGGTGGCGACGACGCTGTGCTGTCCGGTTCGTACGTCCCACACCACAGCCGTCTGGCCGTCCGCGCCGATGACCCGACTGCCGTCCTGGTTCACGGCCACGCTGGTGACCGGCCGGTCGCCCATGCGGATCCGCTCACTCGCGCCGGTGGAGAGGTCCCAGGACAGGAGGTGCCCGTCCTCAGTCCCGGCCACCGCGGCGTTGCCGCCACCGGCTCCGTTGAGGACGCTCACCTCACTGCCCGCGTCGAGGTACTGCACCAGCCGGGGGCTGGCCGTCACCGCGTCGAAGAGGGCTGACTGCGTCTGCGGGTCCGGGAAGATGCGATGGGCCTCGGCCGCCAGCAACTGGGCGAGCTGCAGGTCGGTGTCCAGCTCGGCGACCGCCGTGGCGGCCAGTTGCCGCGCCGTGGCGACGGTCTCCCGCTGTGACGCGATCCGCTGCTGAACGAAGGCCACGCCCGCCGCGGTGAGCGCAAGCACCAGCAGGACGGAGAGGATGGCGACAGCGCGTCGGCGCCGGATCCGGTCACGCCGGATGCTGGCGTCCAAGAAGGCGCGGGCCGTGGCGGTGAGGTCGACGCGGTCGGTGGTCAGTGATCGCTGGCCAGGGAGCCATCGCCGCACGGTCCTCCAGCCTGCAGGGCCCCCCGCGGCGGTTCGCCGAGCCGCCTCGTACCGCGCCCCCGTGTCGGTGACGGCTGCGGCGAGCTGACCTCGCTCCCACAGCTGCACTGGCGGCCGCCCGTCCTCGTGCCACGTGGCGGCGGCGGGCTCCACCCGTGCGCGGGCGCGCAGCCCACCAGCGGCGCCGCTGATCGCCCGAGCCAGCGGCGGCCAAGCGGAGAGAAAGGCCTCGTGCGCGACACCGAGGACGGGCCGCCCGTCCTCGGTGTCGGAGGTGAGCAGGCGCCGCCGGACGAATGGCTCCAGTTCGATGCCCGCTGACCCAGGGAGCTCCTCGGCGGCCACCCGACGCCGGGTGGGACGGTCCTGCTCGTCGACGGTGACCAGGGAGAGGAGCTGCCGGATCACCTGCTCCTCTGTCCGACCCCCATCACGGACCGCTTCGGCGAGGGCGGCGTCCGCCTGCCGTCGCAGCGCCCCTTGGACGCCGCCGAGTTCGTCGTAGCGGCTGCCCAGCAGTCGGCCGCCTCGCCCGATGCCCCGCGCCAGCTCGGCGAGGGTGTAGGCGAGCAGCGGCAGGGCGTCCCCGCTGTCCGTGTCGGCGACCAGCCGGGTGACGAGGTCGTCGTCGACCGCGATCCCTGCTACGGCGGCAGGCTCCACCACCACACTGCGGATGGCGTCTCGGTGCAGCGGACGCAGCGTGTAGACCTGAGTCGGCAGGGCAGACAGCGACTCGTCGACGAGGAGGCGGTCGAGGAACTCGGGGCGGAGCGTGGCGACGACTCGGGCCGGGCCGGGGAGTGCGCATCGCAGGAGTCGCGCGAAGGCCGCCCGCTCCTCGGGTGGCGCGAGGGTCACCAGTTCCTCGAACTGGTCGACGACGACGAGCAGGTGCCGGCGCCGCCGCCCGGGCGTCGCGAGCAGCAGGTCGTCCGCCAGCTCGGCCAGACCGCGGTGCGCCAGCCGGTCGCGGACGTCCGTGACGGTCCAGTCCAAACCCACCTGGCGCGCTGTCGTGGCGAGCTCTCGAGCCAACGCGGCGAAGGGATCGCTGGCAGGGATCATCGGCGGCACGGTCCACCAGTCCGGCTCCGCCGCGACCACCGGTAGCAGCCCGGCCCGCACCAGCGACGACTTGCCGCAGCCGGACGGGCCGACCACCAGCAGCACAGTGGCTTCGGCCTGCTGCGCAGGGGACCTCAGCAGCGCAGCCAGTTGCTCGGTCTCGTGGCCGCGGCCGAAGAAGACGCGATGGAGATCGGTGTCGAACGGCCGAAGGCCGGGATAGGGCGATCGGTCGTCCGGCCAGCCCAGGCCACCGATGGCGTCCACGCCCCGCAGCGCCTCGGACAACTTGGCTCGGGCCGTCGCCGGGTCCGAGTCGAGGTCGACCTGCTGGAGTGTCCCGAGGAGCGGGTGGCGGACGCCGGACTCGGCACCGACCGGAAGGATCCGGCTGCCGCGCGCGCGGGCGATCCCCACCTCGGCCGTGCACCAAGCCGACGCCACGTACGCCGACGTCAGGACGCAGACCACGGCGTCGGCCCAGCGCAGCCGCTCGTAGAGCCGCCGCTCCCACTCCTCGCCGACGACGATGCCGTCCCGCACGCCCTGATCGAGGAACACCTCATGTCCGTCGTCCGCGAGCCAACCGCGGACGGTGCAGGCTTGCACGGAGTCCCGGCTCGAGTGGCTGACGAAGACCTTCGCCACGGCACCTCCTCGGCTGCCGCCACCGCCACCGCCCCCGCACCGGCCCGGTCACGGGTCGGCAAGAACGGCGTCTGCTCCGATCGAGGACACGCTCGGTGCGCCCGCCGCCACCGTAGGACGTCCGCGGCCCAGGCGGGGTTGATCCAGGCGCACTCTCGCGCGGGGTTCACCAACCCGCCGTGCAACAGGTGCCGGTTCGAACCTGTGTCGCTACCCCGAAGTCTTCACGCCACAGGCTCACCGAGGGCTGACTCGGCAGGGGGACCCTCGCTACGGTCGACCCCCCACGAGCTGGGTGGGTCAGCGGACTCGAGGTCGGTGTCTCCAGTCGCCAGGCCATCACCACCGCCAGAAGTGGAACGGTACGTCACCGTTCCGTGACGGCCCTCAGACTGAATCCGCAGGTCAAGGGTCCGTAGCCTGTGGTCGGGCTCGATGCGGTCCGGGATGCTGCTCGTGTCACCCGACGCCGCAGCCCAGACGCGGCCGAGCCGAATGGAGTGGTTCCCATGCGAATCCTTCGCCGTCTGACCCGGAAGTTCTTCAGCGACGCGGGCATCAAGCACGACGTGCGCCGCACCACTCGGAAGTTCTTCAGCGACGCGGGCATCAAGTACGACGTCCGGGCGCTGCACGGCTGACCCGTTCCGCTCTCGGGGGACGGTCGCGGCACGCCGCGGCCGTCCCGGGCTGTGTGTGGGGGTAGGAGGGGTCTCCACCGTGGAGTCAGCAACCAGGCAGCAGCCGGATTCGGTGAGCTGGGTGCTCACCGACCGCACCGCGGCCGAGGCCCGCCGCACGGCCCGACGTCGCCATCCGCTGCTCTGGCTGGTGCGGCGGGTGCGGCGCCGCCGCGGCCTGTCCACGGTGGTGCAGCCGCCGACCAGTGAGCAAGAGATCCTCGAGCGGGTGGCCGAGCTCCCACTCAGCGTCTGGACCTACGGCTTCGACGACGCCTCGGTGCGGCACCTGGGGCCGATGTCGCAGGACTTCGCGGCGGCCTTCGGGCTGGGGTCCTCGGACCGGAGCATCGACGTGGTGGACGCCAACGGGGTTGCGCTCGCCGCGATCAAGGCGCTGTACCAGCGCGTGGTGACTCTGGAACGCGAAGTCGCCGAACTCCGCAGGCCGGGCAGGGGCGCGTCGGAGACCGGGCGGTGAGTGCCTCACCGGCCCGGCCGGCGCCGCCGGCCGGGCCGCGGCTGGCTGCAGGGGTGGAGTGGCGCACCACCGCACGGGGGCTGGTGCTCGCCGCGCCCGGCGGCCGGTCCTACTGCGAGTTGGAGAAGCCCGCCGTCCCGCTGCTGGACGCGATGACCGGCACAGCGACCACCGCCGAGCTCACCGAGCGCTTCGGCGATTTCGTTCCGTCCCTGCTCGACGATCTCCGGGCGGGCGGCTACCTGGCCGACTCGCCGCCGGCGCCGCCGCAGCACCGGATCACCGTCACCGGCAGCGGTGTGGAGTTCGCCGGCGCCGACCGGCTGGCCTCCGCGATGGCGCGCCTGTTCCGCCCGCTGTTCACTCCCGTCGGGGTGGTCCTGCTGGGCATCCTGACCACCGTGGGCCTTCTGGCCCCGGCCGTGGGCCTGCTGGATCTACGCGCGGCCGCTGGCGCCGGCAACGCGGCCGGGACGGCGCTGCTGCTG
The DNA here is from genome assembly GCF_054050095.1 of Geodermatophilus sp. SYSU D01105. Lineage (NCBI taxonomy): Bacteria > Bacillati > Actinomycetota > Actinomycetes > Geodermatophilales > Geodermatophilaceae > Geodermatophilus > Geodermatophilus sp. SYSU D01105. The sequence goes on from NZ_JBJGYR010000019.1 coordinate 46,007, forward strand.
CTGGTCCTCCTGGCGGTCATCACCGCGGTGCACGAGTTGGGCCACGCCGTCGTGCTGGCCCACTACGGGCGGCGGATCGGACGGGTTGGCTTCGGCCTGTACTGGGGTGGCCTGTCCCTCTACGTCGACGCCTCCGAGGCGCTGTTGCTGGAGACCCGGGCCCGCAGAGTCCTGCAGTCCGGCGCGGGTCTGCTCGTCGAGGGAGCCCTGGCGGGCGTGTTCGTGCTGGCGGCCCAGGTCGTCCCCGATCCGGGTGCGGCTCAGCTACTGAGCCAGGCCGCCGCGCTGGCCTGGATCGGGGTCCTGCTCAACGCCACGCCGCTACTGCAGCTGGACGGCTACTGGATGCTCTCCGACCTCCTGGATGAACCGGACCTGCACCGGCGGGCACTGAGCACGCTCGCCCGTCGGGATCTGCCCTCCCGCGGCAACCTGCTGCTGGCCGGTTATGCGGTTGCCGGGCTCCTCTTCGGCGTGACGCTCTTGGCTGGAGCCGTCGGTATGTGGACGTCGGTGTTCGGCGTCCTCATCGTCGACCTGTGGGACGGGGCGGTCGTCGAGAAGATCCTCGCCGCCGTACTGCTGCTCCCCGTCGTCGGCCTGGTCCTGCAGTTGCTCGTCCTCGCCGGCACCTGGCTGGGCCGGAGCGATCAGGGTCCACGAGGAGCCGCGGATGTCGGTACCGCGTGACACGCGCTGAGGGAGCCGAGCGCCGGCCGACCCGCTTCCAGTGACGGGTGCGGCTGATGAGAGACAGCGCCAGTAGCGGAGCCGTTCCGGCAGGGGACGAATCTCGCGGTAGGACACCTACATCGCATCTCGCGCGCGCCGCGGGTTCCGCGGAGAGTGTCGCCGGGTGCCGTGACGACTGGTCCCAGTGGGCTCGTCCACGCGACATGTGAACATCGTCGAGCAGCCCGCTCGGCGCTGTCGTAGTGAGCGCCGTCGATTGGGTCAATGCGGTCGGAACCTGGGCGGGCGCTCTGGGTGCAGGAGCGCTGCTGGTGTCGCCGCCTGGATTGCCATCCGCGACGGCCGTGAGCGCGATGCTGCCAGGCGGGACGACGAAGCGGCGCAGGCTCGCACGCTCACCGTCGAGACCCTGGACAAGTACGGCGACGACCTCGCTGTAGTCCGTGTCACCAACCACGGGGCCCAGCCGATGCTGGCGGTATCTCGCGGGGCACACGCAGGTGACGACCGTCGAGCCGGACCACCCGAGCGACGGAGGCGTCGGTCGCCAGCGCGGCTGACAGGACGGGCAGGACAACCAGGTTCTCGACCTGCTCGGAGGCGAGCAGTGCGCCGGCGTTGGCGCGGGTGTTGACCATGAGGATTCGGCTCCTGAGGTGAGCCCCGGTCGACCGGGGGACTGCGTCGGGCCACGGACCCTCGGGTGCGCCACGGGCGCGGGTGGAGCGGCCAGCTACCGGCCACGGACCCGCGTAGATCTCGGCCGCTCTACCCCAACGCTAGCCAGCGCCATCGGCTTCAACCGACGCCGGCCCCGACCTTGCTGGCCAAGAAGTCGGCGGCAATGGCGGCACTAATCTCGTACTCCCAGTGATTACCGATATCGGTGGCTAGTGTTGCAAGTTTCCCGTCCCAGGAGCAGATCGGGTCCCAGCCATCTGTCACGGGGGGCGTTGGCCCCATGCAGATGCTTTCTAGCGCGGATCCGATGCCGTGATCTCGATACTCCTCCTCGGTCTCATATCCCCGACCGTGGGCGGTGAAGAGACCCTGTCGCTCAACCCCATCGATCTCCCTGGGGGGGAACACGGGGTCACCCATCAAGAAGGCGCCTTTGATGATAGGCAAGACTTGCGGTGTCTCCCGCTTCAAAGTGCGAAGCGCGATGTCGACAGCCCATGCGCCTTGCGAGTAACTCGCGATGACGACGTTCGTCTGGTCGTTGCAGTTCTGAATCTGCCGCCGCAGCCTGTCGACTAGGTGTCCCGCTGCTTCATGCGCGAACGCCTCCGTCCCCAGTAATACATCTGCGAGACCTCTGCGAGTTGGCACGGCCTCTGCTATTGCAATAGGTCGGCGGGTTGCAAATTCTGCCCAAACCGCATCGATTGTCGCGCCCCAGTGATCTTCATCGGCCTTACTGGGTGTGGGGTCGTCATGAATGACGGCGCCTTCGCGGGCGCCCCGCAGACCGAGGAACAATATGAATGGGCAGGACGGGTCTGCCTGTGCTGGTGCAGGTACCGCCACTAGTCCCAGCAGCAGTGCGGCTCCCATTCCCACCGCGCTCAATTTTCGTCTAAGCATCACGATCACCCGCCCGTGATCCGGTTGGCACCTAGGGCGGTCAGCAGGGGGCTCGTCTTAGTCTGGCGGCTCAGACCTTTGCCATCTGTACGTCGAAAATTCGCGGGGCGCGTCCTTCGTCGTCGACGCACAGTTCTTCCTGCTGCCTCGTGGAAGTTTGCTCCCAGGGCGGCCCACCGAGCAGGGCCGATGGTCATCGACCCCATGCCCGAATTCGTCCCCAGAGCAGCTGTAGGGCAAAGGTGCTTGGCTGGGGCGCTACGAGCCGACCTCACTTTTCAGCACCTCGGCCTGACCAACGCGCTGGACTCCGTCACGAGCGGTGGCTGAGGAAGGATCCCGTCCTCCCCGCCGCTGGCTCCGCTCGGGGCGGGCCCCGGGACGGAGCCGTTCCCTCACCTCACCGGACGACGGGGAGCGCGGCTCGGCGCTGGTCGAGTTCGTGTTCATCGCGATCGTGGTGTTCGTGCCGCTGGTCTACATCGTCGCGGGGTTCTCGGCGGTGCAGCGCGGGGTGTTCGCCTCGACGGCGGCGGCGCGGGAGGCCGGGCGGGCGATGGGCACCGCGCCGGACCCGGTCAGCGGCGCGGCCCGGGCTGAGGCGGCGGCGCGGCTGGCGGTGGCCGACCAGTCCATCGACGCCGCCGACGTCCGGGTGGCCTACGCGCCGGCCGGTGCTGGGTGCGACACGGCCGGGGGGGTACTCGCCGACGCTGGCGCCGGGGGAGGAGTTCGCCGTCTGCGTCACCGTGACCGTGCGGATCCCGCTGCTGCCGGAGTTCATCGACGCGACCACCGCGACGGGGCAGTTCCTCGTCGAGCGCGACCGCTACGTCGACGGCTGACCGCCGCCGCACCACGGTCATCCGCGCGCGATGGCCTCCTCGGGACTGAGCACGGGACAGCGGGGACCGTCGGCACGGCGCAGCCGGTCGTCCGCCGTGACCAGGGTCGCGTCGAGAGCCTCGGCCAGCGCGACGTACCAGGCGTCGTACACGGTCACGTTCTCGCGCAGGACCCACACCCGCTCGAGGAAGGGCTCGAACGGGTAGTGCCGCGAGCGCAGCCGTGAGGCGCGGACCGCGGCCGCACGGGCGTCGCCGGCGCTGAGCAGGCCCCGGAACGCCATGTTCCTCAGCGCGGAGGTGATCTCCGCACCGGCGACTGCCGGCAGGTGCAGCCAGGACTCCTCGGCGACGAGGGAACGGGCGCGATCGCCGGCTGCCCCGCTGACGGCCATCGCGTCGGTCACGACCGACGCATCGAGCACCCTCACCGGCTCTCGCGGTCGGCCCGGACGAACTCGGCCGAGGAGCTGCCGCTGAAGCCCTGCCCGGCGCTGCGCTCGAGGTGCTGTCGCACCTCGGCGACCACCTCGGCCGGCGTCTGCGCGCGGGCGCCCTCGACGAGCTCGGCCAGGAGGAACTCCTGCAGGCTCATGCCGGCGTCCGCGGCCCGACGCCGATACGTCCGGTGGACGTCCTCGGGGACGTCCCGGATCTGGATCGTGGACATGCATGCAGAGTAGCGCTGGACGCGCCACTCTGCCTGCCGCTGTCCCCGCAGGGGAAGCGACGCCCGTGAGCAGGGGGACCGGCCGGGGGACGGCGAGGCGGCGGGCTACCCGCCGCCCCCCGGGGGCTCCGGTTCGTCGTCCTCGGTCGGCGGCCGGGCCCGCATCTGGGCCACGTACTGCGCTGCTGTGGCCCAGCGGTCGACCCGGGCCAACCGCCGCCGCTCCAGCTCGCGGAGCCGGCTCTCCGGCGCGGCGACGACGAGGTGGTCGGCGGAACGCTCCCAGACGTCGAGTCCCAGGGGCATGCCGAGCAGTTCCGCGACGGTGTTGCCGGCCTCCGGCGTCACGCGCGCGACCACCGGCTCGTCGCCCTCGCCCGTGTTCACCGGCCTGCGGCGTCGGGGGCACGCCTCGCCGCGAGGCTGCACGTGGGCTCTGGCCGGGTCACGGCAGGTCAGTGCTCCGGCCGGTCGAGGGTGTGCCGGATGAACTCCAACGCCGCGGGGCGGTTCTCCTCCCAGCAGGGCTGGATCTGGCTGGCCGGCAGGATGAACCCGCCCTCCTGCGCCGAGGCCGGGCGCAGTTCGACGGTGACGGACACGGCGTCGTACTCGCCGTAGGTCCAGTCGGTGGTGTCACCCGCCGTCGGGTACAGCTCCGAGGCCTGCTGCGCGGTGTAGGTCCTCCCGTGCACCTTGCGGATCAGCTGCTCCATGTCCTGGGCGAGGTCGCGGTGCTCACCCAGGTCGGCCTCGTCCTCGATCGGCTCGGACGTGTAGCCCCACGGGTACAGGATCAGCTGCGAGTAGCTGTGGTAGGTGAGGACGCCGCTGAAGAGCTGCCGGGCGACGAGGTCCCGCACCGCGCGCACCTCGGGCTCCGAGAAGGCCCGGGGACCGACGTACGTCTCGTCCGAGGGGACGTGACTGGAGGTGCTGACGTCGAGCGTGCCCCACATGTAGCCGTAGTTGCGGTTGGGGTCGACGCCCACGCTGCCGTCCCGGTTCCGCCGCCGGTTCTTGCGCCACAGCCGGAAGTCGGTGCGAGAGAACTCGTGGCCGTCCGGGTTGACCATCGGCGCCACCCACACCTCGCCCCGCTGCAGCCAGTCCTGCACCGGGTCGGACGACGAGTTCTCCAGCAGGTGCTCGGCCAGCCGGTAGGGGACTTCGACGGAGATCCACTCCCGCGCGTGGTGACAGCCGAGGAAGGCGACCTTGCGGGTGCTGCCCCGGCGCTCACCGATGCGCAGAGCCCACAGCGGCCGCCCCTCGACGCTGCGGCCTATCTCGTGCAACTCGGCGATCTCCTGGTGCTCCTCGGCCAGGCGCCGCATGTCCTGCTCCAGGCTCGCCGCCGTGTGGTAGCCGGTCGCGGTGGCGTCGGTCGCGAAGGTCGACAGGTAGGGCTCGAGCATCTGCACCTGCTCCACGCCGTACCCCATGGCCTCCAGGCGTGTGGCCTGGGCCTCGTCGGCCTGCAGCACCAGGTGGTCGGACTTGACCTCCCACACGTCCAGGCCGAGGGGTGCGGTGAGGAGCCGAGCCAGCGGGGCTCGCGCGCTGGTGGACGTGACTCTCGCGATCAGGCGCGCCATCGGTCTCTCCTGCTCTGTGGAGGGGGGCCCGCGGGGTGCGCGTCTCCTCAGCCTGACAGCACGAGCTCGTTCCCGGGAGCCCCACCGGACGAGGAGCCGCAGCGCCGTGCGCGTGCACGGAGCAGAGGCCGACGACGCCGCGCGAGATACACCTCCGACTGCACCGGCGCGGTCGGACGGCTCGCGACCAGAGCGGTGGGATGCACACGTGATGGCCCCGTGACGGCGCGAGGGTTCGGTGCTGTGCATGACCGAACTCCTGGGACAGGCGATCTCGCGCACCCTGACGACGGGCCCGATCGACGAGGCAGGGGCGCACCACGTCGGCCGGACCTTCCTCGTGGGTGTCCGCGCCGGCCGGAACAAGGACTTCGACCGGCTCGTCTTCGACTTCGAGGGTCCGGCCCCCGGGTTCCGCGTCCAGTACGTGGACCAGCTGATCGAGGACGGTTCCGGTCGGCCCATCCCCCTCCGCGGTCGGGCCGTCGTCGAAGTCACCCTGCAGCCCGCGGCCGCGCACCGGGACGACGGCACCCCGACGCGGACCGGTCCGCTCCCCGACGTGACGGGGTTCGCGGCGTTCCGCCAGATCGCCGACGCGGGTGACTTCGAGGGCGTCCTCACCTGGGGGATCGGAGTGGCCGCCGAGACCGGGCTCCGAGCCACCACGCTCAGCGGCCCGACCCGTGTCGCCGTCGACGTCGTCCACGCGCAACCGGGGACGGGGGACCAGCGGCTCCGCCGCGGTGACCGCGGAGCTGCGGTGGCGACCTGGCAGTGGCGTCTCGTCCAGGTCCTCGACCGGCGGCTCGACGTCGACGAGGTCTTCGGGTGGATGACGGAGCAGGCGACGCGCGACTTCCAGAGCGCTCAGGGGCTCGCCGACGACGGTGTGGTCGGGCCGCGCACTCGTGCCGCGATGGTGCGCGCCCTGGGTCTCTGACGCGTGCGGGATGGCGCGCCGGCAGCGCGGGGTGTCCGCCTCGACGGCTGCGGCGGGGGCGGCCGGGCAGGCGATGGGTACCGCGCCGGACCAGCAGAACCTCTGGCTCTCGAGGTGACAGCAGATAGTGAGGCGCGGTTGACGGCCCTGCCGACGTCCCAGACGCCCGTGGCCGCGTCTGGTTTGAGTGGGTGGGAACCATGGAAGGTCGGACCGGGGAATGGGCACGCCTCTGGGTCACAGCTGACCGCATTGGCCGACGTACTCCCAGGCGAATCGACCGCCGCACGTGGCGCCGTAAGACTCGTACTCAGTGCCCACCGGCGATACCCAGTACAACGTGTCGCAGGACTGCCCGTCGCCGTCGAAACACTCCTGCGCGAGACCGTTCAGCACGGACGTGCAGGCATCCACATTACCCGCCGCGCAATCCTCGATGAGCGCGCCATCTTGCTGGCCGACGAGCGTGGAAGACCCCTGAACTTTGCTTAAGCTGCCCTGAAGCCTCGTGACATCAAGCTGCGTATCGGCGGATGGAACCGGAGGTGGGGCGGCCATCGCTGAGGGTGCTCTATCGGCAGGGGGGGCATTTCCAGCGGTTCCATCAGAGTTGCTTCGGGCGATGATCAGGCTACCTAGGACTACCGCCAGAATGCTTGCTGCACCAAGGGTTCCGAGCAGAGCAGTGCGTGAGCTGAGCCCGCCACCGCGCCGTAATTCCCCCGCTGGCGAGCCCGCCCGCACTGCCGTCGCTGGTGGGCCCAGCGACGAGTCGGCATTGAGGCCGCTGCGCATCCAGTCGCCTTGGCTAGAGACATCGCCTTCGCCTTGTCCGCTTGCACTCGACATATCGATCAGCCCCGAGCCAAGATCATGATCAGGACAAGCAGAGCCACCTGTCCCAGCAACACCACTACCGTGACGCGATAGGCGGTCATCCGTTGCCGAAGGTGACGGTCGTTCGATGCTACGGCCGCGAGCATGGCTTGGGTAGCCGCTCGCAGGACCGCATCGGCGTCCGCCCCAGCACTGTTGAGCAACTTGCCGGCGTTCGGCCCGAACATCCAGTCTGGTGCCGGCCACAGGACGACCATGACTCCGGCTCCCACCAAGGCGACGGACGACAGCAGCATCCATCCGGCCCAGTGGGGGAACACGGCACCGCGGCCAGGATCTACGTTCAGGAGGCCGACAGTGGCCGCGAACGACGTGCCGACCGCCGCGGCCGCCAGCAACGCCGTGGCCCGGTTGCGTACGTTTGCCAGCGTCAAGTCCTGCTCACGCAGCGCAGCACGCGCTTCGTCGTAAGCAAGTCGGATCACCTCGTGGGCCATGAGGCATTTTCCTCGCCTCGGTCCTCTCGTCCGACGGCCGTTACGCGTGGGCCGTGGCATCGCGACGACCTCGTCGGGGTGGGGAACTCCTCCAACGTCGCGATCGACGGGCCGCGCAGGGCTTGAGCAGAAGCTGACGGTGGACAGGTCGCTGTGGGAACGAACGCCGGGGAGCCGTGGGTCCACCAGGTTCCGCCGTGGCCGTCGAGGATGACGAAGCTCGCGCCCGGGCGCTGGGCCAGCAGGTGATGGCTGGCGCCGGTCCCGGAGATCCTCGCGCCCGCGTCGAGCACCTTCACGCGCTCCGCCGCCGTCTCCGGCTCCCGGGTCATGGGTACGTGCTGGCTTCCTCGGTGCGTCCGCGGCGCAGGTCCACCACCGGACGCGCACCGGTCGTGCCGTGCACCACGACACCGGCGCCGGGTGTGCACGGAAGGAGCCGTCGCGGTCCCGTCCGGACGCCGGAGCGCAGGTGCTGGCCAGCCGGCGCCGCAGCGGCCACAGTGGCGCGGACCCCGGGAGGCAGGAGGCCACAGTGCCGAGGATGCTCAGCGCGCGGGCGACGGTGCAGCTGCTGCGCGTCGGCGACCTGCGGGCCCGGCTGCGGGCGACGCGCGAGGGGCTGGCCGCCGTCCGCCTCTCCCTGGTCGCCGCCGCACTGGAGACCGGCGTGCTCGACGCCCTCGCCGACCGGCCCGGCTCCACCGACGACCTCGTCCGCCGCACCGGCGCGGGCGATCCGGAGCTGTGCGCGGCGTTCCTGCGCGTCGTCGCGGCGGCCGGCCTGGTGCGGGGGGACGACGCCGCCTGGGAGCTGACCCGGCAGGGCCGCGCCGTCGTCCGCGACGACCTGGTGCGCGCCACGTACGAGGCGTTCGCCGGGTTCCACTCCGGCGTCTACCGGGAGCTGCGGACCCAGCTGGCCGGCGGCCCGGCGCGCCGTGACGTCGCCGAGCGCGGCGGGCTCATCGCCCGCGTCTCCGCCGCCTTCGAGCCGTTCGTCCACGACCTGCTCACCCGCACCGTCGCCGAGCGGCGGCCGCGGCGGGTCCTCGACGTGGGGTGCGGCGCCGGGCTGGAGCTGGCCGCGATGCTGGCCGCGGCGCCGGAGGCCGTGGGGGTCGGGGTGGACGTCGACGCCGACGCCGTCCTCCTGGCCGAGCGCACCCTCGCGCGGCGCGGGCTCGACGACCGGGCAGAGGTGCTGCGGGCCGACGTCCGCGAGCTCGCCGGGCGGGTCGACCCGGTCGACCTGGCCCTGCTGGCCAACGTCGTCTACTACGTGCCCGCCGACGAGCGGGTGGCGCTGCTGCGCGCGGTCGCCGACCTGCTCGTCCCCGGCGGGGTCCTCGTGGTGATCACCACCGTCGCGACGCCGCACCTGTTCAGCCGGCACTTCGACCTGCTGCTGCGGGCGCAGGAGGGCGCCATGGAGCTTCCCGACACCGGCGCGCTGCTCGCCCAGCTGACCGCGGCCGGCCTCCGCCCGGGGCCCCCGCGGCGCCTCGCCCCTGGCACCCCGCTGGTCGCCGTCGTCGCCACGGCACCGGGTCACCCGCGGGTGTGAGGTCCCGCCCCCACCGGTACAGCCGCCCGGCCGCCACGTCGATGCCACCGCCGACGGACGTGGGAGAGGCGGTGGCGCGTGAACGCAGGAGTGCTCCGGCACGGGAGCCGGCGGAGGCCGGCGTCGCGGGTCTGGCTGGCCCTGGTCGCGGTCGCCCTGGCCGCCCACGCCGCCTCCTACGGGACGGGGACGGCCGACGGCATCTACCTCGCCGTGATGACCGCGGCCTCGCTGCTGGCCTGGTGTGGCGCGCTGCGGCAGGGCCGGCGCTCGGCCGCCGTGCTCGTGGCCCTCGGCGTCACCCTCACCACCCTCGGCGACGTGGTGTGGTTCTCCTACAGCTGGGCGGGACAGATCCAGGACGTCTCCGTCGCCGACGTCGCCTACCTCGGCGGCTACCTCGCCCTGGCCCTCGGCCTGGTGCGGATGGCCAACAGCGGAGGCCGCTCGCGGGGGCAGCAGTTCGACGGCTGGCTCGACGGTGCCGGCGTCTTCGTCGCGATGCTCATGCTCGTCTGGCAGCTGTCGGTCGCCGGCACGATCACCGACAACACCCTCCCGGTGCTCACCCGCATCGTCTGGGCGTTCTACCCGGCGCTGGACGTCGCGTTCATCGGCCTGGTCTTCCGCCTGGTCGCCACCCGGGCCCGCGGGGAGCGCGCACCGCTCGCCGTCGCCGCCGGCGCCGCCTGCTGGCTCGTCTCCGACCTGGGCTTCCTGCTCATGGCCGACCCCGAGATCGCCAGCGTCTGGTTCGACACCGGCTGGCTGCTCGGGGCGCTGCTGCTCGCGGCCGCGGCCGGCTCCCCTCCCCGTCCGGAGCACGGCGCGACCGAGCCGGCCGACGCCGTCCCGTCGCTGGCCCGCCTGGCGGTCAGCCTGGGCGCGCTGCTCGTGCCGGCCGGCCTGGAGGTGCTCCGCGGGATCACCGGGGCCGAGGGGGCACCGGTCACCGTCTTCGGCGGCACCCTCGTCCTCGCCCTGCTGGTCTTCGTCCGGGTCAGCCGCGTGCTGCGGGCCGAGGCGGCCGCCCGGGCGCTGGTCCACTCGCAGCAGCGGTACAGCGCCGCCCTCGCGCGGCACTCCTCGGACGCCGTCGCCGTCCTCTCCGCCGACGGCAGGCTGCTCAGCGACCCCGCCACCCTGCGCAGCCTCCTGGGCGCGGGGGCCCCGGCCGAGCTGACCGCCGGAGACCTCGTGCGGCTGTCCAGGGTCGACCGCGACGAGGCCCGCCGGGTGTTCGCGCAGGCGCTGGCCGCCGGCGGGGCCGTCGTCGATGCCGAGCTGACCTGCCGCCGCGACGGCGAGCAGCGCTGGCTCGGCGTCCGGCTGGCCGACCTGAGCACCGACCCTGACGTGGGCGGCGTCGTCGTCCACCTGACCGACATCACCGCCCGCAAGCGCGCCGAGGAGGCGCTGACCCACCAGGCCTTCCACGACACCCTCACCGGGCTGGCCAACCGCGCCCTGTTCGCCGACCGGGTGGGCCAGGCGCTGCGTGGCCGCTCCCGGGGCGACGTCTCCGCGGCGGTCGTCTTCATCGACCTCGACGGCTTCAAGGCGGTCAACGACACCCTCGGCCACCAGGCCGGTGACGCGCTGTTGCGGGAGGTCGCCGACCGCCTGCGGTCGGCCGTCCGCGCCGGGGACACCGTCGCCCGGCTGGGCGGGGACGAGTTCGCCGTCCTGGTCGAGTGCACCGGCGACGGGACGACCGAGGCCCGTGCCACGGCCGACCGCGTGCTCGCCGTCCTGGCCGGGCCGATGACCCTGGCCGGCCAGCAGGTCACGATCAGCGGCAGCGTGGGCATCGCAGTGGCCGCCGAGGACGCCACGGGGGAGTCGCTGGTCCAGGACGCCGACATCGCCATGTACGCGGCGAAGGTCTCCGGTCGCGGGCGCTCCGTCGTCTTCGACCCCGACATGCGGGCGGCCGCCGTCGAGCGGCGCCACCTGGAGCAGGAGCTGACCGGCGCGCTCGCCGCCGAGCAGTTCCGGCTGGTCAACCAGCCCGTCGTCGACCTGGCCGACCAGCGGGTGCGCGGGTTCGAGGCACTGCTGCGCTGGCAGTCGCCCGCCCTCGGCGCCGTGCCGCCGATGCGGTTCGTCCCCGTCGCCGAGGACCTCGGCCTCATCGGGGACATCGGCGGCTGGGTGCTGCGCGAGGCGTGCCGGACCGCCGCCGCCTGGCGCCGCGAGCACCCCGCCGCCGCGGACACCACCATGTCGGTCAACGTCTCGGCCGTGCAGCTGGTCTCGCCGGACCTGCTCGCCCAGGTGCGCGACGCGCTGGCGGCCAGCGGCCTGCCGGCGTCGGCCCTGGTCCTGGAGGTCACCGAGACCGCGCTCGTGGGCAACCCGGAACGCGCCGCTGAGTCCCTCTCCGCGCTGCGGGCGCTGGGCGTGCGGGTCGCGCTCGACGACTTCGGCACGGGCTACTCGTCGCTGGGTTACCTGCAGCAGTTCACCGTCGACGTCCTCAAGATCGACCGGTCCTTCGTCGCCACGATCACCGGCGAGGAGGAGATGCCGCCGATCGTGCGCGGCCTGGTCGACCTCGGCCGCGCCCTGGACCTCGAGGTGGTCGCCGAGGGCGTGGAGTCGGAGGCGCAGCGTGCCCGGCTGCTCGACGGCCGGTGCGCGGTCGGTCAGGGCTACCTGTTCGCCCGGCCGCTGGAGGCCACGGACGCCGAGCTGCTGCTGCTCGGCCAGCGCCCGCAGACCCCGGCCGCGGAGCTGCCCCGCACCTGACCCGGCGTCAGCCGCCGGCGGTGCGCTGCCACTCCCGCGGAGTCGTCCCGAACGCCGCCCGGAACCGCCGGGTGAAGTGGCTCGGGTCGGCGAACCCGCAGGCACGGGCGGTCGCCGCGATGGACCGCCGCCTCCCGGACGGCGACACCAGCCGCGCCCGCGCCAGCTCGAGCCGCTCCCGGATCACGGTCTGCTCCAGGCTCACCCCGGCGTCGGCGCACTCCTTGTACAGCTGCCGCACCGAGACGGCGTGCGCCGCGGCGATCCGCTCCGGCGTGAGGTCCGGATCGGTCAGGTGCCGGCGGACGTGGGCCAGCACCCGGGTCACCAGCGTCTCGGCGCGCACCTCCGGTGCCAGCCGGTCGGGCCCGGCGGCGGACACCAGCAGCGCCCGCACCAGCTCGGTCGTCGCCGTCCCCACCGCCGCCGCGCCGGGGTCCCCGGCGATGCGGTCGGCGTCCCGGGTCAGCCGGACGAGGTGGTCGCGCACCAGGTCGTGCAGCGGGCTGGCGCGCAGCCGCGGCGCCGCCGCCCGGACGACGGCGGCCGGCACCCCGAGCCGCTCGGCGGGCACCTGGAAGGCCCGCGAGCCCCCGGTGCCCGACCAGGAGAACGCGTAGGGCTCGGCGAGGTCGTTGACCATGAGCTCCCCGGCGCCCACCAGGCGGTCGGTGCCGAACTGGCTGAACTCGCCCACCCCGCGCGACTGCACCGCCAGGGCCACGACCGGGGTGCTCTCCATCCGGACGTGCCTGTCGTCGCGCACGAGCCGGAAGCCCGAGGAGTCGGTGGTGAACAGGTTGGCCTCGCCGTAGTGCCACAGGTGCATGCGCGTGCGCAGTTCCCGCGTCGGGCCCAGGTGCTCGATCCGGCAGGGCACCGACGCCTGGCCGAACGCGGCGCGGAAGGCGTCGGCCCGCTCCTCGGGCGCGAGCGCGGCGGTGTCCAGCAGGAGCATCGAGACCCCCTCGGGGACGCACGAGGACGGGAGCCGACGGACCTCGTCGTGCGCCGGGCCTGGGAAGCGCGCGCGACGAGTCTGGCAGCGCGGACCCGGAGCGAGAAGGGCCGTTGGACCGGACCCGGCGTGCAGGCAGGGGCCAGAGGTGTGCAGCGAGGGCCCAGCAGTGCCGACGGCGCCCTGCCAGGCTGCGCCGCGGGAGGGGAGCCGAGACCACCGACGGGAGCTGCGAGATGACCTCGTTCACGACCTCCGACGGCACCGAGATCTTCTTCAAGGACTGGGGCTCGGGACAGCCGGTCGTGTTCAGCCACGGCTGGCCGCTGTGCGCCGACGCCTGGGACCGGCAGGTGTTCGCCATGGCCTCGAACGGCTTCCGCGCCGTCGCCCACGACCGCCGCGGCCACGGCCGGTCGAGCCAGCCGTGGGACGGCAACGACATGGACACCTACGCCGACGACCTGGCCGCGCTCATCGAGTGGCTGGACCTGCGCGACGTGATCCTGGTCGGGCACTCCACCGGCGGCGGCGAGGTCACCCGCTACATGGGCCGCCACGGCACCGGCCGGGTCGCCAAGGCCGTGCTGCTCGGTGCCATCCCGCCCACCATGCTCCGGACCGACGCCAACCCCGAGGGCCTGCCCATCGAGGTCTTCGACGAGATCCGCGCCGGCGTCCTGGCCGGGCGCTCGGAGTACTACCGCCAGCTGGCGATCCCGTTCTACGGAGCCAACCGGCCCGGCAGCGAGGTCTCCCAGGGCCAGCTCGACGACTTCTGGCGGATGAGCATGATGGCCGGCCTCAAGGGCGCCCACGACTGCATCCGCCAGTTCAGCGAGAGCGACTTCACCGCGGACCTCGCGCGCATCGACGTCCCGGTGCTCGTCGCGCACGGCGACGACGACCAGATCGTGCCGTTCGCCGACTCCGCGCCGAAGACCGCGGAGCTGCTCAAGAACGCCGAGCTCAAGGTGTACCCGGGCCAGCCGCACGGCCTCACCGGGGCGCACGAGGAGGAGTTCACCGCCGACCTGCTCGCGTTCGCGCGCGCCTGACCGAGGAGCCGACATGACCGACGCCGTCCCCACCCCGCGCCCCGCCGAGGGCCCGGCCCCCGGCACCCCTGACACGATCGTGCTCGTCCACGGCTTCTGGGTGACCCCGCGCAGCTGGGAGGACTGGAAGGCGCGCTACGAGCGCCGCGGCTACCGGGTGCTCACCCCCGCCTACCCCGGCTTCGAGGTCGAGGTGGAGGCGCTCAACGCCGACCCCACGCCGATCGCCGAGGTGACCCTGCCGCAGATCGTCGCGCACCTGGAGTCGGTGCTCGGGGAGCTGGACCGCCCGCCGATCCTGATCGGCCACTCCGCCGGGGGCACACTGGTGCAGCTGCTGCTGGACCGGGGCCACGGCGCGGTGGGGGTCACCCTCAACTCCGCGCCGACCGAGGGGGTGCGGGTGCTGCCGCTCTCGCAGCTGCGGTCGGTCTTCACGGCCTTCAAGAACCCGGCCAACCGGCACCGCGCCGTGCCCCTGACCTTCGAGCAGTGGCAGTACGCCTTCACCAACACCTTCAGCGAGGAGGAGTCGCGCCGGCTCTACGAGCGCTACGCGATCCCCGCGCCCGGGCGGATCCTCTGGAGCACGGTGCTGGCGAACGTCATGCCCGGCCCGCAGGACGCCGCGGTCGACTACGCCAACGACGCCCGGCCCCCGCTGCTGTTCGTCTCCGGCGGCGAGGACCACATCATGCCGCCGAGCGTGCAGCGGTCGAACGTCAAGCACTACCGGTCGCCGCGGACGGTCACCGAGCTCCGGGAGTACCCCGGCTACGCGCACCTGCTGCCCGCCCAGGAGGGCTGGGAGGAGATCGCCGACACCGTGCTCGAGTGGGCGGTCACGCACGCCCGGGGGAGCCGGCCCGAGGTCGCCGGCGCCCAGTGACCGCCGGGCCGGGGGACACCGTCCGGCTCACCCACGTGGGCGGCCCGACCGTCCTGATCGAGGTCGGTGGCTGGCGGCTGCTCACCGACCCGACGCTGGACCCGCCCGGCCGGCGGTACGCCTTCGGCTGGGGGAGCTCCTCGCGCAAGGTGCGCGGGCCGGCGGTCGGCGTCGACGACCTGGTGCCGGTGGACGCCGTCCTGCTCAGCCACGACACCCACGGCGACAACCTCGACGACGCCGGTCGCGCGCTCCTGCCCTCGGCCGGCGTCGTCGTGACCACCCCCTCCGGCGCGCGACGGCTGGGCGGCACCGCGCACGGGCTGGCGCCCTGGGCCACGACGACGCTCACCGCGCCCGGCCGCCCGGCCATCGAGGTCACCGCGACCCCCGCCCGGCACGGCCCGCCGCTGAGCCGGCCGATCAGCGGGGAGGTGACCGGCTTCGCGCTCCGCTGGGAGGGGCAGGCCGACGGCGTGCTCTGGATCTCGGGGGACACCGTCCTGTTCGACGGCGTCCGCCGGGTGGCCGAGCGCCTCCGGGTCGGCACCGCGCTGCTGCACCTGGGCGGGGTGCGCTTCCCCGTGACCGGGCCGGTCCGCTGGTCGATGACCGGCCGCGACGCGGTGGAGCTGTGCCGGCTGCTGCGCCCCCGCACCGCCGTCCCGGTGCACTACGAGGGCTGGACGCACTTCCGGCAGGGACGCTCGGCGGCCGAGCGGCAGCTCGCCGCGGGACCACCCGAGGTGCGCGAGCGGTTCCGCTGGCTGCCCGCGGGGCTGCCCGTGGAACTGCCGGCCTGAGTCCCCACCGGGTGTCGGTGGCGTGCAGCCACCCGCCGGAGATCACTGTGCGTGATCCTCGCAGCCTCGCCGTCCGTCACTGTGAGTGGTCGGCGCGCCGGAAGTAGGGCGACGGGGTGTGATCCGCTCGTCCAGGTGGATGCGCTGGTCAACCAACCGTCATGGAGTCGGCAGCCGGTGACCGGTGACACACCGTTCCCGGATCGGTGCTCCACGGGGTCACTCGTCCGGGTGAACCACCCCGGCGAGGTAGCTCTGTGTGATGACGGCTGGCTAACGTCGGTCACGGCACGTGAACTCGTGCCAGGACGACGTGGAGATCCGGGTGGTCCCACCGACGCCGCATCGGTGCACGGGGGAGAAGACGGTCGCCAGACCATCCGGGGAACGAGTGGCGAGACCGCCGTCCTGTCAGGTCCGACCCGCCTGAGCAGGAGAACCATGACCCGCGCCGCGCGCCCCCGCCCGCCCACGCGAGTGGCCGCCGCGGGCTAGCAGCCCGCCCCTGCGCACCCCTCCCACCGCGCCTCGTCGGTCCCCGTCGTCGGGCCGCACGGCTCCCGGCCCCTCCCTCCGCCCTGCCGGCTGCTCCCGCTCCGGAGCGCGCCGGCCGGCGGCCGCCTGCCCGCGCGCCGTCCCGCACGTCCCCCCTCGCCCTAGTCCGCCCTCGACCCCCGCACCGCGGGGTCCCCGGCTGCCCTCGGCTGACCGGTACCCGGGAAGGAGGCAGCCCCGTGGTCACGTCCCGGCGTGGCTGAGCTCGCCGCCCAGCCGACCTACCCCTACGACGACTTCAGCCAGCTGGCCGGCCCGCTGGAGGCCCCGCCGGCGGACTCGCGGGTCCGGTTCCGGCCGGTGACCCGCGGCCGGGCGCGCGCCCGGGCCTGGCTGCTCGTCAGCGCGGCGCTGGTCTTCGAGCTCGTGTTCCTGGCCTTCCTGCTGCGCCCGGCGCACCACCCCGAGCTCGCCGCCGACTGGCAGTCGGTCCTGGCCGTGGCGCTGATCGGCAGCGTCGCCGTCATCGAGCTGCTGCGGCTGGTCAACGTGTTCACCCTCGCGGTGGCCACCCTCAACGCCCGCGACCCGATCCCCGTGGCGCCCCTGACCGGGCAGCGCATCGCCTTCGTGACCACGATCGTGCCGAGCAAGGAACCGCTCGAGATGGTGCGCCGGACGCTGGAGGCCGCCGTCGCCGTCCGGTACGAGGGCGCGCTCGACGTCTGGCTGCTCGACGAGGGCGACGACCCGGACGTCCGCGCCATGTGCGCCGAGCTCGGCGTGCGTCACTTCACCCGCCACGGCGTCCCGGAGTGGAACCAGGACACCGGACGCCACAAGGCGCGGACCAAGCACGGCAACTACAACGCCTGGCTGGACGCCCACGGGGACGACTACGACTTCTGGGTCTCGGTCGACTCCGACCACGTGCCGCTGCCGAACTTCGTGGAACGGCTCATGGGCTACTTCCACGACCCGGACGTCGCCTTCGTGGTCGGCCCGCAGGTGTACGGCAACTACGACAACTTCATCACCCGCGCGGCCGAGTCCCAGCAGTACCTCTTCCACAGCGTCCTGCAGCGGGCCGCGAACCGCTTCACCACCGCGATGTTCGTCGGCACCAACAACGCCGTCCGCCTGTCCGCGCTGCGGGCGATCGGCGGGCTCCAGGACTCCATCACCGAGGACGCCGCGACCAGCGTCGTGTGGCACGCGAGCGTCAACGCGGAGACGGGCGCGGTGTGGAAGTCGGTGTACACCCCGGACGTCCTGGCGGTCGGGGAGGGCCCGTCGACGTGGCGGGACTACTTCACCCAGCAGGGCCGCTGGGCCCGCGGTACCGACGAGGTCGTCCTGCGCCGCTTCCGCACGGCGGCCCGCGGGATGTCGTCGTGGCGGCGGGCGCACTACCGGCTGCTCATGGCCTTCTACCCCGCGACGGCGCTCAGCTGGGTCCTCGGCGTGACCAACCTGGTGGCCTACCTGCTCACCGGCGTGGCCGGGCTGCTGGTCTCCGCGCAGCTGTGGGTGATGCTCTACGCCAACGCCGCGGTGCTGCAGGTCGGCGTCTACTTCTGGAACCGCCGGCACAACGTCAGCCCGCACGAGGAGGAGGGCTCCTCGGGCATCAGCGGGATGCTCGTGTCGGTCCTGTCGACGCCGGTGTACGTCAGCGCGCTGTGGGCGGCGATCCGCAACCGCGACATCAGCTTCGCCGTCACCCGCAAGGGCGCGGTCAGCGGCGACCGGCCGGGCTCCTTCGCCAAGCACCTGCGGTGGGCCGCGCTGCTGGTCGTGGCCCTCCTGCTGTCGGAGCTGTGGGGGCACACCCACCCGGAGATCCGCGCCTGGGCGGTCCTCAGCCTGGTCGCCTGCCTGCTGCCGGTCGCGATCTGGGTCGCCGGTCTGCTGCGCGCGCGCCTCCGCAGGCCCGGCCGGACGACGGACGCCCCCGTCCTCGCCCCCACCACCGGTCCCCGCGCACCGGCCGTCACCTTCGTCGGCAACCACGCCGCCGTCCCCCTGGCCCAGGAGAGCTGTCGATGACCCGCCGCAAGCCCCGGCCGCTGCGCCGGCTGCGCAACGCCGCCCTGGTCCTGGCCGCGGTGGCCGGACTCGTCGCCGCCAACGGCCCGGTCGTGACCGCGGTCGCGCAGGACGCCTACACCGACTTCCAGCGCAGCCGCCCCGACTACAAGGCCCAGTACGGCTCGTGGGAGACCATCGAGCTCCCGGAGGAGTACCGCGTCCAGGCCGTCCACGCCGCGCTGCTGTACACCGGCAAGGTGCTGCTGATCGCCGGGTCGGGGAACGACGCCCGGGACTTCGAGGCCGGCACCTTCCGGACCGTCGTGTGGGACCCGGTCACGGGGGAGTCGAAGGAGGTCCCGACCCCGGAGGACCTCTTCTGCTCCGGGCACGCCTACCTGCCCAACGGCAACCTGCTCATCGCCGGCGGCACCCGCGAGTACGAGGTCCTCGCCGCGGACGTCGACCGGGCCGCCGGCGTCCTCACCGTGAAGAACGAGCGGGACGGCGCCGCGGTGACCCTGCCCGCCGGTACCCGGTTCACCGCCGAGGGCCGGACCTACCTGTCGACCGAGGACGTCACGGTGCCGCCCGCGCACGCCATGCCCGACGGCACTTGGATGGCCGGCGCGCAGACCGTGTGGATCGAGGCCGAGGAGGAGGGCGACGGGTACGTCGTCACCGGCAGCCGGCAGTTCCAGGTCGAGGACCTCGCCCCCGACCGGCGCAAGGACCTCTACGGCCAGGCCGACAGCATCACCCTGGACAAGCAGAACTACCGGGGACTCGACGCCTCCTACGAGTTCGACGTCGCCTCGGAGACCTACGTGCGGACCGGCCGGCTCACCGAGTCCCGCTGGTACCCGACACTGGTCGGCCTGGAGGGCGGCGAGGTGCTCGCCGTCTCCGGCCTCGACGAGCACGGCATCGTCATCGACGGGGCCAACGAGGTCTACGACCCCGACACCCGGACCTGGGAGGAGCGGCCCGAGCTGGAGCGCTACTTCCCGACCTATCCCGGCCTGTTCCGGCTGGCGGACGGCCACCGGCTGTTCTACAGCGGCTCCAACACCGGCTACGGCTCGCACCTGGAGGGGCGTCAGCCCGGGATCTGGGACCTGCGGGACAACTCCTGGACCGACGTCGAGGGCCTCGAGGACCCGGAGTACAACGAGACCAGCACGTCGTTCCTCCTCGCGCCCGCGCAGGACCAGCGGGTCGCCATCGTCGGAGGGGGTGGCGTGGGTGACAGCGAGGAGTCGACGGCCCGGTTCAACGTCGTCGACCTCACCGACCCGCAGCCCCGGTACGTGCCGTTGGCCGACCACCCGAGCCCGGCCCGCTACGTCAACGCCGTGACGCTGCCCGACGACCGCACGCTGCTCACCGGCGGTTCGGTGGGGTACCGGGGCAACTCGCAGAGCGACCTGCACCTGACGACCCTGTTCGACCCGGAGACCGGTCAGGCGGACGAGGCGGCGCCGAACGAGGTGGGCCGCAACTACCACGCCACCGCGCTGCTGCTGCCCGACGGGCGGGTCATGACGATGGGCTCGGACCCGCTGTTCTCCGACGAGGAGAACACCATCCCCGGGCGGTTCGACACGCGGATCGAGATCTACTCCCCGCCCTACCTCTTCGCCGGGGACCGGCCGGACCTCACCTCCGCGCCCACCGAGGTCACCCGGGGGAGCACCTTCCGGGTGACCGTCGACGGCGCGGACGTGGCCGGGGCCCGGCTGCTGCGGCCCAGCGCGGTGACCCACCAGACCGATCCCGAGCAGCGCTCGATCGCCCTGGACGTCGCGAAGGCCGGGGCCACGACCTGCCCGCCGGGCGACGCCGCGGCAGACCCGTCCCCGGAGCAGGGGCAGGGGCACTGCCCGGAGGGCTGCTGCGGCCCGGGCACCTACGACCTGAGCGTGCCGGTCGAGGAGGGCCTCACGCCCTCGGGCTGGTACATGCTCGTCGTCCTCGACGCGGAGGGCGTCCCCTCCCCGGCGCGGTGGGTGCACGTCGCATGAGCCGGTCCACCTCCCGGCGGCGGCCGGTGTGGGCGGCGGTTCTGGCCGTCGCGGCGAGCACGGCCGTCGCCTGCAGCAGCGCCGCGGCGCCCGAGGCCGACGGACCCCCGGCCGGCGCGCCGTCCCCCGCCGCCCCTGCTGAGCCCGGCCGGCTGGCGGGCGAGCTGTGGGTGAACCCCGAGGGGCACGGTCCCCTCGCCGTCGAGCAGGCGCGGGCGGAGGGGCGGGACGCCGAGGCCGAGGCGCTCGCCCCCCTGGCCGAGCAGCCGACCGCCACCTGGATCGCCGCACCGGGCAACCCCTACGAGGCGGTGCTGGAGGTCTCCGAACGCGCCGCCGCCGCCGGGCAGCTGCCGGTCCTGGTGGCCTACAACGTCCCCGGCAGGGACTGCGGCTCCTACTCCGCGGGCGGGGCGGCCGACGTCGACGCCTACCTGGGCTGGATCGGCAGCTTCGCCGCGGCCCTCGGCGACCGGCCCGCCGTCGTCGTCCTGGAGCCGGACGCCGTCGCGCACGCCGTCGCCGGTTGCGCCGGCGTCGACGCGGCGGCGCGCTTCGACCTCCTCGGGCAGGCCGTGGCGATCCTCGACCGGCAGCCGCAGGCCCGCGTGTACCTCGACGCCGGCAACGCCAGCTGGATCCAGGACCTGCCGGTGCTCGCCGACGCACTGCGGCGCAGCAACATCGGGCTGGCCGACGGGTTCGCCCTGAACGTCGCCAACTTCGAGACGACGGGTGCGAGTGCCGACTACGGGCTGGCCCTGTCCCGGGAACTCGAGCGGGGAGCGGCGCCGGGGACGCCCGTCGCCCACTTCGTCATCGACACCAGCCGCAACGGCGCCGGCCCGGTGTCTTGGACGGACTCGGGCGAGGACCGCTGGTGCAACCCGCCGGGGCGGCGGCTGGGCGAGGCGCCCACCACGTCGACCGGCCACGAGCGGGTCGACGCGCTGCTGTGGATCAAGCAGCCCGGCGACTCCGACGGCACGTGCCGGGGCGCGCCGCCCGCCGGGCAGTGGTGGCCGGAGGGGGCCGCCGAGCTGGTGGCGGACTGACCCCGGCCGCCTGCTCAGCCGCCGCGCTGCACCTCGGCCTGGACCACCCCGTGCAGCGCCGTCCGCAGCGCCTGGTCGTCGGTGTCACCGCGCTCCAGCGCGGCGCGCGCGGGCTCGGGCAGGAGGCCGGGGTCGACGTCGTCGAGCCAGGTGACCTCGCCGGCCACCCGGCGGCCCACCCGCAGGCTGCCGCCCTCGGGGCGCAGCACGTACTCCTCGCTGTCGAGCTGGATGGTCATCTCGTCGCTCATGCCGGAGCCCTACCCCGCGCGGCGGCCGGTCCACGCACGCCCGCCGGGCGAGGATGGGCGTGTGGAGGACTGCTGCGAGGTCGTCGTCACCGGCGCCGACGCCGACTGGCTGGCCGGCTACACCCGGACGCTGGTGGAGGAGCGGCTGGCCGCCTGCGGTCACCGGTTCGCCGCGATCCGCTCGGTGTACCGGTGGGAGGGCGAGGTGCACGACGAGCCCGAGGCGCGGGTCGCGCTGCACACCCGCCGGTCGCTGGTCCCCGCGATCGTGGCCCGCACCGCCGAGCTGCACCCGTACGACGTCCCCTGCGTGATCGCCCTGCCGCTGGTCGACGGGTCGCCGGACTACCTGCGGTGGGTGGTCGCCGAGACCCGGGAACCGGAGCGCTGACCCGGTGGTCGCCCGGCCCGGCCTCCGGGGTATGACGGGTCCCGCGCCGGCTCCAGCACCGGCCGGGGAAGATCGTGGGGAGGCCGCCGGGGGCGACGGCCGGCAGACCGCAGGAGAGTGCGTGGCGCGACGACCGGAGGAGCACCAGCTGCCGCTGGACGTGCGACGCCGGGGCGGGGGCCCCAACAGCAGCTCCGCGGTCGCGGTCGAGGCCGTGCTCGACGCGCTGCCCTCGCCGACGCTGCTGATCGACGCCGAGGGCCGGGTGCTGCTGGCCAACACCGCCTGGCAGAGCGCCGCGGACCTGCTCGACGACGACCGGATCCGCGTCGGCCTGGACGGCGACTACTACGCCATGGCGCGGCGGCTGAGCGCCGGCTCCGGCACGGTGTCGCTCATCGACCGGCTCCGGGCGCTCTCCCGGGGTGAGTGCGCCTCGGTCCAGGCCGACTACGCCCTCGAGCGCCCCGACGGCACCCGCTGGTACCACCTGCAGGCCTCGCGGGTCGACCAGGCCGGGCAGGTCGTGGTCACCCACACCGACATCACCTCTCGGGTCCGGGCCGAGCGGGCCTCGGACTGGCGGGCCCGCCACGACACCCTCACCGAGCTGCCCAACCGCGCGCACCTGCACGAGCTCATCGACGCCGAGCTGCAGCGGGCCGACCGCGGCCCGGTGTCGGTGCTCTTCCTCGACGTCGACGGGTTCAAGACCGTCAACGACTCGCTCGGTCACGACGCCGGCGACGACCTCCTCCGCCAGATCGCCGGCCGGCTCACCGGCAGCACCCGCGCCGGCGACACCGTGGGCCGGCTCGGCGGGGACGAGTTCGTCGTCCTGTGCCGGGACTGCGACACCCCCGGTGCCGAGGCCCTCGCCGACCGCTGCCGGAGCAGCATCGACCGGCCCTTCGACCTCGGCGGCCGGATGGTGCGGCTGGGGGTGAGCATCGGCATCGCCACGGCCCCGGACCCCGGCTCGCCGCGGGTGCGCTCCACCGACCTGGTCCGGGACGCCGACCTGGCGATGTACGCGGCCAAGGAGGCCGGCCGCAACCGCGTCCGCCTGTTCACCGCCGACCTGCGCACCGCCGCCCAGCGGCGGGCCACCGTCGCCGCCGAGCTCCGGGAGGCCGTGCTCGACGACCAGCTGGTGCTGCACTACCAGCCGGTCCTGCACCTGCCGACCCGGCGGATCACCGGCGTGGAGGCGCTGGTCCGCTGGGAGCACCCCCAGCGCGGGCTGCTCCCGCCGGCCGACTTCCTCCCGATCGCCGCGCAGCACGACCTGATGACGCCGGTCGCCCGGTGGGTGCTGCGCGCGGCGACCCGGCAGGCCGCGGCGTGGGCGCGCACCGGGCTCCAGCTGGTGATCGGCGTGAACATCAGCGCCGGTCACTTCTCGACCGGCACGCTCCTCCGCGACGTCGAGGACGCGCTGACCGAGTCCGGGCTGCCGGCCGAGCAGCTGGTCGTGGAGCTGACCGAGAGCTCGGTCGCCGAGGACGCCGAACGTGCCGCCGCCCAGTTCGCCGAGCTGCGCCGCCGGGGGGTCGAGGTCTGCATCGACGACTTCGGCAGCGGCTACTCCTCGCTCGGTCAGCTGGTCGCCATCCCCGCCGGGATCCTCAAGATCGACGGCAGCCTGGTCACCTTCCCCGAGGGCCGCCGGAGCGCGGCAGCGGCGGCGATCGCCGCTGTGGTGGCCCTGGGCCGCGCGTGCGGCATGCGCAGCCTGGCCGAGGGCGTGGAGACCGCCGAGCAGCTCTCCCTGGCCGCCGAGCTGGGTTGCACCTCCGCCCAGGGCTTCCACATCGCCCGGCCGATGCCGGCGGAGGAGGTCGCGCCGTGGATGGCGGAGCGGGCCACGGCACGGATGCCGGCGCGGGGTGTCGCCGGCTGACCGGCGGCCTGCTCAGCCGGGCTCGCCCCGTCGCTTGCGGCGGGCCACCACGACCAGGTCGACCAGTGCGACGACGGCGAGCACGAGCAGCACCGCCGCCGGCCACGAGGGCAGGTCCGCGGTCAGCCACAGCACCCCGGCGACGGCGCACACGACCAGGCCGAAGGCGGCGAGCACCAGCCGCAGGGTCAGGGCGGACCGCGCCGGCGCGGCGCCACCGATGCCCGCCGTGGGGTCGTGGTGGTCGGGGAGTCCGCGCTGGTAGTCCGCCCGCGTCCGGCGCCGGCGAGGCTCGGTCATGCAGCCAGTGTCTCCCCCTGGCGGGGGCGCACTACCCTGGGAAGGCGTGGCCGCTGACTTCTCCGTCGTCCTGGACGAGCTCGACACGACCCTGAGGTCGATCGAGGCGGTCCTCGACGTCGACCGGCTGCGCCGCGAGGTCGCCGACCTCGAGCAGCAGGCCGCCGCGCCCGACCTCTGGAACGACGTCGAGGCCGCGCAGGCCCTGACCTCGAAGCTGTCCTACCTGCAGGGCGACCTGCGCCGGGTCGAGGAGCTGCGCAGCCGGCTCGACGACGTGGGCCTGCTGCACGAGATGGCCGCCGAGGAGAGGGACGAGGCCACCCTGGCCGAGGCCGAGCGGGAGCTGGAGAGCCTGCGCAAGGCGATCGACGAGCTCGAGGTCCGCACCCTGCTCTCCGGGGAGTACGACTCCCGCGAGGCGCTGGTCACCATCCGCTCGGAGGCCGGTGGCGTCGACGCCGCCGACTTCGCCGAGATGCTCATGCGCATGTACCTGCGCTGGGCCGAGCGGCACAAGTACCCGGTCGAGCTCTACGACGTCAGCTACGCGGAGGAGGCCGGGATCAAGTCGGCCACCTTCGCGGTCAAGCAGCCCTACGCCTACGGCACCCTCTCGGTCGAGCAGGGCACCCACCGGCTGGTGCGCATCTCGCCGTTCGACAACCAGGGACGCCGGCAGACCTCCTTCGCCGGCGTCGAGGTGCTCCCCGTCGTGGAGCAGACCGACCACGTCGACATCCCGGAGAACGAGATCCGCATCGACGTCTTCCGGTCCTCGGGCCCGGGCGGGCAGAGCGTGAACACCACCGACTCCGCCGTCCGCATCACCCACCTGCCCACCGGCATCGTCGTGTCCTGCCAGAACGAGAAGAGCCAGATCCAGAACCGGGCGGCGGCCATGCGCGTGCTCCAGGCGCGGCTGCTGGCCAAGCGGCAGGAGGAGCAGCGCGCCGAGATGGACGCGCTGCGCGGGGAGGGCAGCAGCTGGGGCAACCAGATGCGCTCCTACGTCCTGCACCCGTACCAGATGGTCAAGGACCTGCGCACCGAGCAGGAGACCGGGAACACCGGCGCCGTCCTGGACGGCGACATCGACGCGTTCATCGAGGCCGGCATCCGGTGGCGGCGGCAGCAGGAGTCGGTCACCGCCGGCTGACAGCCGCGGGAGCATCGCAGCGAGCGCCAGCGAGCGAGGAGCGGACTGCGGCGCGGAAGCCGGCCAGGGGCACCGCCGGCTGACAGCCGCGGGAGCATCGCAGCCGGTCGACCGCGGCGCGGGGCGGCGACCTCCCGATCCGGCGTCGCAGACGTCCCGTTCGTCACAGGCGTCCCCCGGCGCGTCGGGGAATAGGCCACGCTGGGTGACCGGGGACCTGGGACGTCGGCGGGCCCCGTCACGCTGCGCGGATCCCGAGCCGGGGCGGTTCCGTGGCCAACGCACCAGGATGCGCCTCGGGGAAGGTACCGTGGCGCCTCGTGATCGAACTGCAACACGTCACCAAGCTGTACCCGGCCAGCTCCCGGCCGGCTCTCGATGACGTGTCCACGGAGATCGACAAGGGGGAGTTCGTCTTCCTCATCGGCTCCTCCGGCTCGGGCAAGTCGACCTTCCTGCGGCTGTTGCTCAAGGAGGACGACCCCACCAAGGGCACCGTCAAGGTCAACGGCAAGACCCTGAACACGATGAGCAAGTGGCAGGTGCCGAAGCTGCGCCGCACGATCGGCTGCGTCTTCCAGGACTTCCGCCTGCTGCGCAACCGCACCGTGGCGCAGAACGTCGCCTTCGCGCTGGAGGTCATCAACAAGCCCCAGCGCACCATCAAGCGCGTCGTCCCCGAGGTGCTGGAGATGGTCGGCCTGGAGGGCAAGGCCAACCGGCTGCCCAGCGAGCTCTCCGGTGGTGAGCAGCAGCGCGTCGCCATCGCCCGCGCGTTCGTCAACCGGCCGCTGGTGCTGCTCGCCGACGAGCCCACCGGGAACCTCGACCCGGAGACCAGCGAGGGGATCATGCTGCTGCTGGAGCGGATCAACCGCACCGGCACCACCGTGGTGATGGCGACGCACGACTACCACATCGTCGACTCGATGCGCCGCCGCGTCATCGAGCTCAACGGGGGAGTGCTCACCCGCGACCAGTCGCGCGGCGTCTACGGCGTCGGCCGATAGGTCCCACCGGCTCCAGGGCTGCCAAGCCCCCGCCTGCCTGAACTCACGACAGGGAATCCATGCGCGTCAACTTCGTGCTCTCCGAGGTGGCCACCGGGCTGCGTCGCAACCTCACCATGACGGTCGCGATGATCCTGACCACGGCCATCTCGCTGGGCCTCATGGGCACCGGCCTGCTCATCGCCGGGATGATCTCCGACATGAAGGAGATCTACTACGACAAGGTGCAGGTCTCCATCTTCCTGGCCGACGACGTCACCGACGAGCAGCGGTCGGCGATCGAGCAGCAGCTCGCGGACTCGCCCGAGGTGGCCAACTACCTCTACGAGTCCAAGGAGGAGGCCTACCAGCGCTTCCAGCAGCAGTTCAGCCAGCAGCCGGAGCTCGTGGAGAACACCCCGCAGGACGCGCTGCCGGAGAGCTTCCGCGTCGAGCTGGTCAACCCCGAGCGCTACGAGGTCATCGCCGCGGAGTTCCCCAACGGGGAGAACGGCGTCGACCAGGTGCGCGACGAGGGCGACTTCCTCGACCGGCTGTTCAGCCTGCTCAACGGCGCCCGCAACGCGACGATCGCGGTGGCCGTCGTCCAGGCGCTGGCGGCCCTGCTGCTGATCTCCAACACGATCCAGCTGGCGGCGTTCAACCGGCGCAACGAGACCAACATCATGCGGCTGGTCGGCGCCTCCCGCTGGTACACCCAGCTGCCGTTCATCCTCGAGGCGGCGCTCGCCGGGCTGATCGGTGCGCTGCTCGCGGTCGGCGGCCTGGTGCTCACCAAGGTCCTCTTCGTCGACAAGACCCTGGCCGGGCCGATCAAGGCCGGGATCATCCCGCCGGTCGACTGGTCGGCGATCGCCTTCATCAGCCCGATCATCGCCGCCGCCGGTGTGGGCCTGGCCGGGATCGCCGCCTACGTCACGCTGCGCCTGTACGTGCGGCTGTAGCCCGCGACTCCGTCGGCGAGACCTGCACGGTGGTCGCCATCAACGCCCTGATGGCCGCCACCGTGCAGATCTCGCCGCGTCGGCACGGGTGCGTCAGCCGAACAGCCGGCCCGCCTGGTCCCACAGCAGGATCACCGAGAAGAAGCCGTAGAACAGCACGGCCCAGCCGATCGCGACCAGGCGGCCACCGCGCAGCCCGATCTCGCGGGGCAGCGTCCGCCGGTTCAGCTGGATGAGCAGGCAGGAGTACACGAACATCACCAGCCCGTTGAGGGCCGAGGCGATGACGAGCAGGACCAGCGGCTGGGTCACCCCCGACAGCAGGATGACCGAACCGAACACGATCTCGGCCCACACGGTGGCGAAGTAGATCCGGCTCTCGGTCCACGTCGTGCTGGCGGCCAGCGGTCCGGTCTTGAGCACGTCGGCCGTCACCCGTCCCACCATGTCCAGCACCGCGAGGTTGGTGGAGAAGAGGACGACGGTGCCGATCAGCCAGAACGTCACGCCCAGCCACTCGCCCTGGCGCGCCTGCAGCGCCTCGCCCTCGACCCGGATGAAGTCGAAGCTCTCCGCCGAGCCGCCGACCCCGACGGTCACGTACGTCAGCGCCATGAAGGTCAGCAGCGCGACCGCACCGATGACGAAGAACGTCACGAACTGCTCGCGGTCGGCGACCCGCCACCAGCCACGCCACCGCCGCATGTTGCCCTCGTCGCGGCGGAAGAAGTAGCCGATGGAGGGTTCGGCCTCCTCCTCGCCCGTGATCGGCGAGACGATCTTCGGCAGCCGGGCGCCCATGCCGAGGCCCTTGTCGCGGGCCCAGTTGGACTGGACGAGGTTGAGCGAGCCGCCCGCACCGGCGAACGCGATCGCGCCCAGGAGGGTGGCGGCGCCGATCGCCTGGACGCCGTCGGGGATCCGGCCGACCTCGACGAACCCCCGGCCCAGCGCGGCGTAGCCGTCGGCGCCGAGCAACGCGACGAGCGCGTACAGCATGAACAGGACGATCAGCCCGACGAAGAAGAACTGGATCTTCTCGACGGTCCGGTAGACGACCGGCGACACCGTGAGGACGACGCCGATCAGCAGCAGGACGCCGATCGTGATGTAGGGGACCGCCGCCTCGGAGTACCCCAGCACGAAGCCCAGCGTCGTCGTCCCGCCGGTGGCCCAGCCGGGCCACGCCCACGGCACGATCGTCATCACGATGAACAGCGGGCCCCAGGCCTTCCACAGCCGGGTGAAGCCGGTGACCGCGGTCTCCCCGGTCGCCAGCGTGTACCGCTCGATCTCCATGTTGAGGAAGTACTGGGTGCCGACGCCGATCACGACCAGCCAGACCAGGCTCAGCCCGACCTGCGAGGTGATGTAGGGCCACAGCACGTACTCGCCCGAGCCAATCGCGCCCGCCAGCAGGAGCACGCTCGGCCCGAGCACCTTCCGCATGGGCAGCGGCTCCGGCAGGTCGGCGTACGTCAGCGGCGCCAGGTTCCGGCTGGGGATCTCGGTGGCGACGTCCCCGCCACCCACGGTCTCAGGGCGCGACTCGGCCACGGTCCTCTCCTCGGGGTGTGGGAGCCCACCGGCCCGGGGCTCCCGGGATCTCGGCGCCGAGGAAGGCGGCGGCCGGGGCGGTCGGGCCGCCCGTCCGTCGCGACGCCGACGCGGTCTGCACGGGGCACCCGGGGTCGGCGGCGACGCCGACTCCTGCGGCTGCGGCCATCGGCTCCTCCAGGGTGACCGGCCGGTCGTCCGTGGCGTGGAGCGGTCGTGCGTCGTAGCAGGCTAGGCCCGGTACACGCGCGGTGGAAGGTCCCGGTGCGGCGCTAACCTGGGGACATGCCGCGAGAACAGGGGCGGAAGCTGATCGCCCAGAACAAGAAGGCGCGGCACGACTACTCGATCCTCGACACCTACGAGGTGGGCCTGGTCCTCACCGGCACCGAGGTGAAGAGCCTGCGTGAAGGCCGTGCCTCGCTCGTCGACGGGTTCGCCACGGTGGACGACGGCGAGGTGTGGCTGCAGCACGTCCACATCCCCGAGTACACCCAGGGCACCTGGACCAACCACGCGCCGCGGCGCAAGCGCAAGGTGCTCATGCACCGTGCCGAGATCGACAAGCTGATCGGCAAGACGAAGGAGGGCGGCCTCACCCTCGTGCCGCTCGACCTCTACTTCAAGGACGGCAAGGTCAAGGCCACCCTCGCGCTGGCGAAGGGCAAGAAGTCCTACGACAAGCGGCAGGACATGGCCGAGCGGGACTCCCGCCGCGAGATCCAGCGGGCCTTCGGCCGGTACGTGAAGGGCCGTCGGTGAGGGGCGCCGCCTACCACCGGTTCGGCGACCTCGACGTCCTCTCCGTCCGCGACGACCTGCCCGACCCGCCGGTCGGGCCGGACACCGTCCTGGTGCGGGTGCACGCGGCGGGGGTCAACCCCGTCGACATGGCGATCCGGCAGGGGTTCCTCGTCGGCGCGTTCCCGCACCACTTCCCGATCGTCCCCGGGTGGGAGCTGTCCGGCGTGGTCGAGGCGGCCGGTCCCGCGGTCGTCGACGTCCGCGCCGGTGACGAGGTCTTCGGCTACGTCCGCCGGGACGACGTCCAGTGGGGCGCCATGGCCGAGCTGGTGCCCGCGCCGCAGCGGTGCCTGGCGCACAAGCCGGCCTCGCTGTCGTTCGCCGAGGCCGGCGCGCTGCCGCTGGCCGGCCTGACCGCCTACCAGGCGCTGACCGAGGTGCTCGACGTCGGGGAGGGCGACCGGGTGCTGGTGCACCGCGCCGCGGGCGGGGTCGGGTTCAACGCCGTCCAGATCGCCGTCGCGCTCGGTGCGCACGTCGTCGGCACGGCGAGCCCGCGCAACCACGGGTTCCTGCGCGACGCCGGGGTGGCCGAGGTGCTCGACTACTCGGCCGGGCCGATCAGTGCCCAGCTGTCCGAGCCCGTGGACGCCGTCCTGGACCTCGTGGGCGGCGACACCCTGGCCGACGCGCCCCAGCAGGTCCGGGACCGGGCGCGGATCGCCAGCGTCGTCGACCCTGCGGTGAACGAGATGGGCGGGCGCTACGTCTTCGTCCGGCCCGACACCCACGACCTCGAGGAGCTCGGCCGGATGGCCGACGCCGGCCAGCTGCGGGTGCCGATCGCCCGGGCCTTCCCGCTGGAGCAGGTCGCCGACGCGCAGGCCCTGGTCGCCGAGGGGCACGTGCGCGGCAAGGTCGTCGTCACGCTGCGATGACGCGCCCGAGCGAGCATCGCAGGGAGCGCCAGCGACCGAGGAGCGGAACGAGGGCGGAGTCGAGCCGAGGGCGCTGCGATGACGACGCCCGAGCGAGCATCGCAGGGAGCGCCAGCGACCGAGGAGCGGAACGAGGGCGGAGTCGAGCCGAGGGCGCTGCGATGACGACGCCCGAGCGAGCATCGCAGGGAGCGCCAGCGACCGAGGAGTGGAACGAGGGCGGAGTCGAGCCGAAGGCGCTGCGGTGAGCGGGCTGCAGCCGCCGGTCGACGACGCCGACGTCCCGCGCTACTGGCGCGAGCTCGGCCTGCCCGGGCTGGTCGACGTGCACGTGCACTTCCTGCCCGAGCGGGTGCAGGCCAAGGTGTGGCGGTACTTCGAGGCCGCCGAGACGCACTACGGCGCCGCCTGGCCGATCCGGTACGCGCTGCCCGACGACGGCGAGCGGCTGGCGGTCCTCGAGCGGCTCGGCGTCCGGGCGTTCCCGACCCTGCCCTACCCGCACAAGCCGGGCATGGCCGCCTGGCTCAACGACTGGTCGGCGCGGTTCGCCGCCGAGCACCCGCAGGTGCTGCGGTCGGCGACGTTCTACCCCGAGCCCGAGGCGCCCCACTACGTCGCCGAGGCACTCGACGGCGGCGTGCGGGTCTTCAAGGTGCACGTGCAGGTGGGTGCCTTCGACCCGCGGCACCCCCTGCTCGACCCGGTCTGGTCGCGGCTGGAGGAGACCGGGACCCCGGTGGTCATCCACTGCGGCTCCGGGCCGCTGGCCGGCGAGCACACCGGCCCCGAGCCCATGACCGGGCTCCTGGAGCGCCACCCGCGCCTGCGGCTGGTCATCGCCCACCTCGGCATGCCGGAGTACCGGGAGTTCCTCGACCTCGCCGAGCGGTACGAGCAGGTGCACCTGGACACCACGATGTTCGCCACCGACTTCACCGAGCGGCTGATGCCATTCGACCCCGCCGACCGGCCCCGGCTGGCGGCACTGCAGGACAAGGTGCTGCTGGGCAGCGACTTCCCCTCGATCCCGTACCCGTACGCCCACCAGCTGACGGCGCTGCACCGGCTGGGCCTGGGGGAGGAGTGGCTGCGCGCCGTCCTGTGGCACAACGGTGCCCGGCTGTTCACGATCGAGCCGTGACCCCGGCCCTGCGCCTGACCGCCGCCGTCCTCGGGACGCCGGACCCCCGCGGCCTGGCCCGCTTCTACGGCCGGCTGCTGGGCTGGCCGCTGCGGGACGACGAGCAGGACTGGGCCGCCCTGCGCCCGGCCGACGGCGGCCCCGGGCTGTCCTTCCAGCGCGAGGCCGACCACGTGCCGCCGGTGTGGCCGCCCGAGCCGGGCACCCAGCAGATGCAGCTGCACCTGGACTTCGAGGTCGACGACCTGGCCGCGGCGAGCGCGCACGCCGAGGCCGCCGGCGCCCGGTTCCTCTCCGGCTACACCGAGCCGCACGAGGACGTCCGCATCTACGCCGACCCCGACGGTCACCCGTTCTGCCTGTTCGTGCGCCTCGGCGGCCGGGAGCCGTCGTCCTCCCCGGAGACCTGATGCCGTCGTTCTCGCTGACCGCGACCGTCCTCGACACCCCGGACCCGCAGGGGCTGGCGCGCTTCTACCAGCGGTTGCTGGGCTGGCCGTTGCGCGAGGACACCCCCGAGTGGGCCACCCTGCGGCCGGAGGACGGCGGCCCCGGGCTGTCCTTCCAGCGCGACGAGCAGCACGTCCCGCCGGTGTGGCCGGCCGGCGACGGCGACCCCCGCATGCAGCTGCACCTCGACATCGAGGTCGACGACCTCGACGCCGCCGTGGCGCTCGCCGTCGAGGCCGGTGCGACGGTGGCCGACGTCCAGCCGCAGGACGGCGTCCGGGTCTGCCAGGACCCCGCCGGCCACCCGTTCTGCCTCTTCCTCCCCGGCTGGTGAGCTGCTGCCCGGGAAGGGCACTTGGCCACTGGCCCGGCGGTCGGCTCCCGTGTGGGCTGGCGGTCGACCCGCTGTCTGCCGGGGAGGGCCGGAGATGACCGAGACACCCACCGACCGCAGGGACCAGGGGACCGGCTCGGCGGTGGTCATCGGTGCGAGCATGGCCGGCCTGCTGGCCGCCCGCGTGCTCGCCGGCCACGTCGACCGGGTGACGATCGTGGAGCGGGACCTCCTCCCGGACGGCGCGGAGCACCGCAAGGGGGTGCCGCAGAGCCGGCAGCTGCACGTGCTGCTCGCCCGCGGGCTGGAGGTCCTCGAGGGGCTCTTCCCCGGGTTCGGCCGCGACCTGGAGGCGGCCGGGGCGGTCCGGGTGCGCCTCCCCGGAGACGTCCTGGTGCTGTCCAAGTCGGGCTGGCTGGACCGCCGCGCCCCCGGCTGGACGATGCTGGCGGCCTCCCGGCCGTTGATGGAGGCGACGCTGCGGCGGCGGGTGCTGGACCTGCCCGGGGTCACCGTCCTCGAGCGGCACGAGGTCACCGACCTGGCGGTCTCCGACGACCGCCGCGTGGTGCACGGGGTGCGGCTGCGCGGGCTGGACGGGGACGGCGCCGCGCTCGTCGCCGACGCCGACCTCGTGGTGGACGCCTCCGGGCGCGGCTCCCGCGCGGTCCGGTGGCTGGCCGAGCTCGGGTACCCCGAGCCCGAGCAGACCCTCGTCGACTCGCACATCGCCTACGCCAGCCGGCTCTACCGCGTCCCCGAGGGGTTCGCGGAGGACTGGAAGGCCGTCATGCTGATGGCCCAGGCCCCGGCCAACCCGCGCACGGGCTACCTCGTCCCGATCGAGGGCGGGCGCTGGATCGTCACGGGGATGGGCGCTGCCGGTGAGCACCCGCCGACCGACGAGGCGGGGTTCGCCGACTTCCTGCGCCGCCTGAGCGCCCCGGTGATCGCCGACGCGGTCGCCGGCGCCGAGCCGCTCACCGACGTCCGCGGCCACCGCGGCACGGCCAACCGGATGTGGCACTTCGAGCGGATGGCCCGCTGGCCGGAGCGGTTCGTCGTCCTGGGCGACGCCGCCTGCGCGTTCAACCCGGTCTACGGCCAGGGCATCACGACGGCGGCCCTCGCCGCCGACACGCTCGACCGCGGCCTGCGTGCCCAGCGACAGCGGCGCCCGTCCGGGGACCTCGACGGGCTGGCCCACCGCTTCCAGCAGGCCCTCGCCCGCAGCAACGCCGACCCGTGGATGCTCTCCACCGGTGAGGACCTGCGGTACCCCACCACGTCGGGCACGACCGCGGGGCGGCTGCTGCGGCTACAGCACCGCTACTTCGACCGCGTCGAGGTGGCCGCCACCCGGGATGCGGCGATCGCGGACGTCTACATCCGTGCGTTCGGCATGGTGGAGCGGCCCACGGCGCTGTTCCGGCCGCGGATCGTCGCCGCCGCCGTCCGGGCCGGCCGGGGGACCGGGGCGGTCTCGCCGCCGGCGCCACCCACGCCGCCAATCCCGGCACCGCGCGCCGCGGTCGACCGCGAGGGGATGCCGGCATGACCGCCGACCTGGCGCCGGTGAGCGAGGGTGCGGTCACCGTCGCCGGCGTCCGGTCCCCGTACCTGAGCGCGGGCCCGGCCGACGCCGACGAGGCCGTCGTCTTCCTGCACGGCAACCCCGGCCCGGCGGAGGACTGGCGGCGTCTGGTCGCCCGCACCGGTGCCTTCGCGCGGGCGGTCGCCCCCGACATGCCCGGCTTCGGTGGTGCGGACAAGCCCGCCACCTTCGTGTACACCGTCGACGGCTACGCCCGGCACCTCGCCGGCCTCCTCGACGAGCTGGGCATCCGCCGGGCGCACCTGGTGCTGCACGACTTCGGCGGTCCGTGGGGGTTGTGGTGGGCGGCCGACCACACCGACCGGCTGGCCAGCGCGACGCTGGTCAACATCGGGGTGCTGCGCGGCTACCGCTGGCACAGCCTGGCGCGGATCTGGCGCACCTCGGGGCTCGGCGAGCTCTTCCTCCGGACCGGCACCCGGCGGGGGATGCAGGCGGTGCTCGGTCGCGGCAACCCGCGGGGCCTGCCCTCGGACGCGGTCGACCGGATGTACCGCAGCTCCAAGGACCGGGCCACCCAGCGCGCCGTCCTGCGGCTGTACCGGGCCACCGACATGGCGGCGGTCTGCGAGGACCTGCACCGGCGGCTGCAGGGGATCGACCGTCCGGTCCTGGTGGTGTGGGGAGGCCGGGACCCGTACCTGCCGGTCGAGTACGCCGAGCGGCAGCGCGAGACCTTCCCGCAGGCCCGCGTCGTGGTGCTGGCCGAGAGCGGGCACTGGCCGATGCTGGACGACCCGGTCGGCGTCGAGCAGGCGGTGCTGCCGTTCCTCCGCTCGGTGACCGGGGCGGTGCTGCCCGCCTGAGGCGGGTCAGCCGGCCCCGGGGGAGTAGGAGGGGTGCAGCTGCGCGGCCCGGTCGAGCTCCTCCGGCGGCAGCAGGACGACGGTGCGCACCACGGCCACCCCGCCGCCGCTGATCGTGAGCGACAGGGCGGCCGCCGCGGCGGCGTCGGGCAGGTCGACGATGGCGTAGACGTCGTCGGCGCCGAGCGCGAAGTCGAAGGTCTCCAGGCGCCCGTGCAGGTCGAGGACGGCGTGCTCGAAGACGCTGCGCCGGGCCGACCCGCCCGCGGCCATCACCGCCCGCGCCCCCTGCGGCGAGTACGAGGCGATGACGAGGAAGCGGGACACGGGGCCCTCCTCTCCGCGGCGTCCTGCGATGCTGGCGGCGCCGCCGGTCCGGGCGCAAGCCACACCGGGAAACCCGGTCGCCCCCCGTGCACGGCGTCCCTACGCTGCGACCCCGTGCACGCGCTGCCCGAGGGCCTCACCACCCGCCCGCTGAGCCTCGACGACGCCCCCGCCGCCGCCGAGCTGCTCGCCGCCGCGGAGACCGTCGACGGGACCGGGGAGCACGAGGACGCCGACGACCTCGTCGAGTTCTGGGGCAACGACCGCGTCGACCTCGCCCGCGACGGCCGGGCCGTGTGCACCGCCGACGGGCGGCTGGCCGGCTGGGCCACGGCGATCTCCCCGGGCGGGGTGCGCGACGCCTTCCGGGTGTGGCTGGAGGGCCGGGTGCACCCCGACGCGCGCGGGCGCGGCATCGGCCGCGTCCTGCTCGACTGGCAGCTCGGCCGGGGGGCGGAGCTGCACGCCGCGGAGCAGCCGGAGGCCCCGGCGCGGCTGACCGTCTCGGTGTACCCGGCGATGGCCTCGCTGGAGGGGCTGCTGCGGCGGGTCGCGTTCGAGCCCGAGCGCTGGTACTGGGACATGGAGCGGCCGCTGGCCGACCTGCCCGAGGTGCCGGTGGTGCCCGGGATCGACCTCGTGCCGTTCGACTGGGACCGCGACGAGGAGGTGCGCCGGGCGCACAACGCCGCCTTCACCGACCACTTCGGCTCCGCCGAGCACGACGAGGCCGCCTGGCGCAGCTGGTTCACCGGGCAGCGGGCGTTCCGCCCCGACCTCTCGGTGCTGGCCCTGGCCGACGGGGCGGTGGTCGGCTACGTCCTGGCCTACGTCTACGAGGCCGACACCCGCGCCACCGGCGCCCGGCAGGCCCACCTCGGCCAGATCGGCGTACTGCGGCCGGCCCGCGGCCGGGGGGTGGCCACGGCGGCGATCACCGCGGCGCTGCGGGCCGCGGCGGCCGCCGACTGCGCGTCCTCGGGACTGCAGGTCGACAGCGAGAACCCCACCGGGGCGCCGGCCCTCTACCGGCGGCTGGGGTTCGCGCCGGTCCGCACGCGCACCTCGTGGGCGCGCTGCCTGCCCCCGGTCGGCTGAGCGCCGATGGGCTGGCCGGAGGACGACGACACCGGCATCGTCGAGCTCCCCAGCGGTGCCCGGGTCCGCGGCCGCCGCCTCGCCGCTCCGGTGACCCCCGCCGACCACACCGTCGTCCTCGGCGCCGGCCCCCTGCCGCCCTGGCCGGCCCGCCGGGTCCGGTGGCCGGACTTCGGGGTGCCCAGCGACCGCGCCGACACCCTCGATGCCCTGCGCGAGGCGCTGGAGCGGGCGCGCGCCGGAGAGCGGGTGGAGGTGGCCTGCCACGGCGGCGTCGGGCGCACCGGCACGGCGCTGGCCGCGATCGCCGTCCTCGACGGGCTCCCGGCCGAGGAGGCGGTGGCCTGGGTCCGCGCCCGGTTCCACCCCCGCGCGGTCGAGACGCCCTGGCAGCGCCGCTGGCTGCGCTCCCTCGGTCCGGCCGACGCCGGCTGAGCCTGCGAGGGGCGGGGGGCAGGGCGGCCCCCTGCAGGGTCCCGCCGTGAGCCTGCGAGGGGCGGGGGGCAGGGGGTCCTTCTAGGGTGCCCCGCATGGTCAGCGCCGATCACCTCGCCGATGTCGCCCGCGCCCACCGCGCCGTCGAGCCGTTGCACAACCACCTGTACTTCGCGCCGGAGCAGGACGAGCACCTCACCGCGCTCGGCCTGCGCCCGGGCCGGATGTGCTACTTCGCCGGGCGCGCGGCACCGATGGGTGCGGTCGGCCCCGGCGTGGTGACGGCGACCTTCCACAACTTCGCGCCGGCGATCGTGGCCCGCCACATCCCGCGCGCCTGGACCCTGACCACCCCCGAGCAGGTCGTCGCGGCCCGCGCCACCGCCGCGCGGGCGTCCCTGACCCGGCTGCTCGGACCGGAGGCCGCGGACGCCCCGGAGGTCGCCGAGCTGGCCGGTCTGCTCCGCGAGGCGTGCGGCGTCCTGACCCCCGAGGGCCGTCCGATCTACGCAGGCACCGCCGACCTGCCGTGGCCCGAGGAGCCGCTGCTCGTCGTCTGGCACGGTGCCACCCTGCTGCGCGAGCACCGCGGCGACGGCCACGTCGCGAGCCTGCTGCGCCACGGCCTGTCCGGGCTCGAGGCGCTGGTCACGCACACGGTCACCGGCCGGGGCTTCACCGTGGCCGCGGCGCAGGCCACCCGGGGCTGGAGCGAGGAGGAGTGGCGCGCGGCCGGCGCGCGGCTCACCGAGCGGGGCCTGCTGGCCGACGGCGGTCTGACCGATGCCGGGCGGGAGCTGCGCGGGGCGATCGAGGCGGAGACCGACGAGCTGTCGGCGGTGCCGTGGCAGCACCTGGGACCCGAGCGGACGGCGCGGGTCGTGGCGCTCGGCAAGGGGCTGTCGGCGCGGCTCGTCGCGGCCGGCGCCTACCCGGCGGGGACCTTCGCCGCACGCTGACCCGGCCCTCCTCAGGGGCCCGCCGCGAGCAGCCAAGTGGTGGGGGCCAGGAGGGTCCTTCTCCTATGGTCTGGGTCACATCCCTGGGGAGGGCGGCATGACGACCACCGATCGCAGGCCCGGGTCCGGACAGCGGACCGACGTCGACGCCGCGTTCCGCGGCTCCGCCACTTACCGGAGCCTGGGGGAGCAGCAGCTCAGCCCGGCCGAGGAGCGGTTCGAGAGGGGCCGCCGCACCGTCGGGCTGTTCCTCGCCCCGGTGGTGGCGATCGTCTTCGCGCTGCTGCCGTTCGACCTGCCGCGCGACCAGCACCTGCTGGCCGCCGTCCTGCTCGGGGTCATCGTCCTGTGGATCACCGAGCCGGTGCCGATCCCGGTCGGCGGGCTGATCGGGGTCGGGGCGATCGTCGTCCTCGGTGTGGTGCCGGCCGACGACGCGCTGGGGCCGTTCGGGTCGACGACGGTGTTCACCTTCATCGGCGCGTTCATCCTCGCCGCGGCGATGCTCAAGCACGGCGTCGCCCGGCGGTTCGCCATGACCATCCTGTCGATGCGCTGGGTCGGCGGCTCGACCGCGCGCGTCATCATCGCCTTCGGGCTGATCACCTGCCTGCTCTCGGCGTTCGTCTCCAACACCGCGACGGTGGCCATGCTGCTGCCGACGGCGATCGGCATCCTGTCGGTGATCGCCAAGCTGATGCAGGACAAGGAGCTGGTCGCGCCGGACTTCGACCCGCTGCGACTGCGGGTCGGTGTCGCGCTGATGCTGATGCTCGCCTACGGCGCCAGCGTCGGCGGGCTGATCACGCCGGTCGGCACGCCACCCAACCTGATCGGCCGCGGGCTGATCGAGGAGGCGACGGGGGAGCGGATCGGCTTCCTCGACTGGATGCTCATGGCGCTGCCGATCTGCGCGCTGATGTTCGTGGCGCTCGCCGCCGTCCTGCTGCTGCTCAACCGGCCGGAGATCAAGCGGATCGAGGGCGTGCACGAGTACGTGCAGCGGGAGCGCGCCGAGCTCGGCCCGGTGACGCGGGCGGAGAAGAACACGCTCGTCGCGTTCGGCGTGACCGTCGTCCTGTGGATCTTCCCGGGCGTCATCGCGCTGACCGCCGGGACCGAGTCCGACCTCTACACGACGATCAGCGACCGGCTGGACGAGGGCATCGTCGCCGTCCTCGGCGCCTCGCTGCTGTTCCTGCTGCCCACC
Organism: Geodermatophilus sp. SYSU D01105; assembly: GCF_054050095.1. Taxonomy (NCBI): domain Bacteria; kingdom Bacillati; phylum Actinomycetota; class Actinomycetes; order Geodermatophilales; family Geodermatophilaceae; genus Geodermatophilus; species Geodermatophilus sp. SYSU D01105. The sequence continues at coordinate 84,883 of NZ_JBJGYR010000019.1, forward strand.
GACTGGAAGGCGCGGGAGTTCACGCTCAACTGGTCGGACGCCGCGAAGATCGACTGGGGCACGATCCTGCTGTTCGGCACCGGGATCATCTTCGGCTCGTTGCTGGCCGACACCGGCCTGGCCGAGACGATCGGCCAGGGGTCGTCGGACGCGCTCGGGTTGACCAGCACGATCGCGATCACCGTCTTCGCGGTGATCCTGGCCATCGTCATCTCCGAGACGACCAGCAACACCGCCTCGGCCGCCGTCGTCGTGCCGATCGTCATCCCGGTGGCCGTGGCGGCGGGCATCAACCCGTTCGTGCCGGCGCTGGCGGCCACGTTCGCCGCGTCGTTCGGGTTCATGCTGCCGGTGTCGACGCCGCAGAACGCGATCGTCTACGGCTCCGGCGTCGTGCCGATCACCAAGATGATCCGGTCGGGGATCTCCTTCGACGTCCTCGGCGCGCTGCTGATCGTCGTCCTGCTGCCGCTGCTGATCGACCTCGTGCTCAACGTCGGCTGACACCGCCGGGAGCGCCGGCGACCGGGGAGCGGGCCGGGGGGGGCGACCCGTGCCCGCGTCGGCTAGGTGTCCAGCCCGTCGCCGTGCTCGGGGAGGGCGGCGGCGCGGGCGACGACGTGGTCGACGAGGCCGTACCGGAGGGCCTCCTCGGGGGTGAACCACCGGTCGCGGTCGGAGTCGGCCTCGATCTGCTCGACGGTCTGCCCGGAGTGCTGGGCCTGCAGCTCGTTGATCTCCCGCTTGAGCCGCCCGAACAGCTCGGCCTGGATGGCGATGTCGGACTGCGTGCCCCCGACGCCCGCCGAGGGCTGGTGCATCATGATCCGGGTGTGCGGCAGGGCGTGCCGCTTGCCGGGCGTGCCGGCGCTGAGCAGGAACTGGCCCATCGAGGCGGCCATCCCGAGGCCGTAGGTGGCCACGTCGCAGTCGACGAACCGCATCGTGTCGTAGACGGCCATGCCGGCGCTGACCGAGCCGCCGGGTGAGTTGACGTACAGGTGGATGTCGCGCTCCGGGTCCTCGGCCGACAGCAGCAGCACCTGCGCTGCCACGCGATTGGCGACGGCGTCGTCGACGGCCTCACCGAGGAAGACGATCCGCTCGCCGAGCAGCCGGTCGTAGACGGCGTCGGGGAGGCTCACCGACGGGCCTCCGGTGAGCAGCAGGGGGACGTTCGGGCTGGTCGACGCGATGGTGTGCATGGTCCCGGGCCTCTCGGGGAGCAGGGTGTGCCGACCTCCCGGAGTCTGCTCGGAATGGCACGGGAAATGCGCGACGAAATGGCGTGTTCCGCCGACTGCTGAATTGTTGTGCTCTCCGCGAGATGCGGTTGACGATCCCGGGACCGGGTCCCGGCACGGTCTGGTCGTCCCGGCGACGGCCGCCGTTCACCCGCCCGGGGGAGGCGGTTGGACAGGACGTGTCACGATGGACGACGGTCTGCCGACCGGAGGCCCCACGGACGACGGGAAGGAACGAGCGCGTGCGCAGCGAACCTCCCAGTACCGGCTCCGAGGTCCGCGCCGCCCGGTGACGGACCCCGCTGGCCCCGCCGCTCGCGGCGGGACCCTGCAGCGGGGCCGAGGGGGTGCGGGCCTCCGACGCGTCCCCCCGCCCCAGCGACCCCCGGGAGTCCGTCGTGGTCGACCGCCGCCGTGCTTCCCTCACCGCCTTGTCCCTCGGCCGCCGCTCGCGGCCCGAGCTGACCCTCGCGCCCGCCCCGGCGCAGCCGGCCGCCCCCGTGGACGGCGCGCGCAAGGTGCTGATCGTCGACAACGCCGTCTACTCCGCAGGCCGGCGGGTGGCCACGCCGGAGACGGCCGCCGAGAGCCACGAGTGGCTGCTCGAGGACCCCGAGCGGCTGGTGTGGCTGGGGCTCTACCGGCCCGAGCCGGCGGAGCTCGGTGAGCTCGCCGAGCAGTACGACCTGCCCGAGCTCGCGGTCGAGGACGCGATCAAGGCCCACCAGCGGCCGAAGTTCGAGCGGTACGGCGACACCCTCTTCGTCGTCCTCAAGGCCGCCCGCTACCTCGACGCGGCCGAGGAGGTCGAGTTCGGGGAGCTGCACCTGTTCCTCGGCCGCAACTTCGCCATCACCGTGCGGCACAGCGAGTCGCCGGACCTCTCCCGGGTGCGCCGCCGGCTGGAGAGCGAGCCGGCGCTGCTGGAGAAGGGCAGCGAGGCGGTCCTCTACGCGATCCTCGACGCCGTCGTCGACGGCTACTCCCCGGTGGTCGCCGGGCTGGCCAACGACATCGACGAGATCGAGACCGAGGTCTTCCGCGGGGACCCGGGGGTGTCGCGGCGCATCTACGAGCTCTCCCAGGAGGTGCTGGAGTTCCAGCGCGCCGCCGCGCCGCTGACCGGCATCCTCGACCAGATCACCGCGGGGTTCGACAAGTACGGCGTCGACGAGGACCTGCGCAGCTACCTGCGCGACGTCGCCGACCACGTCGTCCAGGTCACCGAGCGGGTCGAGGCGTTCCGGCTCCAGCTGCGCGACATCCTCACGGTCAACGCCACGCTGGTCGCCCAGCGGCAGAACGAGGAGATCCGCGAGCTCACCGAGGCCTCGATCGCCCAGGGTGAGGAGGTCAAGAAGATCTCCGCGTGGGCGGCCATCCTCTTCGCGCCGACGCTGGTGGGCACCGTGTACGGGATGAACTTCGACGCGATCCCCGAGCTGCACTGGGACCTCGGCTACCCGTTCGCGCTGGTGCTGATGGTCGGGGTGAGCGTGACCCTCTACTGGGTCTTCAAGCGCCGCGGCTGGATCTGAGCGCCCCGGTCAGCCGCGGTCGGACCGGCCGCCGTCGGATCCGCAGAGCAGGACCGCGTCGACGATCGCGTCGTAGCCGGTGCACCGGCACAGGTTGCCGCTGAGCGCCTCGCGGACCTCGGCCTCGGTCGGTGCGGCGACCCGCTCGAGCAGGTCCTCGGCGGCGAACAGCATCCCGGACAGGCAGAAGCCGCACTGGAAGGCGTTGGCGTCCCAGAAGGCGCGCTGCAGCGGGGTGAGCTCCTCGCCGTCGGCCATCGACGCGATCGTGTCGACGTCGGCGCCGTCCTCGGCGACGGCCAGCCGCAGGCAGGACTTCGCGATCGCGCCGTCCACCCGCACGGTGCAGGCGCCGCAGTCGCCGGTGCGGCAGCCGGCCTTGGGGGCGGTCGCCCCGAAGTCGTCGCGCAGGGCGTCGAGCAGCAGCGAGCGGGGGTCGACCGCGGCCGTGTGCCGCCTGCCGTCCACCGTCAGCGTGAGCTCCACCCGGTCGGCGTCCTCCGTCACGGCTGTGCTCCCTCCGACCGGGCGGTGGATCCCTGGGCAGTGGCTCCTCGGGCCGTGGCCACCGCCGCCGCCAGCGCGCGCCGGGCCACCGGGGCGGCGACCGCGGCCCGGTAGGACGCCGGCGCGAGCACGTCCTCCCAGGGCTCGGGGACCGCGGCGGCGGCGAGGTCCGCGGCGGCCCTCAGCTCCGTCTCGCCGGGGACCGAGCCGACCAGTGAAGAGACGTCGGCGCGGACCGGGACGGCGGCCACGCCGCCGAGCACCAGCGTGGCGTCGGTGCAGGTCCCGGCGTCGTCCAGCCGCACCAGCGCGGCGGCGGTCGCGATCGGCCACGAGCTGGCGCCGCGCTTGAGCTTGACGTAGCCGGAGCCGGCCCCTGCCGCGGACGGCAGGTCGAAGCCGACCAGCAGCTCGCCGGCGCCCACCGCCGACCGCGAAGCCCCGGCGAACAGCTCGTGCGCGGGCACGGCCCGCTCCCCGTCGGGGCCGGCCACGAGGGCGACCGCCCCGGAGACCACCAGCGCGGCCGGGACGTCGGACTGCGGGCGGGCGGCGACCGCCGCCCCACCCACCGTGGCCTGGTTGCGCAGCGCCCAGCCGCCGGTGATGCCCCCGGCCATGGTCCGCAGCAGCGGCGCGTGCGCCGCGACGGCGGGGCTGGCCAGCAGGTCGGCGTAGGTGCACATCGCGCCCAGCCACAGCCCCGTCCCGGTGAGGGCGACCCCGCCGAGGCCGGCCCGGCGCAGGTCGACCAGCCGGGTGGGGGCCGACTCGCCGCGGTCCATCTCCGGCAGCACCCACGTCCCGCCGGCGAGGACGCGTCCGCCGTCGGCCAGGGCGTCCAGGCAGCCGGGGAGGTCCCGCGGCGCGACGTAGCCGAACCGGGTGGCGATCACGCGCCGGCCTCCGCGAGGGCCGCCAGCACCCGCGGCGGGCTGACCGGGGTGGAGTCCAGCACCGCGCCGCGCGGGGCGAGGGCGTCGTTGACCGCGTTGACGACCGCGGCCAGCGCGCCGGAGAAGCCGGCCTCGCCGACCCCCTTCGCGCCCAGCGGGGTGCCGGGAGCGGGGGTGCACAGGTGCTCGAGCTCGATCCGCGGCAGGTCCAGCGCCCGGGGCAGGAGGTAGGTCTTGAACCCGGTGCTCAGCGGGACCCCGGCGGGGTCGTACCGCAGCTCCTCACCGAGGGCCGACCCGATGCCCATCGCCACGCCGCCGGTGACCTGCCCGTCGACGAACAGCGGGTTCACGACGGTGCCGCAGTCGTGGGTGACGACGTGCCGCAGCAGGGTGACCACCCCGGTCTCGGCGTCCACCTCGAGCACCGACGCGTGCACCGCGTAGGGGTAGGTCGTGTAGGTCTGCATCCGGCCCAGGGCGTCGGGCTGCTGCCGGACGTTGGCCGGCCGGTAGGTGCGGGTCGACTCCAGCTGCGGCTCGATGTCGAGGCCGAGGCGGTAGGTCAGCGTCGCGACGGCGTTGGCGACCGCGCTGATCGGCACGGCCCGTCCCGGCGCCACCTCCGCGTTCCCGCCGGCCAGCCGCACCTCCTCGTCCGGCCCGGCCCCCAGCAGCGCCCGCGCCGCGGTGCGCAGCGTGCCGGCGACGTCCCGGGCGGCGAGCACCGCGGCGTTGCCGCCGGTGATGATCGACCGGCTGGAGATGTTGCCGAAGCCGTAGGGGCACCGGTCGGTGTCGCCCTGGACGACGGTGACCGCGTCGAGGGTCACCCCGAGCTCGTCGGCCACCAGCTGGGCGATGGCGGTGTCGTTGCCGGTGCCCGGCGAGGTCACCCCGGTGAGGACGGTGACCCGGCCGGTGGGGGAGACCCGCACCGTCGAGGTGTCGAACGCGGCCACCAGGGCGCCGGGGATGTCCGCGCTCTCGGGCATCAGCTCGAAGGCCAGGCCCACGCCCAGCAGCCGGCCCTCCGCGCGGGCGGCCGCCTGCTGGGCGCGGACGGCCTCCAGGTCGAGCCGGCGCAGGGTCAGGTCCAGCGCCGCCGCGTAGTCGCCGCTGTCGAGCTCCAGGCCGGAGGTGTGCGGGTGGGGGAACGCGCCGGGCGGCACGAAGTTGCGCCGGCGGACCTCGGCGGGGTCCAGGCCGACCGTGGCGGCCACCCGCTCGAGCACGCGCTCGACCAGCAGCGTCGCGCCGTCCTTGCCGAAGGGCTTGGTGCCCACCCACGGCGTCTTGTTGGTGACCACCACCTGGTAGCGCACGTGGCAGGAGGCCAGCGCGTACCCGAGCCCGGTGGCGAGCGCGCCCACGTGGGCCATCCCCCAGCCGTGGGTCGCCGCGGCCGCGCCGTGGTCGGAGACGGCGTGCACGTCGAGCGCGCAGAGCCGGCCGTCGTCGTCGAAGGCCACCCGGTAGCGCATCACCTGCTCGCGGGTGCCGGCCTGCAGCGTGGCCGAGCGCTCCTCCACCCACGACACCGGCCGGCCGACCAGGAGGGTGAGCAGCGGAGCGAGGAAGTCCTCGCGGTTGCCGTACATCTTCAGCCCGAACGACCCCCCGAGCCGCGGCGCGAGGACCCGGATCTGCTGCTCGTCCAGGCGCAGGCAGGCGGCGAGCACGGTGCGCAGCACGTGCGGGTTCTGGGTGGTGGCGTGCACGGTCAGCCGCCGGCCGGCCGCGTCCCAGGAGGCCACGGACGCGCGGGGCTCCATCGGCGCGGCGGTGCCGCGGTGCGCGCGCACCTCCCCCTCCAGGAGGTGGGCCGCACCGGCCGAGGCGGTGGCGAAGTCGTCGGGGCCCACCTCCCGCTCGATGAGCACGTTGTCGCCCCACTCCGGGTGGACGAGGGGCGCCCCGGGGCGCAGCGCCTCCTCCGCGTCGAGCACGGCGGGCAGCGGCTCGTACGTGACCGCGACCGCCGCCGCTCCCGCGGCGGCGTCGGCGGCGGTCTCGGCGACGACGGCGGCCACCGGCTCGCCGGCGTACACGACGGTGTCGACGGCCAGGGGCCGGACGACGGCGTGGTGGCCGCCGAGGTGGCCGGCGTCCAGCCCGTGCGGGATCTCGTCGCAGTGCCGGGCCGCCTCCGCCCCGGTGACGACCGCGACCACCCCGGGCAGCGCGCGGGCCGCCTCGGTGTCGATCGCGACCACGCGGGCGTGCGCGTGCGGCGAGCGGACCAGCGCGGCGTGCGTCGTGCCCGGGAGCCGGACGTCGGCGGTGTAGACCGCCCGGCCGGTGAGGTACGCGTCGCCGTCGTGGCGGCGCACCCGCTGCCCGGTCAGCGGGCCGGGCAGGGTGGCGGTCACGGCTGCGGCGTACCCCCGGGCTGGACGACCAGGTCGATCACCGCGTGCCGGAAGGGGCTCTCCACGCCGAAGCGGGCGGCCTGGTCGGCGTCGTCCACGGGGGCGAAGTCCCGCACCAGGCTGCGCTTGACCGCGAACACCGCGTCGGAGTCCAGGTAGGGGCTGCCGGCCACGAAGATGTGCGTGGTCACCGGCACGTGGCCGGCCGCCTGGGCGATGAAGTGGATGTGCGCCGGCCGGTAGGCGTGCCGCGAGGTGGCGGCCAGCAGCTCGCCGACCGGGCCGTCGGTGGGGATGGGGTAGGGCGCCGGGACGACGGTGCGGAACCAGAACCGGCCCTCGTCGTCGGTGGTGAACAGCCCGCGGCCGTTGCCGGGCGGCTGGACGTCGGGCCGCTGCACGTCGTAGAAGCCGTCCTCGTCGGCCTGCCAGACGTCGACGGTGGCGCCGGGGATCGGCGCGCCGTCGGTCGACAGCACCCGGCCCTCGACGACGCACACCTCGCGGCCGCCGACCTCGTCGATGGAGTCGCCGTTCTCCCGCACGGGGGAGACGGTCATGTGGAACGGCCCGAGCACGGTCGCCTCGGTGGCGCCCGCGACCTTGCGGTGGTTGATGTTCTCGACCAGGGCCGAGACCCCGAGGACGTCGGAGAGCAGCACGAACTCCTGCCGGACGTCGTCGCACTTCTGGCCGGTGCGGGTGAGGAAGTCGATCGCCGTCTCCCACTCGGCGATCGTCGGCTCCACCTCGCGGATCGCCGAGTGCAGGCCGCGGACGACGGCGGAGAGCAGCTCGCGCAGCCGCGGGTCGGCGGTGTGCGCGAAGCTCTCGACGGTCGCGTCGGTGACCGTCTCCTCGGTGACGTCCTCGGGCTGGACGGCGGCGTCCTCGCGGGGGGTGTGCAGGTCGGTCATGAGTCGGTGCCTCCGGGTGCCGGTGGGTCCAGCGGGATGACGGGGAGCAGCAGGGCCGAGGGCCGCGCCGTGTCGTGGTAGATGCTGTGCAGCGTCGTCCGTGAGCTGGTCACGTGGTAGGGGACGTACTCCGCGTTGGTCGCCCCGGCGACGCCGGTCGGCACGTCCATGCTGCTGATCTCGACGCAGATGCGGTGCCCCTTCTCGAAGAGGTTCGCCGTCGCCAGGATCTCGATCTCGTACTCGACGACCTCGCCGGGCGGCACCGGCTGCGCGGCGGCCCGGGTGAGCTTGTGGAAGGGCTTCCACTCGGTGCTGCGCTCGGGGTCCAGGGCCCGGTTCGACGCCTTGAGCCAGCCGCGGGTCAGCTCGCGCTCGGGCAGGTCGCTGCGCAGCTCGCGCTCGCCCTCGCGGACGGTCATCACGTGCGGGTCGGGGCCGAGGTCCTTGAGCGTGACGATCCAGGTGGTGTCGTCCTGGTCGATCGCGGCGAACAGCCGGAGCTTCGCCGGCCCCGCGACGAGCACCGGCTCGCTCAGCGGCTCGCTGACGTAGCGCAGGCTGCTGACCTCGCGGGTGTGGGTGAGCGGCATCTGCACGAACGCGTCGGGCGGGATGGTGTCGTCGACCGACGAGGGCACGAACGGCTGCGGGCGCAGCCGCTCCCAGCTGTTCAGGTAGAACGGCGTCCACTGCGTCTCGGGCAGCGGCCAGTCGGTGCCGGTGCGCCACTCGTTGGCCCCGGTCACCCAGTACCGGACCGGCGGCTCGTCGAGGACGCCGGTGTCCATGCCCTTCAGCCAGTGGTCGTACCAGCGCAGGATCTCCGAGTGCAGCCCGTGGAAGGGCCGCTCGAGGTGCGCGGGCCCGGCGAACAGCAGCTTCTTGTCCCGGCTGGCGATGTGCCGCCAGTAGGTCTGCGCGCCCTGCAGGTGGGTCTTGTACGTGTAGCCGTACCAGCCCGAGCCGGTGTAGACGGGCAGGTCGATCTGGGCGAACTCGGCCTCGCTCCGCTCGACCACGCCCTCGGCCTCGTACGGGTCGATGAGCACGTTGAAGAAGGCCGGCATGAGCTGGCCCTTCATCGTGATGACGTTGTAGAGGTGCGGGTGGATCGCGTAGTCGGGGTCGGCCATGGCCTCGCGCCAGAGCGCCTCGCGCTCGGGCGGCAGCTCCCCGGGCGCGCCCCGGTCCTGGTGGAAGGTGCCGAAGTGACCCACGAGGTAGCGGAACAGGTGGACGACGCCGCCCGGGTACTCCTCGCGGAACCCACCGAGCTCGCCGTAGGCGCCCCGCGGGTCGAACGGGAAGACCGCCTTGAGCGACGGCGGCCGCTGCCGGGCCACGTGCACCTGCTCGGCGCCGAAGCCGGAGATGCCGACCATGCCGACGTTGCCGTCGCACCAGGGCTGCTGGGCGATCCACTCGATGAGGTCGTAGGAGTCCCACGTGCGGGCGCCGCCGCCCTCGGACTTGCCCACCCCGCGCGGCATCCCGATGACGTGGACGTAACCCCGGGAGGTGAGGAAGCGGGTGTCGCCGGCCTCCATCGGCCCGCTCCACAGCGGCGACCAGGCCGGCTGGGGCGGGATGGTCGCCGCGGTGTCGGGTCCCTGGATGTCCTTGTTGTAGATCGCGAACGCCAGCAGCGCCGGCAGCGGCTCGTCGGTGTCGGGCCGGTAGACGTCGACGCACAGCGAGACGCCGTCCCGCATCGGCACGTACACGTCCCGCTCGGCGACCATGCCCTCGTACTGCGGGGGCCGGTCGTACCCCGGGGGCACGTGCTCGGGGGATGGCGGCAGCGTCATCGGCGGCGGCACCCTTTCTCGGCGGCGTGAGCCCGATCACGCTAGCCACGGGTCCCTGCCGGGGCTGTCCGCCCTGCGCGGATGACAGCCGGAAACCGCGACGGGTCGCCGCGTCGCCGGGTCAGGCCAGGACGACGTCCGCGGCGTCGGCCTGCAGGGTGAGGTCGGCCGCCGTGGTCAACCAGCCCGCGACCAGCAGCAGCGGCCAGGGCTGCTCGTCGTCCAGCGACGCGGTCGTCGCCACCAGTGAGGCCTGGGCCACCGCCCTGCACGCCATGGTCCGCACGACGAGCTCCTTCCGTCCGAGTACCGGGAGGTTCGGCACCGGGCGAGCGGGACTCCAGCCGCGAAACCGGAACGTCATCCCGACGGGGTGGGTCGGGGGACGCGCGCAACCGGCCGGAGACCGCGCCGGCGGTACCAGCCCAGCGGCCAGTGTCCTCGTCGGCGGCGACGACCAGCGTCGCCACGCCCTCGGCGGCCAGGCGCCGGCGGACGGCCTCCAGCAGCCCGTCGCCGGCGCCCGCCCCGCGGTGCCCGGGGAAGACGTCGACCTCCTGCAGCCGTGCCGTCCGGACGTCGGAGGGCAACCGGACGGCGCCGACCGCACCGACCAGGTCGCCGTCCGCGCCCGGCGCCAGCCACAGCCGCAGGCCCAGCCGCACCGTGCGCTCGCGGGTCCGGCCGACCAGCGCTCGCGCGGCGTCCTCGTCGAGGCCGAAGGCCGCCTCGACCGGCAGCCGGGCGGCGGCGTACCGCGCCCAGTCCTCCTCGGTGCGGCAGGGCCGCAGCGGCAGGGCGCGACTCGCGATCGGGCCGGCGACGGAGCGGACCAGCAGCGTCCGGCCCGCTCCGGCGTCCTCCCCGCCGGCGAGCACGCCGACGCCGGGGCGCAGCAGCCGCTCGGTGGCCACCGCGCGGTCGGCCTCGAGGTCCACGGCCGACAGCCTGCCCGCCGGGGACCGTTGACCGGCGCCGGTCCGCGCGCGCAGCATCGGACGGTGCTCCTCCTGCGACGGCGGGACGTCGAGCAGCTGCTCGACGTGCGCGCCCTGGTCGACGCGCTGGCGACGGCGATGGCCGACCTCTCGGCCGGGCGGGCCTCGGTCCCGCCGCGGGTGGCCGCGCTCGTCGACGAGCGCGGTCTCCTCGCCGCGATGCCCGGCTACAGCCCCACGCTCGGCTGGCTGGCGGTCAAGGTGCTCTCGGTGTTCCCGGGCAACCCGGTGCCGGCGACGCCCACCCACCAGGCGCTGATCGGGCTCTTCGACCCGCAGACCGGGACACCGTGCGCGCTGATGGACGGCAACGCGATCACCGCGGCCCGCACGGCCGCCTGCTCGGCCCTCTCGATCCGCCTGCTCGCCCGCCCCGACGCCACCGTCCTGGCCGTCCTGGGCACCGGTGTCCAGGCCCGGGCCCACGCCCTGGCCGCCGGCATCGTGCGGGACCTGTCCGACGTGCGCGTCGCCGGGCGGCACCCGGAGCGCGCGGAGACGCTGGCCGCCGAGCTGCGCGCGGCGGGGCTGCCGGCGCGGGCCGTGGCGTCGTGGCCGGAGGCGACGCGCGGCGCCGGGCTGGTCTGCGCGGCGACCGCGGCGGAGGAGCCGGTCGTGCGGCGGGACTGGCTCGACCCGGGCACGCACGTCACCTCGGTCGGTTTCACCGCCACCGGGCGCGAGGTGGACGACGACACCGTCGCCGACGCCCTGGTCGCGGTCGAGCACCGGGAGACCGCGCTCCAGCCGTACCCGGTCGGGAGCAGCGACCTCAGCGACCCCCTCGGCCGGGGCCTGCTGCTGCCCGACGACGTCGTCGAGATCGGCGAGCTGGTCGAGGGGCGGCGGCCGGGGCGCACCACCGCCGACCAGCTCACCCTGTACAAGTCCGTCGGCGTCGCCGTGCAGGACGCGGCCGCCGCCGGGCTGGTGTTCGCGGCGGCCTGCCGTCGGGGCGTGGGGCACCGGATCACCTTCTGAGCGGCGCGGCTGCGGGCGGGGGTCGCTCGGCAGCCGGACCCGTGTTCCCAGGGTCACCACGCGCCGCTGGACCCGACCGGCGTGCGCGGGGGGACTCCGGTCCCTGCGGCCTGTGCCAGAGTCCTGATCGCTCTCAGCGGTGCTGCGCCACCAGGGAGCAGCCTGCGGGCTCAGAGGGGGCTGTCATGCCACTCGACGACCAGACCACCACCCGGTTCCTCCGCTCCTTCCCGGGGGAGGTGCTGCGACCGGCCGACGCCGGGTTCGCCCAGGCCCGGGCCGAGGCCGTCTGGAACGGCGCCGTCTCCCGGCAGCCGGCGCTGATCGTGCGGCCCACCTCGACCGACGAGGTCGCCATGGCGCTGACCCTCGTCCGCGAGGCGGGCACGGAGGTCACCGTCCGTGGCGGCGGGCACAGCGCGGCCGGCAGCTGTGTCGCCGACGGCGCGGTGATGATCGACCTCTCCCGGATGAACGGCGTCCGGGTGGACCCGGCGGCGCGGCGCGGGTACGTCGGCGGTGGGGCCACCTGGGCCGCGGTGGACGCCGCGACCGCCCCGCACGGACTCGCGACGGTCGGTGGGACGGTGAGTCACACCGGGGTCGCCGGCCTGACGCTCAGCGGTGGGATGGGCTGGCTGACCCCACAGCACGGGCTGGCCTGCGACAACCTGGTCGCGGCGACGCTGGTCACTGCCGACGGCCGCACCGTGACCGTGTCCGACCAGGAGCACCCCGACCTCCTGTGGGGCTTGCGAGGTGCGGGCAGCAACTTCGGGGTCGTGACCGAGCTGGTGTTCGACCTGCACGACCTCGATCCCACGGTGAACCTGGGGTTCTTCTTCTGGCCCGTCGAGCGGGCCGGGCAGGTGCTCGCCTTCGCCCGGAGGTACCTCTTCGAACTCCCCTCGAGCGCCAGTGCGGTCGTGGCGGTGCTGTCCGCACCCCACGAGCCGTTCGTCCCCGCGGAGCACCGCGGCGTCCCGGGGGTCGCCGTCATGGTCACGGGCTGGGGCGACGCTCGACGACACGCCGACGCGGTGGCGCCTCTCCGCGACCTCGACCCGCTCGTCGAGCTGGTCACGCCCCTCCCGTACGTGGCACTGCAGCAGATGCTCGACGAGGCCGAGCCATGGGGCATCCGCGGGTACGCGAAGAGCGTGAACCTCCAGGACCTGCCGGACGGTGCGATCGACGTCCTGCTCGACCGGCTGCCCCGTCGACGGTCCCCGATGTCCTACGTGCCGATGTTCTCCCTGCGCGGTCGGTTCGCCGAGGTCCCGGACGACGCGACGGCGTGGGGGAGCCCGCGCAGCACGCGCTGGGCGCTCGCCCTGCTCGACATCGCACCGGACGAGGAGGGGTTCGAGGCCGACCGGCTCTGGGTCCGCGAACTCTGGGAGGCGCTGCAGCCGTACGTGTCCGACGAGGGCGCCTATCTGAACTTCGAGACCGACACCGACCAGCGGCGGGTGCGGGCGTCGTACGGCGAGGACAAGTACCGCCGGCTGTCCGCGCTCAAAGCCGAGTGGGACCCGGACAACCTCTTCCGGCACAACCCCAACGTCCCTCCGTCCGGGCCGGGCATCCCGATGCCGCGGGAGTCGGAGACCGCTCGCGCGGAGGAGCCCACCCGCTGACCTCCCCGGGGGTGGCCGGCGGCGGGGCGTCGGCGCCTGGTGAAGGGCTGACACCATCGCGACCATGACGACGACCGGGCGGGCCATGCCGCCGCTGGAGGCCGACGAGCGCACGACGCTGGACGGCTGGCTCGACTTCTACCGGGCCACGCTGGCCGGGAAGTGCGACGGGCTCACCGACGAGCAGCTGGCCACCGCGTCGGTGCCGCCGTCGCCGCTCACGTTGCTCGGGCTGGTGCAGCACATGGCCGAGGTCGAGCGCAACTGGTTCCGCCGGGTGCTCGCGGGGGAGCAGGTGCCGGCCATCCACGATCCGGACGCCGACCCCTCTGGCCACGACGGGGGCTTCGACCTCGCCGACGGCGCCTCGCTCGCCACCGCCCGGGCGACCTGGGAGGGCGAGGTCGCGCGCGCCCGGGAGAACTGCGCGGCCCGCGGACTGGACGACACCAGCCCGTTCATGGGCGGGCAGGTCACCCTGCGGTGGATCTACAGCCACATGATCGCCGAGTACGCGCGGCACGCCGGCCACGCCGACCTGATCCGGGAGCGCATCGACGGCGCCACCGGCGTCTGAGACCGGGCGCGCCACGGACGCGCAGGGACCGGTGCGGCCAGGCGGTGCTCAGCTGCCGGGTGTCGGGGGCTCCTCGTCGTCCAGGCGCGCCGCTAGGCCGGCCAGCCCCTCCCTGATCAGGGCGCCGTAGGGGTCCTCGCCGAGCGCCGGCGCGGCCTGGCGGGCCAGGTCGAGGTGGCGGCGCGCCGCGGCGAGGTCCCCGAGCCTGCGGTGGTCCTCCCCGAGGTTTAGGTGCAGCGAGGGGTGGAAGGCGGCCACCGGCGCGATGGCTCCCGCGGCGGCGGCCCGCTCGTCGGTGACCGACTCCGCGAGCTCCAGGGCCCGCAGGTCCCAGGCCAGCTCGTCCCGCGGGTCGTCCTGGACGTCGGCCATGGAGTGGGCCAGGAAGCAGCGGTGCAGCGGGTCGCCGGCGGGGCCGAGGGCTTCCCAGAGCTCGGTGAACGCGGCGCGGGCCTCGGCGCGCCGCCCCTGCTGCCCGAGCGCGATCCCCTGCCGGATGCGCTCCAGGATCTCGTCCACCGCGGCCTCCTCGCCGTCGTCCGCCGTCGGGTCGTGCGGGAACGGTAGGGGCCCGCTACGACGGTCCGGCTCGGTCCGCGGCCGGCCGGCCCGGCAGGGATCGTCCGAGCACCAGCGTGCCGGCCCCGGCGAGCACGACCGCGAGCAGGGCGACCCGCAGGCTGGTCGCGTCGGCCAGGGCCCCGATCAGCGGCGGTGAGACGAGGAAGCCGATCCGGAGCAGCCAGTTGATCACCGCCAGCCCCAGCCCGTGCGGGAGTCCGGGGAGCTCGTCGGCCGCCTGGTAGACGGCCGGGACGAGGGTGGCGACGCCGAGCCCGGCGAGGGCGAACCCGGCCAGCGTGGTGGGCACCGACGGCAGGGCCAGGGCCAGGCCCATCCCCGCCGCGGTGAGCGCCCCGCCGGCACGGGCCACCCGCCGCTGGCCGAACCGGTCGACGACGCGGTCGCCGGTCAGCCGCCCGACGGTCATCGCGACCTGCAGGGCCACGAAGCCCAGGCCGGCGGTGGCCGCGCCGGCCGCGAGCTCGGTGCGCAGGTAGAGCGCGCTCCACGAGGCGCCGGCGTCCTCGACGAACGCGCCGCACGCGGCGAGCACGCCGAGCACCGCCAGCGCCGGGACGGCGGCTCGCCGGCGCGGGCGCTCCCGCGGCTGCTCGTCGGCCGCCGGCTCCGGCTCGTCGCGGCCGGGCAGCACCACCCGCGACACGACCAGTGCGAGCGCCCCGAAGACGACGGCAGCGCCGGCGGTCTGGGCGACGAGGGGCACCCCCAGCCCGGCCGCGGCCGAGCCGAGCAGCCCGCCGGTGACCGCGCCGACGCTCCAGATGCCGTGGAAGGCGTTGAGGATCGAGCGCTGGTAGAGCCGCTGCACCCGCAGCCCGTGCGCGTTCTGCGCGACGTCGATGATCGCGTCCAGCGCCCCGACCACCAGCAGCGCCGCGGCGAGGCCGAGCCAGTTCGGTGCCACCGACACCGTCCACACGGTGACGCCGAGCAGCACCAGGCCGTAGGAGGCCACCCGTCCGGAGCCGAACCGGCGGATGAGCGGCGCGGAGGACAGGCCGGCCAGCAGGGCCCCCAGCGGCACGGCCGCCAGGGCCGCGCCGAGAGCGGTGCTGCTCAGCCCCAGCTGCGCCTTCACCTCCGGCAGCCGCGGGACGAGGCCGGCGTAGAACACGGCGTTCAGGAAGAAGCAGGCGGCGACGGCGCTGCGGGCACGGCGCAGGCGCGCGGCGTCGAGGGTGGCGGTCTCCACGGGGTCCTCGGGGTCGGGGCTCAGCCGGCGAGCCGGGAGAGGGCGGAACGGATCTGGTCGGCGTCCATCGGATCGGTGGACAGGGCGCTGTGCAGGACCAGGCCCTCGACCAGCGCGTCCACCTCCCGCGCGGTGACGGGGTCGAGGTGGCGCTCGAGGCTGCGGCGGCTGCGGGACATCCAGTCCTGGGTGACCGCGCGCAGGGCCGGGTTGCGGGCCGCGGCGACGTAGAGCTCGACGGCCAGCACCAGGTCGCGCTGCGAGCCGAGCAGGTCGCCGGTGAGGTGCTCGACCAGCGCCTCGAGTGCCGCCGCCCGGTCGGGTGCGGCACGCATGCGCTCGTCGAAGCGGGCCGCGACGGTGTCGACGTGTCGGGTGAACGCCGCGGCGAGCAGGTCGGTCAGCGAGTCGAAGTGGTAGGTCAGCGACCCCAGCGGGACGTCGGCCGCACGGGCGATCGCCCGGTGGGAGGCGGCGGCGACGCCCTGCTC
This sequence comes from Geodermatophilus sp. SYSU D01105, assembly GCF_054050095.1. Classification (NCBI taxonomy): domain Bacteria; kingdom Bacillati; phylum Actinomycetota; class Actinomycetes; order Geodermatophilales; family Geodermatophilaceae; genus Geodermatophilus; species Geodermatophilus sp. SYSU D01105. The sequence goes on from NZ_JBJGYR010000019.1 coordinate 100,632, forward strand.
GGCGATGACGTCGAGCGCGGTGTCCACCAGCCGGTCGCGCCGGCCCGGGTCGTACCGGCGGGCCCGCCGAGCCGGGGTGGGGTCGGCGCTCACCGGCCGGTCGCGTCCAGGGTCCGGACGACGCGGGCGGGGTTGCCCACCGCCACCACGTTCGCCGGGAGGTCCCGGGTGACCACGGACCCGGCGCCGACGACGGTGTTCTCCCCGATCGTCACGCCGGGCAGCACGATCGCCCCGCCACCGAGCCAGACGTTGTCGCCGATCGTGATCGGCGCGGCCGCCTCCCACTTGGCCCGCCGCGGCTCGGGCTCGACCGGGTGGGTCGGGGTCAGCAGCTGGACGTTGGGTCCGATCTGGACGTCGTCCCCGATGGTGATCGGCGCGACGTCGAGTGCGACGAGGCCGAAGTTCGCGAAGCACCGGGCGCCGATGCGCAGGGAGCTGCCGTAGTCGACGTACAGCGGCGGCCGGATCTCGGTGCCCTCGCCGATGGCGCCGAGCAGCTCCTCGAGCAGCCGGCGGCGCAGCGGCCCCTGGCGGACCGTCGTCGCGTTGTAGGCGTCGGCCAGGTCCAGGGCCCGGGCGCTGGCCTCGGTGAGCTCGGGGTCGTCGGCGATGTAGAGGTCCCCGGCGAGCATCCGCTCGCGCATGGTCCGGGGATCGCCCGCGTCGGGCCGGAGGCTCATGAGAACGATCGTACACATCGGCTCCGACTGCCGGCGCCACGTGCGCACGGCCCGGGTCCGTGATGACCGCGGTCACACACTGATCACAGGACATAACACGGATGGCGTTGTAAATCCCATCTGTTCTGTTAGGTTCGGCATCGTCGTCACGACCGGGGAGGCCGGCCATGTCCTCATTGGCCCAGCGCGGGAGCAGTCACGCGCTCCGCCGATCGCAGATCGCGGAGCTGGTCACGGCGCAGGGTTGGGTGCGGATCGACGACCTGGCCGAGCAGTTCGGCGTCAGCACGATGACGATCCACCGGGATCTCGACCACCTCGACAGCCAGGGCGTGGTGCGCAAGGTCCGCTCGGGGGCCGAGGCTCCCCCGAGCGAGGCCTTCGAGCGCAAGGTCTCCCTCCGCCGGACGCTCAACGTGGGGGAGAAGAGGGTCGTCGCGCAGGCCGGCTTCACCTGGGCGACCGAACGCGTGCAGATGCAGGCGGTCGCCCTCGACGACAGCACCACGGCCCTCCACGTCCTGCCGCTGCTCCTCGAGCGTCTCCCCCTGACGGTCGTGTCCAACTTCCTGCCCGCCATCAACCAGCTCGCGGCCGAACCGCGGGTGCGGCTCCACGCGATCGGTGGCGACTACGAGCCCGACTTCTCCGCCTTCACCGGGTCGCAGGCGATCGGCGCCCTGGAAGCGGTGCACTACGACGTCCTGTTCATGTCCGTGCCGGCGGTGACCCGGGGCAACTGCTTCCACCCGTCGAGCGCCGCGGCCGACCTCAAGCGCGCGTTCATGGGCAGTGCGGAGCTGCGCGTCCTGCTCGTCGACCACACCAAGACGGCGCGCCGCGCGGTGCACCGGATCTGCGCGCTGGCCGACTTCGACGCCGTCGTCGTCGACTCCGGCCTCGAGGAGAGCGAGGTGGAGCAGCTGCGTGCGAGCGGCGCGAACGTCGTCGTCGCACCCGTGCCCCCCACCTCCCCCGAGCCGGGGTGCGAGCCGTGACCGCGCCGCTCGTGGTGGCGATCGACTGCTCCACGACGGCGGCCAAGGCCCTCGTCGTCGACGCCGGGGGGCGGGTGCTGGGCAGCGGCGCGCACCCGCTGGACACGGCCACTCCCGCCGCCCGTCGGTTCGAGCAGCACGCCCCCGACTGGTGGAGCGCCACCGACTCGGCCGTCCGCGCCGCGCTGGCCGAGGTGCAGCACCCCGAACACGTCGCCGCGGTCTGCGTGACACACCAACGTGAGTCGTTCGTCTGCCTCGACGACGCCGACCGGCCGCTGCGGCCGGCGATCCTGTGGATGGACGGGCGCGCCGAGTCCCAGGCCGAGCGCCTCGGCACCGAGCGGATCGAACAGCTGTCGGGCAAGCCGGCCGACATCACCCCGGGCCTCTACAAGCTGGCCTGGCTGCGGGAGCACGAGCCGCGCACCACCGCCGCCACCCGCCGGGTGGTCGACGTGCACGGGTACCTGGTGCACGCGATGACCGGCCACTGGGTCTCCAGCACCGCGTCGGTCGACCCGCTCGCCCTCCTCGACGTCAGGACCGGCGACTACAGCAGCGAGCTGCTCGAGGTCGCCGGCCTCCGGCGTGACCAGCTGCCCGACCTGGTCCGGACGGGTGCCACGCTCGGTCCCCTGCGGCCCGAGGTCGCCGAGCGCTGGGGGCTGAGCAGCACGGTGGAGGTCGTCGCCGGTCTCGGTGACGGCCAGGCGGCCGGGCTGGGCCTGGACGTCACCGAACCCGGCAGTGCGTACCTCGTCCTCGGGACGGCGGTGGTGATCGGGAGCGAGAGCACTGCCTACCTGCCCTCGCGGGCCTACCGGTCGATGGTGTCGGCGCTGCCGGGCCACGTCACGGTCGAGGCGTTCACGTCCTCGGGCACCTTCCTGCCGACGTGGTTCCGCCGCGAGTTCGGCGCACGAGAGCTGGCCGGCGCGCCGGACCCGGAGCTCGAGCGGGAGGCAGCGGCCGTGCCGATCGGCAGCGAGCGGCTGCTCACCCTGCCGTACTGGAACGCGGCCCAGACGCCGCACTGGGACGGCCGGGCGTCCGGGCTGACGATCGGCTGGCGCAGCGGCCACGGCCGGGCGCACTTCTACCGCTCGCTGCTGGAGGGCATCGCCTACGAGCTGCGGCTGCAGCTCGACGGCCTCGAGGAGGCCCGTGGCGAACGGGTCGAGGTGATCCGAGCCATGGGCGGCGGTGCCCGCAGCGCCCTCTGGACGCAGGTGCTCGCCGACGTCTTCGCCCGGCCCCTGGAGGTCCGCGCCGAAGGCGAGGTGAGCGCGCTCGGCGCGGCGGCCGTCGCACTCACCGCCGTCGGCGCGTTCGGCTCCCTGCGCGAGGCCGCCGCGGCGCTCGCCGTCACCGACCGGGTCGTCGAGCCCCGGCCCGACGCCGTCGCCGCCTATGCCGACCTGCTGGCGGTGTACCGGCGTCTCTACGCCGGGACCCGCGACCTGCTGCACGCCCTCCATGAGGCGACCGAGCCGGACGGCGCGGCGCGCAGCCCTGGACCCATCGACGACGCGAGACCACAGACGGACGTCACGTGAGGAGCAGCATGATGCGAGGTGCACACGCATGAGGGCAGCGGTGTTCTACGGACCGGGGGACCTCCGGGTGGAGGACGTGCCGGCACAGGAGCCGGGGCCGGGGGAGCTGCTGGTGGACGTGCGGGCGGCGGCCACCTGCGGCACGGACCTCAAGTCCTACCGCCGCGGCCACCCGAAGCTGTTCCCGACCCTGCCGTCGCGCTTCGGCCACGAGTTCGCCGGCGTCGTCGCCGCGGTCGGCGACGGGGTCACCGACTTCTCCGTCGGCGACCGGGTCGTGGCGGCGAACACCGCGCCCTGCGGCCACTGCTGGGCCTGCACCCGGGGCCGGGAGAGCCTGTGCGAGAACCTCGAGTTCCTCAACGGGGCCTTCGCCGAGCAGGTCGTCATCCCCCGGGCCATCGTGCAGCGCAACACCTACGTCCTGCCCGACGACCTGGAGTTCGCGGCCGCCGCGCCGCTCGAGCCGCTGGCCACCGTCGTGCACGGCATGGCCGAGACCGGCATCGAGCTCGGCGACACCGTCGTGGTCCACGGGGCCGGGCCGATCGGGTTGATGTTCGTGCGCCTGGCGACGCTGCGCGGAGCCAACGTGATCTCGGTGGACCAGACCCCGTGGCGCCTGGAGCAGGCCCGCCGGGTCGGCGCCGTCGACACCATCGACCTGTCCGACGTCGCCGACCCCGAGGAGCGCGTCGCCCTCATCAAGAGCCGCACGCCCGCGGGACGCGGCGCCGACGTCGGCATCGAGGCGGTCGGGCTGCCCGGCGTCTGGGAGCAGACGGTGCGCACGCTCCGGCCCGGCGCGACGGCCGTCCTCTTCGGCGGCACCCCGAAGGGCGCGCCGTTCTCCGTCGACTCCTCCGCGATGCACTACGAGGAGTACACGCTCAAGGGCGTCTTCCACCACACGCCGAACTACGTGCGCACCGCCGTCGAACTGCTGGCGTCCAAGAAGGTGGACGGCCTCTCGCTGGTCACCGAGGTCCGCCCGCTCGAGGCCTTGGTGCCCAGCCTGGAGGACATGGCTGCCGGTCGCGGCTCGAAGTACGTGCTCCAGCCGTGAGCGCCGGGACCGCGCGACCGGACGCGCCCGACCTCCTGCTCGCCCGGCAGCGCCAGCAGGTGGCGGACGCCTGCCGGGAGCTGAGCCGCTCCGGCCTGGTCGTGGGAACGGCGGGCAACGTCTCGGTGCGGGTCGACGACCTCGTCGTCATCTCGCCGAGCGGGGTGGACTACGAGGCGATGTCCGCGCGCGACGTCGGCGTCCACGACCTCGACGGGAACCCCGTCGAGGCCGTCCTGGAGCCCTCGAGCGAGCTGGCCCTGCACCTGGCCGTCTACCGCGAGTCGGCACGCACGGCCGTCGTGCACACCCACGCCCCCGCCTCGACGGCCCTGTCGACCCTCGTCGACGAGGTGCCCGCCTCGCACTACTACACGGCGATGTTCGGCGGCACGGTCCGCGTCGCCCCGTACGCCACCTTCGGCACGCGCCGGCTGGCCGACAACGTCACCACCGCGCTGCGCGACCGCAGTGCCGCGCTCATGGGCAACCACGGCGCAGTCCTCACCGGCGAGGACCTCGCCAAGGTCATGGGGCTCGTCCCGTACCTGGAGTACATCTGCGACGTCCAGCTGCGCGCGATGGCGACCGGGGCGCCGGTGCGGGTGCTCGACGCCGAGGAGGTCGCCGAGGTCGGACGGCGGCTGCGAGGCTACGGCCAGCAGGCCACGGCCCCCCGCGAGGAGTCGCACTGACCGGTCGGCGTGCGCAGGGGTGCCCCCCGGTCGAGCCCCGCTGGTCGTGATCGCCTCGCGGCCGCGGGGTGCGCCACCACGCCTCGCGAGATGCCGACGCAGGTGAGGCCGGCGGGGCTGCGGCCCCAGCCGCACGACGCGTCGAGGGGGTGGGACGCGGTCGGGGAGGGCCCGCACCTGACGTGGGCCCCGGAGAGGACGAGAGCCGGGCCACCGCTGTCCGCGGTGGCCCGGCTCCTCGCCGACACTGGGCCTGGCTGCTCGCCAAGGCCCCTGGGGTGGGTGGGTGGGTGGAGGTGGCGGGAATCGAACCCGCGTCCTTCGACGCATGTCCAGGGCTTCTCCGAGCGCAGTCCGCTTCGTCTCTGCTCGACCCTCCCGATCTCGCGGACGAGACGGGATGACGGGCCCAGTCGCTGTGCGGTGTCCCGTGCGCGCCCGCGACCGGCACGCACGGTGAGTCATCTAGCTGATGCCAGGCTCCGGGCCGATGACGAACCCGGGCTGACAGACCCGCCTACGCTGCTCAGGCAGCGAGGGCGAAGTCGCGCTGACTGGAGTCGGCGCTTGATTGGTTTGCGACGCGTGGTTAACGAGCTCATCGTCGCCTTCCTCGGCTCGCTTCCCCTGGCCACCCGACCGAAGTCGAGACCATTCACCCCCTGTGTAGTTGTGCAGACAGGGTAACCGGATCGGCTCCCCAGGTGTTCCCCACGCGGGGTGACACGGCCGGGCGACACAGGGGCGACGACCCCGGCCGGGTGTGTCCTCCTGGTGAGGGGGCATCTACCGTGGAGCGGCACCTGTGTCCACCGTCACGTCGCAAGGGGCCTGATGACACCGGCACCGCCGTTGCAGCGCTTCCCGCTCTGCCGTTCCAGCGACGTCTCCGAGTTCACCTCCCGGCTCAACGCCGTCTACTACCCCGCGGAGGTCCGGCCCGAGGTCACCGGCCGGTTCCCGGCCGCCTCGGTGCTGCACGCGCTGCACGAGCCGGACTTCACCCTCGGCTACATCCGGCCCGGGGGCGACGTGCAGGTGACGCCGGACCAGGACGCCACCACCTACCACGTCAACCTCGTCCTCTCCGGGTCCGTGGTGGCCGTCAGCGGCAGTGACGAGGTCCTGGTGCAGCCGGGGTCGGCCGCGGTCCACGGCGCGCGGGAGCGCCACCAGCTGCGGGCGCGGGCGGGGAGCGGCGTGGTCGGCATGAAGCTCAGTCGCGACCTCGTGGAGGCCGAACTGGCCGCCATGCTGGGGCGTCAGGTCACCGGCCCGGTCCGGTGGGCGCCGGCGTTCGACCTGCGCACCGGCGCGGGCCGGTCGTGGCTCTCGCTGGTCCAGTTCACGCTGGCCGAGCTCGACTCGCCCGGGTTGCTGGACTCCCCGCTCGTCCGTCGTCGGCAGGTGCGCACCCTGGTGGCCGGTCTGCTGGCCGCGCAGCCGCACAACTACTCGGCGGCTCTCACCGACGCCGCGAGCCCGCTGCGCCCGCGGACCGTCCGGCGGGCGCAGGAGTTCATCCGGGACCACTACGCCGAGCCGTTGACGGTCACCGACGTGGCGGCCGCCGCCGGGTCGAGCGTGCGCCGGCTGCAGGAGGCCTTCGGGACGGCGTTCGGGCTCTCGCCGATGACCTACCTGCGCGACGTCCGGCTCGACGAGGTGCGCCGGCGGCTCGCGGACGGGGACGGGAGCGTCACCGACGTCGCGCTGGCGTGCGGCTTCACGCACCTCGGCCGTTTCTCGGCGGCCTACCGGGCCCGGTTCGGGGAGCTCCCCTCGCAGACGCGCGCCGGCTGACCCGGGGGCTCAGGCCTCGTCGGGCAGGTTGCCGCCGACGAGCACGAACGCCATGAGGCAGGGCTCGTCGGACCGGTTGGACCAGGCGTGCGCGGTGCCCCGCTGCACGAGGACGTCGCCGGCGGTCATCCGCACCTCGGTCGCGTCGAGGACCGCCCAGATCTCCCCGCGCAGCACGATCGCGTAGTCGATGGACCGGGTGGTGTGGAAGGCCAGCGGGCGGATCTCGTTGCCGTCGGCGTCGAACCGCCACTCCCGGTCCGGCGGCAGCTCCAGCGTGCGGAAGATCGTGCCGTTCTGCGGCGGCCCGACGCTCAGCGGCTGGTCGGTGTCGTAGGGGTCGCGGAACGGGCCGGTGTTGTCCGCCGGTGAGGTCTCGGTCCGCCACAGCTGGGTGGCCACGTACGTGGGGACGCCGTGGCCGGCAGCGGCGTGCCGTCCCTCGTCCTCCAGCACGATCGTCGACCGGCCCTCGGCGTCGAGACCGGTGACCAGACGACGCACCCTGCGTGTCGTCGGAGCGGGATCGACGCCGCTGGAGAACGGGTTGTAGTCGGCCACGTCGCCTCCTGGTCGCCGGCTCCCGGGGACGGTCGGGGCCCCCGGCGGACCTGCGGACGCTAGGTCGGCCACCCCCTCCCGGCTATCCCGATCGCGAGGTCGCTGTCCGGATCGCGCGACCCGATGAGGTGCCTGGGGCGCTCGATAACGAATGCGAGACGCGTCTCACACGTGTGCTTGACAACACTCCTGGGGTCGCTCAAGGTCCTCCGACAAACGCGGACAAGTGTTCGCAGAGCGAACGAGTCCGAGGCGTTCCGTCGCCCTCGGACGCGCCTGCGGACGACCACCGCCCCACCCGGGGACGACTGAGGAGAACCACGTGGACGTCGCCAGCGACCGGCCGCTCTCGGCCACCCTGCACCCGTGAGCGAGGCCGCGGTCTCGCCGCAGTCCGCAGCCGGCACCCAGCCCGGCCCGGCTGGCGGGCGGCCCTCGAGCGGGGGGGGGGGGGGGGGGGGGGGGGGGGGGGGGGGGGGGGGGGGGGGGGGGGGGGGGGGGGGGGGGCGCCGGCGAGGGGGGGTGGTACTGGTGGTGGGGGTGGTGACC
>NZ_JBJGYR010000020.1:0-96937 GCF_054050095.1 Geodermatophilus sp. SYSU D01105
TGCATGTGTTAAGCACGCCGCCAGCGTTCGTCCTGAGCCAGGATCAAACTCTCCGTAGATGAATTCGAATCCGGGCGAGAACCGAGAGCTGACACTCTCGATCAATCAACCCAAAGAAACCCACAAAAGGGGTTGTTACTTGGCACTGACTTTCGGCACGCTGTTGAGTTCTCAAGGAGCGGACGCGCAACGACTCAACCCTTCCGGGCCTCGTCCCTGGCGACTTGTCCTACGGTACGCCGTGCACGGCTCGCTGTCACACCCGGGGGTCTGACCGGCGGCTCCCGGGTCTCGGACCCGGTCTCGCTCGGCGCAGAGAGAAAGTTACGCCGCGCGTGGGGCGCCGTCAAACCGGGGTGGCGCTCCGCCAGGCCCTGGGCCCCCTCCGGACGGCCTCTCGATGGGAAAACCGCAGGTCAGCGGCGTACGGGTGCAGCCGGGATGCGAGGCAGGTCACTCTCCGTGACGCCACTTCCGTCCCACGAGCGCCCGTCAGAGGCCCAGCAGACCCTCGATCCCGACCGTGAGACCGGGCCGGCGGCCGATCTCCCGGACGGCGAGCAGCACGCCGGGCATGAAGGACGCCCGGTCGTAGGAGTCGTGGCGGAGGGTCAGGGTCTCCCCCGCTGCGCCCATCAGCACCTCCTGGTGCGCGACCAGGCCGGTGAGGCGGACGGCGTGGACCGGGATGCCCTCGACGTCGGCACCGCGGGCCCCGGGCACGGAGTCGGTCGTGGCGTCCGGAACCGGGGGCAGGCCTGCCGCGCGCCGGGCGGCGGCGACCAGCCGCGCGGTCCGGACGGCGGTGCCCGAGGGGGCGTCGACCTTGTGGGGGTGGTGCAGCTCGACCACCTCCACGGAGGGGAAGAACCGGGCGGCCTCCTGGGCGAACCGCATGAGCAGGACCGCGCCGATGCCGAAGTTGGGCGCGATGACCACGCCGAGGTCGGGCTTGGGCTCCAGCCACTCCGCGACGGTGGCGAGGCGGGCCTCGTCGAAGCCGGTCGTCCCGACGACGCAGTGGATGTCGTTGTCGATGCAGAACCGGATGTTGTCCATGACGACGTCCGGGCGGGTGAAGTCCACGGCGACCTGGGCACCGGTGTTGGCGAGGTCGAACAGCCAGTCCCCCGAGTCGACCATCGCGACCAGCTCGAGGTCGTCGGCGGCGTTGACCGCCTTGACCACCTCGGTGCCCATCCGGCCGCGGGCCCCCAGGACACCGACGGCGAGGCGCGGCGGCTCCCCCTGCGGAGCGGGAGAGGGCTGCCGGTCGGACGTGGGGGTGCTCGTGGTCACCGGGCCAGGCTTCCCGGCGCCGTCCCGGGATGCAAGGCAGCGCCCAGGTCAGGACGCGTGGCGCGGCTCCAGGCGTGCCCAGAGCAGGATGCCCGCGACGACGCCCACGGCGTCGGCCAGCCAGTCGGCCACCGACGCCGAGCGCTCCAGCGGGGAGAGCCCCTGCACGACCTCGCTCCCGGCGGCGTAGAGCAGGAGGAACGCCGTGAGCACCCCGGCCCGCACGCCGGCCCAGCGCCCGCTGAGCGCGAGGGCGGCGAACAGCGCCGCGTGCACGAGCTTGTCGACACCCGGCGGTGCCACGGGGATGTCGTCCCCCGGCGCGAAGAGCACCGCCAGCGACACCAGGACGGTGACGGCGAAGACGCCTCGGGACAGCGCGCCGTGGACGGCGAGCGCGGGGTGCGGCCGGCGCATCAGAGCCGGTCGAGGTCGGACTCGCGGTAGGGGCCGACCACCGCCAGGCAGGTCTCGCGCGCCAGCAGCTCCGCGGCCACCGCGCGCACCTGGCCCTCGTCGACCGCGTCCAGCCGGGAGAGCACCTCCCGGACCGGGAGGTACTCGCCGTAGGACAGCTCGCTCTTGCCGAGCCGGCTCATCCGGGAGCCGGTGTCCTCGAGGCCCAGGACCATCCCGCCCTTGAGCTGGCCACGGCCGCGGGCCACCTCCTCGGGCGTGAGCCCCTCCGCGGCGACCCGCCCGAGCTCCTCGCGCACCAGGCGGAGCACCTCCGGCACCCGCTTGGGCGAGCAGCCGGCGTAGACCGAGAACGACCCCGTGCCCGCGTAGTGCGTGAGGGCCGAGCCGACGCTGTAGACCAGCCCCCGCTTCTCACGGATCTCCTGGAACAGCCGTGAGCTCATCCCGCCGCCCACCGCGGTTTCCATCACCGCCGCCGCGTAGCGCCGCTCGTCGAGTCGGCCGAGGCCGACCGAGCCCAGCAGGAGGTGGGTCTGCTCGGTCTTCCGCCGGATCAGGCCGGTGGGCCGGGCCGGCCGGGTGCCGGCACCCTCGTCCCCGCGGCGCAGTGGCGCCGGCCGGTCGGTCCCGGTCAGCCGTGTCCCGAAGGCCGCCGTCACGAGGTCGAGCACCTGCTCGTGGTCGACCCGGCCCGCGGCGGTGACCACGATCGACGGGACGGCGTAGCGCCGGCGGTACCACCCGTCGACGTCGTCCCGGGTGAGGGCCTCGATCGACTCCACCGTGCCCAGCACCGACCGGCCGAGGGCGGTACCGCCGAACAGCGTCTCGGCGAACAGGTCGTGCACGGCGTCGGAGGGCTCGTCGTCGCGCATGGCGATCTCCTCGAGCACCACCGTGCGCTCGGACTCCAGGTCGGCGGCCGTGTTGAGCGCGTCGGTGACCAGGTCACCGAGCAGCGTGACCGCCAGCGGGAGGTCGCTGGCGAGCACGTTCGCGTAGTAGCAGGTGTGCTCCTTGGCGGTGAAGGCGTTCATCTCGCCGCCGACGGCGTCCATCGCCGTCGCGATCTCCAGGGCGCTGCGGCTGCCGGTGCCCTTGAACAGCAGGTGCTCGAGGAAGTGCGAGGAGCCGGCGACCTCGTCGGTCTCATCGCGCGACCCGACGCCGACCCAGATGCCGACGGTCGCCGACAGCACGCCCGGCATCACCTCGGTGAGCACCCGCAGGCCGCCGGGCAGCTCGGTGCGCTCCACCCGCCCGCCGAACTCGTCCACGTCGAGGACGACGGTCTCCCCCACACCGGCCGGGGCCGGGCCGGGCGTCAGTGCGCCCGTCCCGGCCCCGGTCCCGGTCTGCTCGGTGGTCTGCTCGGTGTCCGTGATCACGCCTCCGCGGGAGCGACGGACTCGGCCACGTCCGCCGGGGCGGTGTCGCCCGAGCCCTCGCCCTCGGCGGCGACCGGCACGAGGCTGATCTTGCCGCGGGCGTCGATGTCGGTGATCTCCACCTGCAGCTTGTCGCCGACGTTCACGACGTCCTCGACCTTGCCGATCCGCTTGCCGCCACCGAGCTTGCTGATGTGGACGAGGCCGTCCTTGCCCGGCAGCAGGGAGACGAAGGCGCCGAACGGCGTGGTCTTGACGACCGTGCCGAGGAAGCGCTCGCCGACCTTGGGCATCTGCGGGTTGGCGATGGCGTTGATCCGGTCCACCGCGGCCTGCGCCGACGGGCCGTCGGAGGCACCGACGTAGATCGTGCCGTCGTCCTCGATGGTGATGTCGGCGCCGGTCTCGTCCTGGATCGCGTTGATCATCTGGCCCTTGGGGCCGATGACCGCGCCGATCTTGTCGACCGGGATGCGCACCGTGGTCACCCGCGGGGCGTACGGGCTCATCTCGTCGGGGCCGTCGATGGCCTCGTTCATCACGTCGAGGATGTGCAGCCGGGCCGCGCGGGCCTGGGTCAGCGCCTGGGCCAGCACGTCGGACGGGATGCCGTTGAGCTTGGTGTCCAGCTGCAGGGCGGTGACGAAGTCGCGCGTGCCGGCGACCTTGAAGTCCATGTCACCGAAGGCGTCCTCGGCACCGAGGATGTCGGTCAGCGCGACGTACTCGGTCTTCCCGTCGACCTCGTCGGAGACCAGGCCCATCGCGATGCCGGCGACCGGCGCCTTGATGGGCACGCCGGCGTTGAGCAGCGCCAGGGTCGAGGCGCAGACCGAGCCCATGGACGTCGAGCCGTTGGAGCCCAGCGCCTCGGACACCTGCCGGATCGCGTAGGGGAACTCCTCGCGGTCGGGCAGCACCGGGACCAGCGCCCGCTCCGCCAGTGCCCCGTGGCCGATCTCCCGGCGCTTGGGTGAACCCACCCGGCCGGTCTCGCCCGTGGAGTACGGCGGGAAGTTGTAGTTGTGCATGTAGCGCTTGCGGGTCACCGGCGAGAGGGTGTCCAGCTGCTGCTCCATGCGGAGCATGTTCAGCGTGGTGATGCCCAGGATCTGGGTCTCGCCGCGCTCGAACAGCGCGGAGCCGTGCACCCGCGGGACGACCTCGACCTCGGCCGAGAGCGGCCGGATGTCGGTCACGCCGCGGCCGTCGATGCGGACCTTGTCGCGCAGGATGCGCTGCCGGACGACCTTCTTGGTCACCGCGCGGAACGCGGCGGACAGCTCCTTCTCCCGGCCCTCGAACTGGCCGGCGAGGGAGGAGAGCACCTCGTCCTTGAGCGCGTCGGTGGCGTCGTTGCGCTCCTGCTTGCCGGCGATGGCCTGGGCCTCGGTCAGCCGGTCGAGGGCGGCGGACTCCACGGCGGCGTAGACGTCGTCCTGGTAGTCGAGGAAGCGCGGGAAGTCGGCGACCGGCTTGGCGGCCTTCTCGGCCAGCGCGCTCTGCGCCTCGCACAGCGCCTTGATGAACGGCTTGGCCGCCTCGAGGCCCTGGGCGACGACCTCCTCGGTCGGGGCGGGGGCGCCGCCGGCGACCAGCTGGATCGTCTTCTCGGTCGCCTCGGCCTCGACCATCATGATCGCGACGTCGCCGTCCGGCAGGACCCGGCCGGCCACCACCATGTCGAAGACGGCGTCCTCGAGTTCGGCGTTGGTGGGGAAGCCCACCCACTGGCCGTTCACCAGGGCGACGCGCGTGCCACCGACCGGGCCGGAGAACGGCAGGCCCGACAGCTGGGTGGACGCCGACGCGCCGTTGATGGCCAGCACGTCGTAGAGGTGGTCGGGGTCCAGGGACAGGACCGTGATGACGACCTGGACCTCGTTGCGCAGGCCCTTGGCGAAGGTCGGGCGCAGCGGCCGGTCGATGAGCCGGCAGGTGAGGATGGCGTCCTCGGAGGGGCGGCCCTCACGACGGAAGAACGAGCCGGGGATGCGCCCGGCGGCGTACATGCGCTCCTCGACGTCGACCGTCAGCGGGAAGAAGTCGAACTGGTCCTTGGGCTGACGGCCGGCCGTGGTGGCCGACAGCAGCATGGTGTCGCCCATGCTGACGACGACCGACCCGGCTGCCTGCTTGGCGAGCCGGCCGGTCTCGAAGGTGATGCTGCGGCTGCCGAAGGTGCCGTTGTCGATGACGGCGGTGGCGGTGGTGACCCCGTCTTCGGGGTCGAACTCGGCAGCGGTGCTGCTGTTCTGGGTGGTGGGTGCGGACACGGTGTCCTCTTCCTACGTCGCATGCGGCGACGTCCTCTTCGTGGCGTCCCGCGCCGAGACTGCGCCCGGGGTGACCGGTCTTCGATCGAAGCCCGCGGGAGGGGTTCCCCTCCGGGGAGGGGGCCATGCCCGGGGGCCACTACCGAGGACCGACCAGCGGCGGGGGCGGCGGCGCAGGGGGCCGGGGACCCGTGGGGCGGGTGCCCCACGAGAGAGGGGACCGTCCCGGTGGGACGGTCCCCTCTGGGGTCAGCGGCGCAGACCGAGCCGCTCGATGAGCGAGCGGTAGCGGTTGATGTCGGTCTTGGCCAGGTAGTTCAGCAGCCGGCGACGACGGCCGACCAGCAGGAGCAGGCCCCGCCGGCTGTGGTGGTCGTGCTTGTGCTGCTTGAGGTGCTCGGTCAGGTCGCTGATCCGGCGGGTCAGCATCGCGACCTGCACCTCGGGCGAGCCGGTGTCCTTCTCGACCGTCGCGTACTCGGTCATGATCTGCTGCTTCGTCGCGCTGTCGAGCGCCATGGACGGCCTCCTGGGCAGGTCGCGTGTGGCCCCCGGTCTGGGTCACGGGGGCAGGGTTCACACACGTCGGGTGTCCCGACGTGCCGTCAAGGTTACACACCGGCGCGGTGCCGCCTCCCGGAGCGGGTGACCCGGGCCGGAGGGCGGTGACGACGGTCGAGCAGCGGTCGTGAGGACCGCGGTGTCACAACCCGAGGACCGCCCGGGTCTCGGCGACGTCCCGGTCCATCGCCGCGACCAGTTCGCCGACGTCGGAGAACGCCAGCATCGGTCGCAGCCGCTGGACGAACTCGACGCCGACGTGCTCGCCGTACAGGTCCCCCTCGAAGTCGAGCAGGTACGCCTCGACGGTGCGGCGGGTGCCCTGGAAGGTCGGGTTGGTGCCCACCGACACGGCCGCCGGCGAGCTGCTCAGCGTCGCTCCGCTGCGGGGGTCGCGGATGACCAGGGAGCCCGCGTACACCCCGTCGGCGGGGACGGCGGTGTACGGCGGGGACTCCACGTTCGCCGTCGGGTAGCCCAGGTCGCGCCCACGCCGGTCACCCCGGACGACGACGCCCTCGACGCGGTGCGGGCGCCCCAGCGCGCGGGCGGCCGAGACCATGTCACCGGCCGCGACGCAGGCGCGGATGTAGGTCGAGGAGATGGTGATCTCGTCGGCGTCCGCGCCGGAACCGGGCGTCATCGTGACGTTGGCCAGCGGCACGCCCTCCACCGTGAAGCCGAACCGCCGTCCCTCCCGCGCGAGGGTGGTGAGGCTGCCGGCCGCCCGGTGGCCGTAGGTGAAGTTCTCCCCCACGACCACCGAGGCGACGTGCAGGTGCTCGACGAGCACGGTGTGCGTGAACGACTCCGGGGACAGGCGCATGAACTCCGGGGTGAACGGCAGCACGCACATGGCGTCCACGCCGAGGTCGGCCACCAGCTCGGCCTTGCGGTCCATCGAGGTGAGGATCGCCGGGTGCGAGCCCGGGCGGATCACCTCCGACGGGTGCGGGTCGAAGGTGAGCAGCAGGCAGGGCCGCCCCATGGCGCGGGCGCGTGCCACCGCGGTGCCGATCAGCAGCTGGTGTCCCCGGTGGACCCCGTCGTACATCCCGATGGTGACCACCGTGCGCCCGAGGTCACCCGGGGTGGCCTCCAGCCCCCGCCATCGGAGCACCGGTTCAGGCGACCCGGTGCAGCCAGCCGTGGGTGTCGGGCACCCGGCCGTGCTGGATGTCGAGGAGGTGCTCGCGCAGCGCCATCGTCACCGGGCCGGGCTTGCCGTCGCCGACGGTGAAGTCGCCGGTGCGCGCCTTCACCTCGCCGACCGGGGTGATGACGGCGGCGGTGCCACACGCGAACGTCTCGGTGACCGTGCCGTCGGCGACGCCGGAGCGCCACTCGTCGACGCTGAACCGGCGCTCGGTGACGCGGTGGCCCCGCTCGCGGGCGACGGTGATGAGCGAGTCGCGGGTGATGCCGGGCAGGAGGGTGCCGGTGAGCTCGGGGGTGACCAGCTCGGCGTCGTCCCCCTCGCCGAGGACGAAGAACAGGTTCATCCCGCCCATCTCCTCGACGTAGCGCTTCTCCACCGCGTCGAGCCACACGACCTGGTCGCAGCCGGCGTCGATCGCCTGCTCCTGCGCCAGCAGGCTGGCGGCGTAGTTGCCGGCGCACTTGACGTCGCCGGTGCCGCCGGGCGCGGCGCGGATGTAGTCCTCGGAGAGGTAGACCGACACCGGGTGGACCCCGCGCGGGAAGTAGGCGCCGGCCGGGCTGGCGATCACCAGGAACAGGTACTCGTGCGCCGGGCGCACACCCAGGAACGGCTCGGTCGCCAGCTGGTACGGGCGCAGGTAGAGCGTCTGGTCGGGGCCGGTGGGCACCCAGTCTCGGTCGCTGTCGACGAGCGCGTCGACGGCGGCGAGGAAGGCCTCCTCCGGGACCGGCGGCATCGCCAGCCGCTTGGCGCCCCGGACGAACCGCGCGGCGTTGGCCTCGGGGCGGAACGTGGCGACGCTGCCGTCGGGCTGGGCGTAGGCCTTGAGCCCCTCGAAGATCGACTGCGCGTAGTGCAGCGCGGCCGTGGCCGGGTCGACCTGCAGCGGGGCGTACGCGGTGAGCCGGGCGTCGTACCAGCCCTGCCCCGCGCGCCAGCGGGCGACGAACATCGAGTCGGTGAAGTACCGGCCGAAGCCGGGGTCGGCGAGGAGCTCGGCGCGCTCGGCCGCCGGGCGCCGCCGCACGTCCTCCACGACCACCGGCACGCCGTCGGTGAACATCCGGGAGGAGGTGCGGCTGTCGGCGAGCGTGTCGGTCATGGCTCCCACCTTGCGGCGTGCAGGGACACAGACGGCGTCCGGCGGCCGCCGGACCCGTCCGCTCACCCTAGCGCCGCCGCCGACGGGGCCGACGACGACCGTCCCCGGCCCCGCCCCGCTCAGACCTGGTGCTCCTGGCCGGCCCTCGGGCCGGCCGACTCGACGACCTCGTAGCTCCACAGGTGGGAGGAGTCGGCGGCGGCCGGCGCGAGCGTGTCGCCGCCGCCGCTGTGGGCGCGGTCGAAGTCCTGGCTGGACTGCCAGGACTCGTAGGCCTCCTGGCTGCTCCAGCGGGTGTAGACCAGGTACTGGTCGGTGCCCTCCTGCGGGCGCAGGAGCTCGAACCACTCGAAGCCCGGGGTGCTCTCCACGGCCCCGGCCCGGCCGCGGAACCGCTCCTCGAAGCGCTCCTGCTTGTCCTTGGGCACGGTGATCGCGTTGATCTTCACGACGCTCATGCGCTCCCCCTTCCCGGCGCGGTGGACGGTCAATCCCCCATGCTGACCGCGTGGAGCAGCGCACCGCCGACCTGGGCTTCGCCCGGCTGGACCTCGACCGGGCCGCCCGGACCGGCACCCCGGAGGTCGTCTACGCCGCGGGCAAGACGCCGGACCAGACGATCGCCTGCCTGGCCGCCCTCCTCGACGGGGGCGCGCCGATGGCGTGGGCGACACGGGTGGACGACGCGACGGCGCGGGCCGTGCGCGAGCGCTGGCCCGACGCCGCCGTCGACACCGTGGCGCGCAGCGTCGTCGTCGGCGAGCTCCCGCCCCCGGTCGGCGAGGTCCTGGTGCTCACCGCCGGCACGTCGGACGGCCCGGTGGCCGCCGAGGTGGCGGCGACGCTGGCCGCCTGCGGGGTGGGCTGCCGCCGCGTCGACGACGTCGGCGTGGCCGGCGTGCACCGCGTGCTGGCCGTGGCGCCCGACCTCGCCGCGGCCGACGCGGTGGTCGTCGTCGCCGGCATGGACGGCGCGCTGCCCAGCGTCGTCGCGGGGCTCACCGACCGGCTGGTGGTCGCGGTGCCCACGTCGGTCGGCTACGGCGCGGCGTTCGAGGGGCTGGCCGCCCTGCTGACGATGCTCACCGCCTGCGCGCCGGGCGTGCTGGTGGTCAACATCGACAACGGTTTCGGCGCCGGGGTGGCCGCCGCCCGGATCGTCCGGTCGGCTCAGCGGTAGCGGACCGGGTCGGGCAGCAGCTCGTTCATCGACCCGGACCGGAACCCGCGGGGGTCGACCTCCACGCGGTCGAAGCCGGTGACCGCGGCGAGGACGTCGGGCCGGGCGGTCAGCGCGGGGACGGCGGCGGCGTCGACCTCGACCCGGGCGACGTCGTCCCCCATGTCGCGGACCCGCAGGTCCCGCACCTCCAGCCCGGCGGCGGCCAGCGCGGCCTGCAGCGCCGCCTCCGCCGACTCCACCCGGGCCAGCCGCTGCGCCGACACCGGCACGCCGTAGGCGATCCGGCTGGCCAGGCAGGCCGCCGCCGGCTTGTCGGCCAGGGGCAGGCCCCAGCGCCGGGCCGCGGCACGGACGTCGTCCTTGGTCAGCCCGGCGCGGGCCAGGGGCGCCCAGGCGCCGCGCTCGGCCGCCGCCCGGATGCCGGGACGGAAACCGGCCCGCAGGTCGTCGGCGTTGGTGCCGGTGACCACGTCGGCGATCCCTAGGCGGGCGGCCAGCGGCACGAGGACGTCGACGAGCTCGGTCTTGCAGAACGCGCAGCGGTCCCCGCTGTTGGCCCGGTACCCCGGGCGCGCCAGCTCGTCGGTGCGGGGCAGCTCGTGGCGCACACCCAGGGCGGCCGCGAAGGCCACCGCCCCCTCCCGCTCGGTGGCCGGCAGGCTGGGCGAGACAGCGGTGGCGGCGACCACGCGCCCGGCGCCGAGAGCCCGCACCGCGGCGGCGAGCAGCGTGCCGGAGTCCACCCCGCCGGAGAAGGCCACCACGACGCCCGGCAGCGGCCGCAGCAGGGCCTCGAGCGCCGCGAGGCGCGCGTCGAGGTCCGCATGCGGTGGGATGGCGCCGGCCATGCAGCCGAGGCTGCCACATCCGGGAGGGGCGATGACCGCACTGGCCCTGCTCGCCGCCGTCGCGGCGATGCTGGCCAACAGCGCGGCGTCCCTCCTCGAGTCCTCGGGCACCCGCCGGGCGGCCGGCGGCACCCCGGTGTGGCGGCAACCCCGGTACCTGGCCGGCCTCGCGATCGACGGCGTGGGCTGGCTGCTGTCGGTGGTCGCGCTGCGGGTGCTGCCGGTGTACGCGGTGCAGTCGGTGCTCGCCGGGACGGTCGCGGTCACGGCCGTCGCCGCGCACGGCGGGGACCCGCGCCGGCTGGGCAGGCGGGAACGCGCCGCGGTGGCCGCGGTGGTCGCCGGCCTGGTGCTGGTCGCCGCCAGCGCGGCACCGGGGCGGCCCGACCGCCTCCCGGCCGCGGCGGTGCCGGTGCTGCTCGCGACCACGGCGGTGCTGGTCGCGGCGCTGCCGGCGCTGCTGCACAGTGGCCGGCCGCTGCTGATGACGACCCTCGCGGGGTGCGCGTACGGCGCCGTGGCCCTGTCGGTGCGGGCGCTGCACGTCGCCTCGTCGGTGTGGGGCTCGGTCCGCGACCTGCTGGCCGAGCCGCTGGCCTACGCCGTCCTCGCGCTGGGCGCCGTCGGGACGGTGCTGCTCGCGCGGGCGATGCGGCACGGCCGGGTGGACACGGTCGTGGGGGTCCTCGCGGTCACCGAGGTGGTCGTGCCCGGGCTGGTGGGTCTGGTGCTGCTGGGCGACCGGGTCCGGCCGGGCTGGGCGCTCGTGCTGGCCGCGGGCTGGGCGCTCACGCTCGCCGGCGTGACCCTGCTCGCCCGGTCACCGGCTGCCGTCCGGCACTGAGCGGGTCAGCCGGGCGGGAAGCCCACGGCGACGCGGGCGGAGCGGCCGGCGTCCTCGACCAGGGCCACCAGCCGGCCCTCGCCGTCCACCGCGGCGTGCAGGCCGGGGCTGCCGGTGGCCGCGATCCGCTGCCCGAACACCAGCGCCCGGGCCTCGTCGGGCGTGAGGCTGCGTTCGGGGAAGACCGCACGGGCGGCCTCGGTCAGGCCCAGCACGCCGGGGCCGCCGCCGGCGACCAGCGCCGCGGCGGCGTCCTCCACCGGAGCCGCCTGCCCGACGTCGAACGGACCGGACGCGGTGCGGCGCAGCGCCGTGAGGTGGCCGCCGACGCCGAGGGCGGCCCCGGCGTCGCGGGCGACCGCCCGGACGTAGGTGCCGGCGGTGCAGACGACGGTCACCTCGACGTCGACCAGGTCGGGGGTGGGCCGGCCGATGCGGTGCACGTCGAGCCGGTGCACGGTCACCGACCGCGGTTCGAGCACCACCTCCTCGCCGGCGCGCACCCGGTCGTAGGCGCGGCGCCCGGCCACCTTGACCGCGCTCACCGAGGAGGGCACCTGCTGCAGCGGGCCGGTCTGCGCGGCCAGGGCGGCGCGGACCGCGGCGTCGTCGAGGTGCGCCGTCGACGTCGTCGTGAGCACCTCGCCCTCGCGGTCGTCGGTCACCGTGACCTGCCCGAGGCGCATCGTCGCCTCGTAGGTCTTGTCGTGCCCGCCGACGTACCCGAGCAGCCGGGTGGCCGCGCCGACGCCCAGCACCAGCAGCCCGGTCGCCATCGGGTCGAGGGTGCCGGCGTGGCCCACCCGGCGGACCGACAGCGCCCGCCGCGCCCGCGCGACCACGTCGTGCGAGGTCATGCCGCCCGGCTTGTCAACCAGCAGCAGGCCGGGCGGGACGTCGGCGTCCTTGCGTCTGCTCACGCCGTCACCGTCTCAGGTGCCTCGAGCCAGCGACTCCCCGCCACCCGGACCAGGACGGCGACCAGGCGCAGGGCGATGAACAGCACGAGCCCGGTCCAGACACCGGCCAGGCCCCAGCCCAGCGGGACCGCGAGCAGCGACAGCGGGATGAAGCCGACCAGGGCCGACCCGATGGTGACCGTGCGCAGGTAGCCGACGTCGCCGGCGCCCATGAGCACGCCGTCGAGGGCGAAGACGACGCCGGCCAGCGGCTGCATGCCGGCGAGGAACCACCAGGCGACGGTGGCCTGCTCCACCACCGCGGGGTCGCCGGTGAACAGGGGCAGCACGACCGGGCGCACGGCGACCAGCAGCGCGGCGACGAGCACCCCGGTGCCCAGGCCCCACGCCGTGACGCGGCGGGCGGTGGCCCGGGCGTCGTCGGGGCTCCGGCGCCCGAGGGCCTGCCCGACGAGGGTCTGCGCGGCGATGGCGTAGGCGTCCAGCACGAGGGCGAGGAAGAGGAACAACTGCAGGGCGACCTGGTGCGCGGCCAGCTCGGCCGTGCCGGCGCGGGCGACGACCCCGGTCGCGATGAGGAAGGCGATCTGCAGGACGGCGGCGCGCAGCAGCAGGTCACGGCCGATGACCATCTGGGCGCGGATGGCCCGCGGGCGGGGGCGCCAGGGCACGCCCTCCCGCAGCAGCGCCCGCACGAACAGCGCGGCCGACAGGGCCTGCCCGGTCACGTTCGCGACCGCCGACCCGGCCAGCCCGAGACCGGCCGGGTGCACCAGCAGCGGGCAGAGCACCAGGCTGGCGAGGCTGCCGGCGAGGACGTAGTACATCGGCCGGCGCAGCTCCTGCACCCCGCGCAGCCAGCCGTTGCCGGCCAGGGACACCAGGAGGAGCGGCGCACCGAGGGAGGCGATGCGCAGCCAGGTCTCCCCCGCCGCGGCGACCGGCCCCGCACTCCCGGCGAGGGCACGGGTCAGCGGGCCGGCCAGCAGCTGGAACAGCGCGAGCACCGCCAGCCCGAGGGCCAGCGCCAGCCAGGTCGCCTGCACGCCCTCGCCGACGGCGCCGGCCCGGTCCCCCGCCCCGGCCCGTCGGGCCGCCCGGGCGGTGGTGCCGTAGGCGAGGAAGTTCAACAGCGCGGCCGCCCACGCCAGCAGGCCGCCGCCGACGGCGAGCCCGCCGAGCGCCACCGTGCCGAGGTTGCCCACGACCGCGGTGTCGACCAGCAGGTAGAGCGGCTCGGCGGCCAGCACCACCAGTGCCGGGGCCGCCAGGGCCAGGACACCGGGACCCCGGTGCCCCGGCGCGGCGGGACCGGGGGCCGAGCTCGCCTGCGCGGGCCCCGCCGTGCGCGATCGGCGAGCCCGCCGCGGAAGGGGTGGGCGGGTCATCCCTCGCTGAGCTGGACGCGGATCGCGCGGATCGTGCCCTCGCGGTCGGCGTGCGAGGTGAAGCCGGCCGCGGCGCGGTGGCCACCACCGCCGAGCGCCATGGCCACGCGGGCGACGTCGGTGGCGCCGCGGGAGCGCAGGGAGACCGACCAGGTGCCGTCGTCCTGCCCCTTGAGCACGCAGGCCACGTCGGCCTCCGCGGTGGACCGGACGACGTCGACCAGGGCCTCCAGCTGCTCACCCGGCAGGCCGTGCTCGGCGGCCTCGGCGGTGCTCGACCAGGTCCAGACCAGGCCGGCGCCGACCTCCGGCTCCAGCGCCGCGCGGCCGGTCACCACCGAGAGCAGGCCCAGCCAGCCGAACGGCGCGGTGTCGAACAGCCGCTGGCTGATCAGGGCGTGGTCGATGCCGGTCGCCAGCAGCCGGGCGGCGAGGTCGTGGGTGTCGGGACGCGTGTTGCCGAACCGGAAGGAGCCGGTGTCGGCGGCCAGCCCCGCGTACAGGCAGGTGGCCAGCCGCGTGTCGAGCGCGACGCCGAGGCCGTCGAGCAGGTCGGCGACCAGGGCCACCGTCGCCGGCGCGGCGGCGTCGACCACCCGGACGTCGCCGAAGCCGGGGTTGCTCGCGTGGTGGTCGACCACCACCGACGTCGCCGCGCGCTCGAGCAGCGGCGCCAGCTCGCCCAGCCGGGCCGGGGAGGCGGCGTCCAGGCTGACGAACACGTCGGGAGAGGCCGGGACGGCGTCCGAGGGCACCAGGCCCTCGGCGCCGGGCAGCCAGGACAGGGACGACGGCAGGACGAAGGGGTCCGGGAAGGTGGCCAGCACCCGGGCCCCGCGGCGGCGCAGCGCCTCGGCGAGGGCCAGCGTGCTGCCGAGCGCGTCGGCGTCGGGCTGGACGTGGCCGGAGAGGACCACGGTGGCCCGGGCGTCGGCGGCCTCGGCGAGGACCGCGGCTGCGGGTCCGGTCAGGTCGGTGCCCCGCGGGAGGGAGACCGTCATGCGTCCGGGCCGGGGTCGGCGACCGGCGGGGCGTTGCGCTCCTCCCGGACGTCGCCGCCGCCGACGGGGTAGGTCGTCCCGTCGTCGGGCTCGTCGGAGGTGATGCTCGGCGCGTCGCCGATCTCGCCGTACTTCCCGCCCTGGGTCGGGTCGCCGGTGTCCGGCTCGGGGCGGCCGCCCAGCTCGGAACGGCCCTGCCCCCCGTCGGGCAGGTACGGGTCGGGGTCGTTCTCACTCACGAGGCGCTCCTGGTCCGGTGGCTCACGTCGACACCCTCATCGGCAGTCCCGGTCGCTGAGGTGTCCTCGTCGTCCTCGTCGTCCTCGGCGGGACGGCGGTAGGGGTCGGCCTCGCCGGCGTAGGCGGCGCCCTCCCGCATGCGGGCGAGCTCGGCGTCGGCGTGCCGGACCCGCTCCAGTGCCTCGTCCAGCTCCCGGGCGGTGTCCGGGACGTGGTCGGCGACGAAGGTCAGCGTGGGCACGAACTTGATGCCGGTCTGCTTGCCGACCGTGGAGCGCAGCACGCCGGTCGCCGACGCCAGCGCCTTCGCGGAGTCCTCGACCTGGGTGGGGTCGCCGTAGACGGTGTAGAACACCGTCGCCTCGCGCAGGTCGCTGGTCACCCGGGCGTCGGTGACGGTCACCATGCCCAGCCGGGGGTCCTTGATCTGCGTCTCGATCGCGGCGGAGACGATCTGTCGGATGCGCACCGCCAGCTTGCGGGCGCGGGCCGGGTCGGCCATCGGACCTCCAGGGATCGGGGGCGCCCGTCGGGCGCCGGGTGGGGCAGGGCGGCCCCCTCGCAGGGGCGCGCCGAGGGGGTCCTTCGAGGGGTCCTCCCTCAGTCGTCCGTGTCGGAGAACAGTTGCCGGTGCGTCGAGAGCAGCGTCACCTCCGGCCGCTCGGCCAGCAACCGCTCGCAGGCGTCGAGCACGTCGGTCACCTGCGCGGCGTCGGCCGCCACCGTGGCCACCCCGACCTGCGCGCGGCGGTGCAGGTCCTGGTCGCCCACCTCCGCCGCGGCCACGGCGAAGCGCCGCCGCAGCTCGGCCACGATCGGCCGGACGAGGGCGCGCTTGCCCTTGAGCGAGTGCACGTCGCCCAGCAGCAGGTCGGCGGTCAGCGCGCCCGTGAACACTCGAAGGACCCTCCTGCCCCCCGGCGCTCGCACGCTCGCGCCGGGCCCCTGCAGGAGGGCGGGGTGCCCTCCTGCAGGGGCCGTCAACCGGCCTGCGTCACGCGCGCGGCTTCTCGCGCATCTCGAAGGTCTCGACGACGTCCTCGACCTTGATGTCGTTGAACGCGCCGAGGCCGATACCGCACTCGTAGCCCTCGCGGACCTCGGTCACGTCGTCCTTGAAGCGGCGGAGCGACTCGACGGTGAGGTTGTCGGCGATGACCACGCCGTCGCGGATCAGCCGGGCCCTCGAGTTCCGGTTGATCGTGCCGCTGCGGACGATGGAGCCCGCGACGTTGCCGATCCGCGGCACCCGGAAGACCTCGCGGACCTCCGCCGTGCCGAGCTGGACCTCCTCGTACTCCGGCTTGAGCATGCCCTTGAGGGCCGCCTCGATCTCCTCGATCGCCTGGTAGATGACCGAGTAGTACCGGACGTCGATGCCCTCGCGGTTGGCGAGCTCGGTGGCCTGGCCCTCGGCCCGGACGTTGAAGCCCAGGACGATGACGTCGTCGGCCAGCGCCAGGTCGATGTCGCTCTTGGTGATCGCGCCGACGCCGCGGTGGATGACCCGCAGCGAGACGTCGTCGCTCACCTCGATCTTCATCAGGGCCTCCTCGAGCGCCTCCACGGTGCCCGAGTTGTCGCCCTTGATGATCAGGTTGAGCTGACGGTTCTCCTTGAGCGCCGCGTCGAGGTCCTCCAGGCTGATCCGCTTGCGCATCTGCGCGTTCTGCGCGTTGCGGATGCGGGCCTGGCGGCGGTCGGCGATCTGCCGGGCCACCCGGTCCTCCTCGACGACGAGGAAGGTGTCACCGGCACGCGGCACGGAGGTGAGGCCGACGACCTGCACGGGGCGGGCCGGCAGCGCCTCCTTGAGCTTGTTGCCGTACTCGTCGAGCAGCGACCGGACGCGCCCGTAGGCGTCGCCGGCCACGATCGAGTCGCCGGTCCTCAGCGTGCCGCGCTGGACCAGGACGGTCGCGACGGGGCCGCGGCCCTTGTCCAGCTTGCCCTCGATGACCACACCCTGCGGGTCCTGCTCGGTGTTGGCGCGCAGGTCCAGCGAGGCGTCGGCGGTCAGCAGGATCGCCGCGAGCAGGTCGTCGATGCCCTGGCGGGTGGTCGCGGAGACGTCGACGAACATCGTGTCGCCGCCGTACTCCTCGGCCACCAACCCGTACTCGGTGAGCTGCTGGCGGATCTTGGCGGGGTTGGCCCCCTCCTTGTCGATCTTGTTGACCGCGACCACGATCGGCACGTCGGCGGCCTGGGCGTGGTTGAGCGCCTCGACCGTCTGCGGCATGACGCCGTCGTCGGCGGCCACCACCAGGACGACGATGTCGGTCACCTTCGCGCCACGGGCACGCATCGCGGTGAACGACTCGTGACCCGGGGTGTCGATGAAGGTGATCGGCCGCTCCTCGCCCTCGAGCTCGGTGACGACCTGGTAGGCACCGATGTGCTGGGTGATGCCACCGGCCTCGCGCGCCACCACGTTGGTGTTGCGGATGGCGTCCAGGAGCTTGGTCTTCCCGTGGTCGACGTGACCCATGACGGTGACGACCGGCGGGCGGGCCTCCCAGTCCTCCTCGTCACCCTCGTCGCCGAAGGTGAGGTCGAAGGACTCGAGGAGCTCGCGGTCCTCGTCCTCGGGGCTGACCACCTGGATGTTCCAGCCGATCTCGGCACCGAGCAGCTGCAGCGTCTCGTCGTTGACCGACTGGGTCGCGGTGACCATCTCGCCCAGGTGGAACAGGGCGGTGACCAGCGCGGCCGGCTGGGCGCCGATCTTCTCGGCGAGGTCGGTCAGCGAGGCGCCGCGCGGCAGACGGACGACCTGCCCGTTGCCCCGCGGCAGGCTGACGCCGCCCATGCTGGGCGCCGCCATCTGGTCGAACTCCTGGCGCCGCTGCTTCTTGCTCTTGCGCCCGCGGACGGGCCCACGCCCGCCGGGACGGCCGAAGGCACCCGCGGTGCCCGCACCGGAGCCACCACGCCCACGGCCGCGGCCACCGCCGCCACCGCCGGGACGGAAGCCACCGCCGGCGGGCGCACCGCCACCGCCGCCACCGCCACCGCCGGGACGGAAGCCGCCGCCACCGCCGCCACCGGGGCCACCGCCGGGTCGGCCGCGGCCGGCACCGCCGGGGCCACCCGGCCGGCCGGCACCGGCCGGCCGCGGCGGCATCATGCCGGGGCTCGGACGCTGCGGCATCATGCCCGGGTTCGGGCGCGGGCCACCGGGGCCGGCGGCCGGACGCGGACCACCCGCACCGGGAGCCGGACGCGGGCCACCGGCACCGGGACCGGGACGGGGACCGCCCGGACCCGGACGCGGACCGGCACCCGGACGGGGTCCGCCGGGACCGGCGGCCGCCGGGCGCGGACCGGCAGCACCGGGACCGGGGCGCGGAGCGCCGCCGGACGGCGCGGGACGCGGTGCGCTGCTGAACGGGTTGTTGCCCGGCCGCGGAGCCGGACGGGGACCGGGCCGGGGGCCGGCACCGGGCCGCGGAGCGCCGGGAGCGGCTCCACCGGGAGCCGCCGGACGGGGCGCGGCGGGACCGGGCCGCGGGCCGCTGGGGGCCGCGGGCGGCTGCTGGGGAGGAGCGCTGGCCGCCGGCGCGGCCGGAGCCGCGGGAGCGGCCGGAGCCGCGGGAGCGGCCGGAGCCGGTGCGGTCGGCCGCGGGCCGGGCACCGGGGCACCCGGACGGGCGGCCGTCGGACGCGGCCCGGGGGTGGGACCGCCCGGGGCACGGGTCCCCGGCGCCTGCGGCGCAGGAGCGGGAGCCGGACCGGCCGGGGCGGCAGGGGTCTGCGCGGCCGGGGCGGCAGGAGCCGCGGGGGCCGGGGTGGCGGGAGCGCTGGGCCGAGCGGCCGGAGCGCTGGGGCGGGCGGCCGGAGCCGCGGTGGTGCCGCCGTTGCTGGCGGCGCCGAGGGCCTCACGGAGCCGACGGGCCACGGGGGCCTCGACGGTGGAGGACGCGGACTTCACGAACTCGCCCTGCTCCTTGAGCTTCGCGAGCACGGTCTTGCTGTCGACACCGAACTCCTTGGCGAGTTCGTGTACGCGGGCTTTGCCTGGCACGGATCTCCTCTGGTGAGGCCGGCGGCTGGCCCGCTCGACCTCGTCGTCAGTACTGCATGGTCATCGTGGAAACTTCACGGCTTGCTCATCCGACGACGTCCTGACTCGACTGCGGACCGGCCGGTTGCCGGTCCGTCTGTGTTGTTGCGGTTGTCGTTCGTGCTGTCGCCCGCCTGGGGTCCGCTCCCCGGACGCGCCGCGGACGGCGCACCGAGGACGTGGACCCGGAGCGGACCGGCCTCGACCGGGGTGCTGCAGCGCAGCGCCCGGACGAAGGCCCGGCGTCGTTCCGCTGCGCGCAGGCACTCCGGTGTGGGGTGCAGCGAGGCGCCCCGACCGGGGAGCCTCCGTCGCGGATCCGGGACGAGGGCCCCGTCCCGGACGACGACACGCAGCAGATCGGTGACCGGAGCCCGTTCCCGGCAGCCCACGCAGGTGCGCAGCGGGATCGACGTTTCGGCCACCCTGCACTCTAGCGCGCGGCGGGCCCCGGGTGTTCCGCACTCCTGGCGTTGCCCACCCGACCGGGACGTGATCCGCCTCCCGCGCCCCCGGGACGCCCTCCCGGCCGCCCCGCCGGAGCACCCGAGCGCAGCGGGGCGCGCCCCTCACCGGGCGAGGGGGCGGCGTCGTCGTCGGGCTGGGCGTCGCTGCGGATGTCGATGCGGCACCCGGTCAGCCGGGCGGCCAGCCGGGCGTTCTGGCCCTCCTTGCCGATGGCGAGCGACAGCTGGTAGTCGGGCACCACGACGCGCACGGCCTTGGCGTGCGCGTCGACGACCCGGGCACTGCTGACGCGGGCCGGGCTCAGCGCGGAGGCGACGAACGTGGCGGGGTCGTCGGACCAGTCCACGATGTCGATCTTCTCGCCGTGCAACTCGCTCATGACGTTGCGGACCCGCTGCCCCATCGGGCCGATGCAGGCGCCCTTGGCGTTGAGCCCCGGCACCTTGGTGCGGACGGCGATCTTCGAACGGTGCCCGGCCTCGCGGGCCACCGCCACGATCTCGACGCTGCCGTCGGCGATCTCGGGGACCTCGAGGGCGAACAGCTTGCGGACCAGGTTCGGGTGGGTGCGCGAGACGGTGACCTGGGGGCCGCGGAAGGTGCGGGCCACCGACACCACGTAGGCCTTGACCCGGCTGCCGTGCGGATAGCTCTCGCCGGGCACCTGCTCGGCCGGGGGCAGCACGGCCTCCACCTTGCCGATGTCGATGAGGACGGTGCCCTGCACGTTGCGGCGGTCGTGCGCCTGCACGATGCCGCTGACGATGTCGCCCTCCTTGCCGGCGTACTCGCCGAAGGTCTGCTCGTGCTCGGCGTCGCGCAGTCGCTGGACGATGACCTGCTTGGCGGTGCTGGCCGCGATCCGGCCGAAGTCGCTCGGGGTGTCGTCCCACTCGCGGACGACCTCGCCGTCGGGCCCCAGCTCCTGTGCCAGCACGGCGACCTCGCCGCTCTTGCGGTCCACGTGCACCCGCACGTGCTTGGCCGCGCCGTCGGCGTGCCGGTAGGCCGTCACCAGCGCCGTCTCGATCGCCTCGATGACGGTGTCGGCCGGGATGCCCTTCTCCCGCTCGACCGCCTTGAGGGCGGTCACGTCGATGTTCACTGTCCTCCTCCGTCGTCGTCGTCCGCGGGATCCGGCTGCGCGTCCGTCCCGGCCTGCGGCTCCGCGTCGGGCCGGCCGAACTCCACCTGCACCCGTCCGGTCCCCAGCTCCGGCCAGGGCACGTGCCGCTGGGCCGGTGGACGCTTCTTGGCCCCGGGCTTGCCCTTCGCCTCGACCGCGAGCGAGACGCCGCTGTCGTCGACCGCGAGGACGCGGGCGGTGACCTGCTCGACCGCCCCCTGCGGGCCCACGCCCACGGTGACCAACCGGCCGGTGTTGCGCCGCCAGTGCCGCTGCTCGGTGAGCGGCCGGTCGACGCCGGGGCTGGTCACCTCCAGCACGTAGGGCGCGCTGCCGAACTCGCCGTCGTGCTCGTCGAGGGCCTCGGACACCGCCCGGCTCACCTCGGCGATGTCGTCGAGGGTGATCCCGTCGTCCCGGTCGACCACCACGCGGACGACGCTGCGCCGTCCGGCGGGGGTGACGACCAGCTCCTCCAGGTCGTACCCGGCGGCGTCGACGACCGGCCCGATCAGCCCGGCCAGCCGGGTGGCGACGGGCTCGGTGCGGGAAGCGGCGGACACGGGCTCCCTCCCTCTCGTGGCTCGGTCGGCGCACCTGCGCGGCGGGCCCGCCTCACCGATCGTGCGCGTGTCGCGGGCGACGGCCGGCACGCCGTCGCCCGGTACCGGGCGAAGGGTCAGGCTACCGCCCGGCGCCGGGCGCCGAGACCCGGCGCCGGGGCAGGACCCGCCCACGGTGGGCTGCCGCGCCGCCCCGGCCCACCCTGAGAGGATGGAGCCGATGTCCCCGTCGTCCCTCCCCGCGCCCCGGGCGTTCTCCCGGCGCACCCTCCTGGTGGCCTCCGCGGGGGTGGCACTGGCCGCCGCCGGCTGCACCGGCGAGGCCAGGGAGCCGGCGGTGAGCACCGAGCAGGCCGACCGGCTCGCGGCGCAGGTCGGCGTCCAGGAGTCCCTCGTCGCCGCGTACGCCGCCGCGACGGCCGCCGACGCCGCGCTCGGCGGCGAGGTGGCCGAGCTGTCCGCCCAGGCGGGCGCGCAGCTGGACCGGCTGCGTGCCGCGGCGCCGTCGCCGACCTCCCCGGCGGCTCGGTCCTCCTCCCCCGCCCCGGGCGCGACCCCTCCGCCGGGCGCCGACGTCCGGGGCTGGCTGCGCCAGCAGGTGGCGGCCGCGGCGGGCTCCCACGCCGACGCCGGCGTCGACCAGAGCGGCCCGCGCGCGGCGCTGCTGGGCTCGATCGCCGCGGGGCTGCGGGGCCACGAGGCGGCGCTGGCGTGACCGGAGCCGGGCCGAGGGGAGCCGCACATGGCTGACGACGGCGTCCTCGACGAGGGCACCGAGACGACCGCGCTGCGCGAGGCGCTCTCCGCCGAGCACGCCGCCGTGTGGGGGTACGGCACGGTCGGTGCGGGCCTGCCGCCGGAGTCCCGGGGGCAGGCCGCGGCGTCGGAGAACGCCCACCGCGACGTCCGGGACCGGCTGGCGGCGCTGCTGGAGGAGCGCGGGGACGACCCGGTCCCCGCGGCGGCGGGCTACGTGCTGCCCTTCCCCGTCCTCTCCGCGGTCGACGCCGCGGCGCTCGCCGTCGTCCTCGAGGACGGCGTCGCCCGGGCCTGGGTGCGGGTGCTCGACCAGGCCGTGCAGTCGTCGGTGCGGCGGCTGGCCACCGACGAGCTCGGGGCCGCGGAGGTGCGTGCGGTCGGCTGGCGGAGTGCCGCGGGCCGTGTCCCGGTGACCTCGCCGTTCCCCGGGCTGCCAGAGGGCTGACCCCCTCCGCCAGTGGGTCGCAAGCCGGCTGCAAGCGGCGGGCCCGACGGTGAGGGGGCCGGAGCGAGTGCCCGGCCCCGCCTCCCAGGAGACCTCCGATGAGCACGCCCAC
Organism: Geodermatophilus sp. SYSU D01105; assembly: GCF_054050095.1. NCBI lineage: Bacteria > Bacillati > Actinomycetota > Actinomycetes > Geodermatophilales > Geodermatophilaceae > Geodermatophilus > Geodermatophilus sp. SYSU D01105. The sequence continues at coordinate 22,172 of NZ_JBJGYR010000020.1, forward strand.
CGACGCCCGCCCGCGTCCCCAGCTGGACCTGCCCGGGCAGGCCGCCGTGGCCGACGGCCCCCACGACCTCAGCGGCATGTACGTCATGCACCACGCGTTCCGCCGCGACCTGGACCGCTTCGCCACCGCCGTCGGGCGGACGCCGCTGGACGACCGCGCCGCCTGGCGGGCGCTGGCCGCCCGCTGGGAGCGGTTCGGCACCACGCTGCACCACCACCACACCATCGAGGACGCCGCGATCTGGCCGCCGCTGCTGGCCCACGTGGACGCCGCGGGGGACGCCGCCGGGCGGGCGACGCTGGAGGCGATGGAGGCCGAGCACGGGCTGATCGACCCGCTGCTGGACGCGTGCGGCACCGGCTTCGCGGCGCTGGCCTTCGTGCCGGACGCCGCCACCCGGGACCGGCTGGCAGACCGCGTGGCCGCGGCCCGCGACTGCCTCGGCCGGCACCTCGCCCACGAGGAGTCCGAGGCGCTGCCGCTGGTCCAGCGGCACCTGTCGGCCGACGAGTGGGACGCGGCCGAGCGCGCGGCGCAGGCCGGGCACGGCCCGCGGGAGATGCCGTTCCTGCTGCCCTGGGCGGCCGCGGGGCTCAGCAGCGAGCAGGTCGACGCCGCCTTCGGGGAGGGCGGCCGGGCGTTCCGCGTGCTGCTCCGCCTCACCCGGGGCCGGTTCGAGCGCCGGGAGCGGGCCGCCTTCCGCCACGCCTGAGGCGCCGGGCCCGTCGGGCCCTGGGGGAGGTCGGTCCGTCAGCCCAGGGCGCCGAGGAAGGCGTCGGTCACCCCGACGGCGGCGCTGCTGGACTGCCCGCCCTCCACCAGGACGGCGAAGGCGATGTCGCCCTGCGGCCCGCGCAGCTGGTAGCCCATGAACCACCCGTGCGCGTCCGGCGGGGTGTTGCTGCCGTACTCCGCGGTCCCGGTCTTGCCGTACACCTCGCCGCGGTCGTCGAGCGCGGTGGCGGTCCCCGAGAGCACCACCTCGCGCATCATCGGGCGCAGCGCGTCGAGCACCGCGGGGTCGGGGCCGGTCGGTGCCGGGCCGGCCGGCTCGGCACCGACGACCTCCACGGGCGCCGCCGGGGTCCCGCTCGCCACGCCGGCGGCGACCAGGGCCAGCTGCGCGGGGCTCATCAGCACCTGCCCCTGGCCGATGGCGTCGGCCGCCTTCGTCGTCCCGGTGCTGTCGGCCGGGACGCTGCCGCTGAAGACGTCGACCGGCAGCTGCCAGTCGGTGCCCACGCCGTACGAGGCGGCCGCGGCGGCCAGGGCGTCGTCGGGCAGCTGCAGGGACTGCTCCATGAAGGTGGTGTTGCAGGACTGCGCGAACGCCTCGGTGAACGGCACCGTGCCCAGGTCGAACTGGTCCTGGTTCTCGAACTCGCGGCCGTCGACGACGAAGGTGCCCGGACAGGCCACCGGCGTCTGCGGGGTGAGCTGGCCGGTCGACAGCAGCGCGGTCGCGGTGATCGTCTTCATGCTCGAGCCCGGCGGGAACTGGCCGGCCAGCGCGTTGCCCGCGGCGGCGGCCTCGTTGGAGGAGACGGCCAGCACCTCGCCGGTGCCGGGCCGGACCACCACGAGGTGCGTGGGCAGGGGCTGGCCCGCGACGGCGGCGTCCGCGGCGTCCTGGATCGCCGGGACCAGCGGGGTCTGCACCGGCGCGCCGGGCACCGGGGCGACGGCACCGATCTCCCGGCCGGTGTCCCCGGTGCTCTCGTCGGTGCTGGCCACGCTGACGGTGAAGCCCGGGGTTCCGGTCAGCTGCTCCTGGAGGGCGCGCTGCAGGCCCGACAGCCCCAGCTGGTCACCGGTGGCGTAGGCCGGGACGCCGTCCTGCTCGGTCTCCTCCAGCACCTCGGCGGTGGCCGGACCCACCCGCCCGAGGAGCGCGGAGGCGAACCGGGAGCTGGGCGCGAGCAGCCGTGTCTCGGTGGGGAACACGGCCCCGGGGAGGTCGAAGACCCGTCCCCGGATCGCCTCGAAGTCCGGCCGGCGCAGGGTGATCACCGGGACGAACTGGCCCGGTGGCGCGGCCTGGACGTCGGCGACGATCTCGTCGGCGGCGATGCCCGTGGCCGCCGAGAGCGCCGCGGCGAGGGCGGGCAGGTCGGTCACCTGCGCCGGGTCGACGCCGACGTTGACCACCTCGGTCGGCGTGAACAGCGGCCGGCCGTCGGCGTCGGTGATCGCCGCCCGCTCGGGCAGCGACCGCTCCACCACCAGGTGCTGCCCCTCGCCCAGCTCCGGGTGGACCAGCGCCGGCTCGGCGACGACGTCCCACCCCTCGTCGGCCTCCCGCAGGCCGAGGGTCGCGGGGTAGCTCCAGTCGGGTGCGGCGGCGAGGTCCCAGGTGGCGGTCCAGTCGACCGTGGCGGTGCCGTCCTCGACGGTGACCGCACCCAGCTCCGGGGTGAGGGTGGCGCCGGGCAGGTCGGTGGCGGTCTGCTCGAGCAGCGCGCCGGCCGCGTCGGGGTCGGTGGTGGCGCCGGCAGCGGCCGCGGTGTCGCCGGCCGCCCAGTCCTCGAGGAAGGCCTCGGCGGCGGCGCGGACGTCGTCCTCGGCGTTGCCCGAGCACGCCGCCAGCACCGGCGCGGCCAGCAGCGTCAGCGTGGTTCCCAGGACTGCTCCGCGACGTCTCCGCACAGGGACACAGCGTTCCAGATGGGGCCGCCCATCCCCGGGAGGCACGGCCCCCGCGGCCGGCCCGGGGGCGCCCTCAGAAGAGGACGCTGGCGTACTGCCCGACCTCGCGGAACCCGACCCGTGCGTAGGCGGCGCGTGCCGGGGCGTTGTAGTCGTTGACGTAGAGGCTGACCACGGGGGCGATCGCGCTGCGGGCGTACTCCACGACCGCGGCGGTGCCCGCGGTGCCGATGCCGCGTCCCCGGTGGGCGGGGGCCACCCAGACGCCCTGGACCTGGCAGACCGTCCGCGACACCGCGCCGATCTCGGCTTTGAAGAGGACCTCGTCGTCCTCGATCCAGGCCACCGACTGGCCGGCGCGGACCAGGTCCGCGACCCGCGCGCGGTAGCCGGCCCCACCGTCGACCCGCAGCGGGCTGACGCCGACCTCCTCGGTGAACATCGCCACCGCGGCCGGCAGCAGGACCTCCAGCTCGTCGGGGCGCACCGGCCGCACCCGGGGCTCCGGCGTCACCGCGGGCGGCCCCTCGATGGCCAGCAGCGGCTGCCGGGGCCGGTGGTCACGGGCGGGACCCCAGGACGGCTGGAGGAGCTCCCACAGCGGGGCGACGGCGGCGGCCGGCCCGACGATCGTCGAGCAGCGCCGCCCGGCCCGCCGGGCGCGCTCGGCGAAGGCCACCGCCGCCGCCCGCTCCGCGCCGGGCAGCGCGAAGGGGATGAGGTTGGCCCCGGCGAGGCACACCGCGTCCAGGGAGCGCCCCGCGCCGAACCCCCACAGCGGGGCGCCGAGCGCCCGGGCGGCGGTGCCGGCGGCCTCGACCCGTCCCGCGATGACGCAGGCGGCGACCGGGTCGGTCGCCAGCAGGCGGCGGACGGCCGGCTCGTCGGTCTCGTCGAGGACCCGGGCGGTCGGGGTGCGGAGCACCTGCGTCGGTCAGCCGACGGTGACGACGGGCGCGCCGGAGGGCACCCCTGCGTCGGCCTGCTCGCCGGCCAGGCGCATGGCCTCCTCGATGAGCGTCTCCACGATCTGCGACTCGGGCACGGTCTTGACGACCTCGCCCTTGACGAAGATCTGCCCCTTGCCGTTGCCGGAGGCGACACCGAGGTCGGCCTCGCGGGCCTCCCCCGGGCCGTTGACGACGCAGCCCATGACGGCGACCCGCAGCGGCACCTCCAGGCCGTCGAGCCCGGCGGTGACCTCGTTGGCCAGCCGGTAGACGTCGACCTGGGCGCGGCCGCAGGACGGGCAGCTGACGATCTCCAGGCCGCGCTGGCGCAGGTTGAGCGACTCGAGGATCTGGGTGCCGACCTTGACCTCCTCCACCGGCGGCGCGGAGAGGGAGACGCGGATCGTGTCGCCGATGCCCTGGCTGAGCAGCGCACCGAAGGCGACGGCGGACTTGATGGTGCCCTGGAACGCGGGCCCCGCCTCGGTGACGCCCAGGTGCAGCGGGTAGTCGCACTGGGCGGCGAGCAGCTCGTAGGCGCGCACCATGACCACCGGGTCGTTGTGCTTGACCGAGATCTTGATGTCGCGGAAGTCGTGCTCCTCGAACAGCGAGCACTCCCACAGCGCCGACTCGACCAGCGCCTCGGGGGTGGCCTTGCCGTACTTGGCCAGCAGTCGCTTGTCGAGGGAGCCGGCGTTGACCCCGATCCGGATGGGGGTGCCGGCGTCCTTGGCCGCCCTGGCGATCTCGCCGACGCGGTCGTCGAACTTCTTGATGTTGCCGGGGTTCACGCGGACGGCGGCGCAGCCGGCGTCGATCGCGGCGAAGACGTAGCGCGGCTGGAAGTGGATGTCGGCGATCACCGGGATCTGCGACTTCTTGGCGATCGCCGGCAGCGCCTCGGCGTCGTCGGTGTCGGGGACGGCGACCCGCACGATCTGGCAGCCGGCGGCGGTGAGCTCGGCGATCTGCTGCAGGGTCGCGTTGACGTCGGCGGTCTTGGTCGTCGTCATCGACTGCACGCTGACCGGGGAGTCGCTGCCGACCCCGACGCCACCGACGTCGAGTTGCCGGGTCTTCCGTCGGGGGGCGAGGACGGGCGGGGGCGCAGCGGGCATGCCGAGACTGACGGGGGTCGCCATGACACCCAGTATCGCCCGCTGAGCAGCGCGGTGCCGCCGCCTGCGGCTGTGACCCCCGCCGGCGCCTACTGCAGCGTGATCGGGTTGACGATGTCGGCCACCAGGAGCAGGCCCGACAGCACGATGAACAACCCCGCCACCACGTAGGCCACGGGCATGAGCCGGGCGATGTCGAACGGCCCCGGGTCGGGGCGCCCGCGCAGCCGGGCGACGGTGGCCCGGGCCTTCTCGTACAGCGCGCCCGCGACGTGCCCGCCGTCGAGCGGGTAGATCGGCAGCAGGTTGAACAGGAACAGCACCAGGTTGACGCTGGCCAGCAGGCTGAGGAAGAAGCTGAGCTTCTCCGCGCCGGAGAACTCCTGGATGGCGAAGACCTCACCGGAGATCCGGCCGACGCCGACGACGCCGATCGGCCCGTTCTCGTCCCGCTCCTCGCCGAGGAAGGCCGCGCGGAACAGCTGCGGGATCTTCTCGGGGATCTCGACCAGCCGCTCCACCGAGTTGACGACGATCATGCCGAAGTAGCCCGGCACGTCGCTCCACGACTGGCGCGCCAGCTCCGCGGTCGGTGACACGCCCAGGTAGCCGGCGGTCGTGGTCTCGTCGCTGCCGGCCTCGACGTACACCGTGTTGGCGATCGGCGTGACGGTGACGTCGCGCTGCTCGCCGTCCCGCTCGATGGTCAGCGACAGCTCCTGACCGGGGTGGCTGCGGATCGCGTCCTGCACCGCCGTCCAGCTGTCGTAGGCGGTGCGGTCGAGCCGCTGGCCGTCGATGGCCACGATCGTGTCCCCGGGGCGCAGCCCGGCAGCCGCGGCCGGGCTCTGCTGCGGCTGCGCGCACCCGGGCGCGCCGGCCTCGCACAGCTGCCCGTCCGCGGTGAGGGGGACCGAGCAGGGGTCCTCGGCGGTGGCGCTGGCGGCTCCGGCGGGGAGCACGCAGGCCGGCACGTCCCGCACCGTCGTCGTCAGCACGCTGGTGCCCACGGCGGTCAACGTGACGGCGAAGAACAGCACGGCCAGCACCAGGTTGTGGAACGGGCCGGCGAACATGACGATGACCCGCTGCCACCAGGGCTTGGCGTAGAAGACCCGGCCGGCGTCGCTGGGCAGGACGTCGTTGAGCGCCTGCCCGCGCACCTCGGCGATGAAGCTGCGCATGCGGGTGGCGCGCCTGCTCTCGCCCTCCTCGGCCGGCGGGATCATCCCGACGATGCGGATGTAGCCGCCGAGCGGGACGGCCTTGATGCCGTACTCGGTCTCGCCTCGCCGGCGCGACCAGATCGTGGGGCCGAAGCCGACCATGAACTGCGGCACCCGCATGCCGAACTTCCGGGCCCAGAAGAAGTGGCCGAACTCGTGGAAGCCGATGGAGAACAGCAGGCCGACGGCGAACGCGACGATCCCGAGGACGGTCAGGAGGAACCCGCTCAGCTCAGCCTCCGGCGATCACACCCCCGGCGTGCTGCCGGGCCCACTTCTCCGCCGCCAGGACGTCCTCGACGCAGGTGGGGGCGCCGAGGTCCGGCGCGTCGTCGAGGGTACGCGCGACGAGGTCGACGATGCCCCGGAACGACAGCCGACCCGCCAGGAAGGCCGCGACCGCCTCCTCGTTGGCCGCGTTGTACAGCGCCGGGACCACGCCCCCGGCCTCCCCCGCCGAGCGGGCCAGCGCGACGGCGGGGAACGCCTCGGCGTCCAGAGGGGCGAACTCCCAGGTGCTCGCCGCCGACCAGTCCAGCGCCGGCTGGACGTGCGGCAGCCGGTCGGGCCAGGCCAGCGCCAGCGCGATGGGCAGGCGCATGTCCGGCGGGCTGGCCTGGGCGATGGTGGCGCCGTCGGTGAAGGTCACCATCGAGTGCACGATCGACTGCGGGTGCACCACGACGTCGATGTCGGCGTACGGGACGCCGAAGAGCAGGTGCGCCTCGATGAGCTCCAGGCCCTTGTTGACCAGGGTCGCCGAGTTGATCGTCACGACCGGCCCCATGGCCCAGGTCGGGTGGGCCAGCGCCTGCTCCACGGTGACGCCGTCCAGCTCGCCGGCGCTTCGGCCCCGGAACGGCCCGCCGCTGGCGGTCAGCACCAGCCGCGCGACCTCGCCGCGGGCGCCACCGCGCAGGCACTGCGCCAGTGCCGAGTGCTCGGAGTCCACCGGCACCAGCTGGCCCGGCGCCGCGGCCGCGGTGACCAGCGCTCCCCCGGCGACGAGTGACTCCTTGTTGGCCAGCGCGACGGTCCGCCCGGCGCCGAGCGCGGCGAGGGTGGGCCCGAGGCCGATGGAGCCGGTGATGCCGTTGAGCACCACGTCGGCGGGGCGGGCGGCGAGTTCCTCGGCCGCGCGCGGCCCGGCGAGGATCTCGGGCAGGGCGAACTGGCCGGTCGACCAGCCCCGCTTCGAGGCGGCGGCGTAGAAGGCCAGCTGCAGGTCCTGGGCGGCGGTGGCCCGGGCGACCGCGACCGTCCGGACGCCGAGGGCGAGGGCCTGCTCGGCGAGCAGGCCGACGTCGCCGCCACCGGCCGCCAGCCCGGTGATCCGCAGTCGGTCGGGGTTCTGCTCGGCCACGGCGATCGCCTGCCGGCCGATCGAACCGGTGGACCCGAGGACGGTCACCTCGCGCAGGTCGCTCACGGGTGCATCCTCCCCGAGGACGGCGCGCCGCCCTCCCTCGGGCGGTGGGTCCCAGGGGCTCCTGACAGAATGCACAGCGAGCGAGCTTGCGAGCGAGCCGTGGACACGGCAGCGCCGCGAGCGCGATCGACGAGCGCCGGCGAGGAGAGAGCGTGAGCGAGCAGACCCACCGCGAGCGGATCGCGACGGACCACCCCGCGACCGAGCGGGTCAACCAGCCCGGGCGCGAGGAGGCGGTCGTCCGCCACGACGCTGCCCCGGTCGAGCACGAGCGGCCCGAGGAGTGGGGCTGGCACGGGGAGACCGGCCGGGCCGGCCGGATCGCCTCGTGGGTCGCGATCATCTTCCTGGCGGCCTACCTCATCGGGAACCACGAGGGCCGGATGGAGGACTACTGGCTGATCGCGCTCGTCGCCCTCATGATCCTCATCAAGGTGATGGACTACTTCCGCCGGAAGAACGCCTGGCGCAGCCAGTGACGCACCGCCGCCGGCCCTGACGCGAGGCCCGTCCCCCTCCGGGGCGGGCCTCGCGCCGTCTCAGGCGACGCTGACGCCGATCAGCACGCCGATCGCGTAGGTGACCCCGGCGGCCAGCGCCCCGAAGAGGAGCTGACGGGCAGCGGCGAACCACCACGGGCGCGGGGTGAAGCGCGAGGACAGCGCGCCGGCGACGGCCAGGCCGGCCCCGCCGCACAGCAGCGCCACCCACAGCAGCGACGACCCGAGCAGGAACGGCAACAGCGGGACCAGCGCGCCGGTCCCGAAGGTGAGGAACGACGAGACCGCCGCCGTCGTCGGGGAGGGCTTCTCCTCGGGGTTGAGGCCGAGCTCGGCGACGACGTGCAGCCGCAGCGCGACGTCGGGGTCCCGGTGGAGCTGGACGGCCACGCGCTGGGCGAGGTCGGCGTCGACCCCGCGGACCCGCAGCATCTGCACCAGCTCGGCCAGCTCCCCGCGAGGGTTGCGCTCCATCTCGAGGCGCTCCTTGGCCACCTCCAGGTCGAGCTGCTCGTTCTGGGTCTTCACCGAGGTGTACTCGCCCAGCGCCATGGAGATGGCGCCGGCCACCAGGCTGGCCATGCCGGCGAGCACGATCGCCCGCGGCGCCGCGCCGCCGCCACCCACGCCGGCGACCAGCGCGGTGTTGGTGACCAGGCCGTCCATGGCACCGAAGACGGCCGCGCGCAGCCAGCCGCCGGAGACGTCGGCGTGGGTGTGCTCGTGGGCCTCGGCTGCCGGCGGGGTCGACTCGCCCCGCTCGCTCACTCGTCGGCCTCGGCACCCAGCTCGACCGGCGGCTCCAGCGACGGCTGCGGCAGCGCGACGGCGGGGACGCCCTCCACCCGGTCGGCCGCGGCCAGCTGACCGCAGGCGCCGTCGATGTCCTGGCCGCGGGTGTCGCGGACCGTCGTCGGCACGCCGGCTGCGCGCAGCCGCCGGACGAACTCGCGCTGGGCCGGCAGCGGGCTGGCGTCCCACGGGCTGCCCGGCGTCGGGTTGAGCGGGATGAGGTTCACGTGCGCGCGGCGCCCGGCGAGCAGCCGGCCGAGCAGGTCGGCGCGCTCGGGCTGGTCGTTGACGTCGCGGATGAGCGCGTACTCGATCGAGTAGCGGCGGCCGGTGCGCTCGGCGTAGGCGTCGGCCGCGGCGACGACCTCGCCGACCTTCCAGCGGGTGTTGATCGGCACCAGGGTGTCGCGCAGCTCGTCGTCGGGGGCGTGCAGGCTCACCGCCAGGGTGACGTGCAGCCCCTCCTCGGTCAGCCGCCGGATCGCCGGGACGACGCCGACGGTCGAGACGGTGACCGAGCGCTGGGACAGCCCCAGCCCGTGCGGCGCGGGCGTCACCAGGGCGTCGATCGTCTTCCGGACCCGCGCGTAGTTGGCCAGCGGCTCGCCCATGCCCATGAAGACCACGTTGGACAGCCGGCCGGGACCGCCGGGGATCTCCCCGTCGGCCATCGCCGCGGCGGCCGCGACGGCCTGGCCGATGATCTCCGCGGCGGACAGGTTGCGGGTCAACCCGCCCTGCCCGGTGGCGCAGAACGGGCAGGCCATGCCGCACCCGGCCTGGCTGGAGATGCAGACGGTGGCACGGTCCGGGTAGCGCATGAGCACGCTCTCCACCAGCGCGCCGTCGTGCAGCCGCCACAGCGTCTTGCGGGTGCGGCCGCCGTCGGCCGACTGGTGGCGCACGGGCGTGAGCAGGCCGGGCAGCAGCGCGCCGGTCAGCGTCTCGCGCACCGCGGCGGGCAGGTCGGTCATCTGCGCCGGGTCGGTGACGCCGCGGAAGAAGTGCCGCGACAGCTGGTCGGCGCGGAAGGCGGGCTGGCCGAGCTCGGCCACCGCCGCGCGCGCCTCCTCGCGGGTGAGGTCGGCGAGGTGGCGGGGCGGCTTGCCCCGGCGGGGGGCGTCGAAGACCAGGGGCAGGGCAGTCATGGCGCCTCCCATGGTCCCACTAGCGTCGGCCCGGTGACCGAGGCCGAGAGGGAACTCACCCCCGACGACGGCGTGGGTGTGGGTCCCTGGGAGGGACCGTGGCCCGACGACCCCCGCTACGACCCCGAGCTCCTGGCCGGCGGGGACCGCCGCAACGTCGTCGACCGCTACCGGTACTGGACCGTCGAGGCGATCGTCGCCGACCTCGACCCGCGCCGACACCCCTTCCACGTGGCCATCGAGAACTGGAAGCACGACCTCAACATCGGGACCGTCGTCCGGACGGCGAACGCCTTCCTCGCCGAGTCCGTGCACGTGGTGGGGCGGCGGCGCTGGAACCGGCGCGGGGCGATGGTCACCGACCGGTACCAGCACGTCCGGCACCACCCCGACGTCGCGTCGCTGGCCGCGTGGGCGCGCGCGGAGGGGCTGCCGCTCCTGGCCGTCGACAACCTGCCCGGGGCCCGTCCGCTGGAGACCGAGACGCTCCCCCGCGCCTGCGTCCTGCTCTTCGGTCAGGAGGGCAGCGGGCTGACGGCGGAGGCACGGGCGGCTGCCGACGGGGTGCTGTCGATCGCCCAGTTCGGGTCCACCCGGTCGATCAACGCCGGCGTCGCGGCCGGGATCGCCATGCACGCCTGGGTCCGCCAGCACGCGAGGTGAACTCACCCGACGCTGTGCGCCGGTGCGCAGTTCGAACGGTGAGAACTGCTCCTGTGCGCACACCGTTCGGCGTCCTGCCAGGCTGCACGACATGAGCCGTCTCTCGGAGGTCGACCTCGGCGCCCGCCTCTCCAAGCGCGACGCCAAGGAACAGCTCGCCCAGGCCCAGCAGCGGCTGGTGCACCTGCGCCTGCTGCTCGGCGGGCAGATCGGCTCCGGCGAGCTCGGCCCGCCGCTGTGCGTGCTCTTCGAGGGCTGGGACGCCTCGGGCAAGGGCGGCGCGATCAAGCGACTGGTGGAGGAGCTCGACCCCCGGCACGTGCGGGTGGCGCAGTTCGCCGCGCCCACCCACGACGAGAAGCGGCATCACTTCCTGTGGCGGTTCTGGCCGGTGCTGCCCGGCTGGGGCGGCATGGCCGTCCTCGACCGCACCTGGTACGGCCGCGTCCTGGTCGAGCGGGTGGAGGGGTTCGCGACCGAGGACCAGTGGCGCCGGGCCTACGCCGAGATCGTCGACCTGGAGACCACGCTGGCCGCCGAGGGGATGGTCCTGGTCAAGTTCTGGCTGCACGTCTCCCCCGAGGAGCAGCTGCGCCGCTTCGAGTCGCGGCGGGACGACCCCTACCGAGCCTGGAAGCTGACCGACGAGGACTGGCGCAACCGCGAGAAGCGGCCCGCCTACGAGGCCGCCGTCGAGGAGATGCTCGAGCGCACCGACCACCCCCGGGGCCCGTGGCACGTCGTCGCCGCCGACGACAAGCGCTCCGCCCGGGTGACGGTGGTCCGCACCGTCTGCGAGGCGATCGAGGCGGCGCTGGCCGAGCACGGCGTCGACCCCGACGCGCCGCTCGACGGTCCCGGCTGGTGAGGCGTCCGAGCCGTGGCGGGCCCGAGCCGACGCAGTTCTGTCAGGCGGCGTCCCGCACGGCGTGGATCGGGACCACGGCCTGGGGACCCGCTCCAGGGTCGGCAGCCAGCTCGCCGGGACACTCCCCGTCGTCCCGGACGGAGGACCCCCGTCGCAGCCGGCCCTTCAGCGGTGCGGTCAGGTCGCCCAGCGCGTGACGCCAACCGATGTACCGCGTGACCGCCACGGCGAGGAGCACGGCGTTGGCTCCCCCCAACACCGCGTGCAGGTCCCGGCCGGCGACCGCGTCCACCGTCGCGCCGACTGCCCACAACGCGAGCAGGACGAGGGTCGAGGCGACGTAGAGGGCCGGAGCGGCCGTCCGATCGCTCACCTTCGGCGTCCGGCCGAAGGGGATCCGCCGACCGGTCAGCGCCTGACGCACTGACATGACGACGCCACCGAGGTTGACGGGGAGCATCAGCAGGTTGAGCGCGTAGACCTCGAGCAGCTCGCGGCGCCGCCGGCCCATGAGGCGGAGGTCGCGTGCGTAGAGGGCGAAGTACGGGACGGACGTCCCGACCAGCAGGGCGACGGGGACGTCCAACTCGAGCGGGACGAACATCAGGAACAGGAGCGCCAGGTTCGCCGTCGCGATGCTGATGAGGTAGTGCACGCGCATGACCGCCTCGGCGGTCCTGCCGCGCAGCCCGCTGCGTCGGTAGGACCGCAGCAGTTTGGGCAGGATGATGAGGCCGCCGTTGGCCCACCGTCGGCGCTGGATGAGCAACGACCCGTAGTCGGCGGGGGTGGCGCTGTAGGCCAGCCGCGCGGGGTAGTTGTGCAGCCTCCAGCCGGCATCCACCAGGTCGACGGTCGACTCCGTGTCCTCGATCACCGTGCGGTCCTGGATGAACCGCGTCACCTCCTTGGACCCCTCCTGCTCGGTGGTGGCGATGTCGGCCAGCGCGTCTGTCCGCAGCAGTGCGTTCGCGCCGACCCAGTAGGTGGCGTCGAAGTGCGTGGTGCCCTGGTGGACGACGTGCATGACGTCCGTGGTGGCGCCCGCGGTGCGCTCGACGGGGCCCGGGGCGCCGGGAACGGCCGAGTACGGCGTCTGCATCACCGCGGTCCGGACCTGCTCCGGCCGGCTCATGGCCTGCACCAACCGGGCCGAGTAGTCGTGCACGAGGAGGCTGTCCGCGTCCAAGGTGAGCAGCCAGCGGCTGGCCGGGACCTCGATCACCGTCTGCGGGTCCGCGGGGGCCGGTCGTGGCGACCGCGTCGGCGCGGGCACGGGCTCGAGGTGCACCCCGTCCGGACGGTGCACCTCCTGCCAGCGTCGGCCGAGCAGCCCGATGTAGGAGTTGAGGTTCATCGCCTTGTTCGCCTCATGGGACAGGTTGGCGTACCTCTTGCGCTCGAAGACGGTCACCTCGACGGCGAACAGGCAGGCCAGGCGCTGGTGGTCGCGGCGCAGCCGGCCCAGGGTCAGCGTCCCGGCCGTCCGGGACGCGGCGACCTCGGCCGCCCGCTCGCGACAGGCGATCGCACGGGCACCGAAGGTCAGCCGGCTGAACAGGCGTGCGGTGTGGTCTTCGGCGTGTTCGGCCTCGAACTGCCGGTCGAACCAGTGAGCAGTGCGTTCGTAGAGGTCCTCCACCCACCGGGCCTCCTCGACCAGGAGGTCCTGGGGGACGTCGGTGGAGTGCCCGGTGCGGCGGGCGAAGGCGTGTGCCTCCTCTGCGAGCTCGCGCGCCGGATCGGCCACGAGGGCGTGCACCTGCGCGGGGAGCCCGCGAACGGCGTCCAGCGCCGCGACGTGCCCCGGGGCGTCCGGTGCCGGCGGGTCGTCCACCAGGATCACCACCCGTCGGTCCGGGTAGTCCTGCAGCGCGGCCGACAGCACCGTCTGGCGCACCACGGCCATGTCCTCGCGGTAGGAGGGGATCAGGACCGTCAGCTTCCCCGGTTCGGCGTCGGGCTCGAACAGCTCGTCCTGATCCGCGGGATCCGCGACCTCCGCGGAGAGCAGCCTCCGGAAGTGGCCCCACCGGGCCAGCTGGTAGACCAGTCCCCCATAGACGAGGACGGCGATGGCCAGGCTGCCCAGAGCCCCGAGCACTGCCCGCAGGAGATGACCCTGGGAGACCTCGTGGGTCAGCTGTACGGTCAGCAACACCCCGACGACGGCCGCCACAGCGCACGTCACGACCAGCGACGCCCCGGTCAACCACAGCTCCCGTCGATGGGCGGGGGCAGACCCCTGCGCCTCCGGGGGTGGCACAGGGAGGTCAGGGCGGGACGTCGGACCGGAGCCGGTCGAGGTCAGGACGCGAGCGGCAGTCACAGAGCAGCTCCTCCAGGAGCAGGCGAGGGGCACCCATGCGGTCATGGGGATCAGCCAGCGGCGACGCTGCTCGACCGGCGGAGGGCCGTGTGTAGGACGACCCAGGCCTCTCAGGGCCGGGCGCCACGCTAATGACTCCTGCGGGACATCTGCCATGACGCAGGTCACCTGAGCAGAGGCCGGCCCGGTCGGTCCAGGAGTCGCCGTGCGCAGGCCGCCCGACGGTGATCGGCCCCCACCCCCGTCGGCAGGATGGCGGGATGACCGCGAGCGTCCTCGTCCACCTCACGGAGGCGTGGGCGTGGCGCGCCGCCCTGGACCGCGGCGCCCTGCGCCCGCCGTCGCTGGCCGACGACGGCTTCGTCCACCTGTCCACGCCCGAGCAGGTGCACCTGCCCGCGGGGCGGCTGTTCCCCGGCCGCCGCGACCTGGTGCTGCTCGTCGTCGACCCCGCGCGCCTGGCCGACCCCCTGCGCTGGGAACCGGGGCACCCGCAGGACCCGCCCGGCACCCGCTTCCCCCACCTGTACGGACCGCTGCCGACGTCGGCCGTGGTCGCGGTCGTCCCGTGGCGGCCGCCGGTCGAGCCCGTGCTGCCGGCGCCGGACGACGCGTTCGGCCGGGCGGTGGCGCTGCAGACCTCTCTGGCGGTCCGGCGGGCCCCCGAGGTGCGCGACGTCCCCGGCGGCGTGCTCGTGGCCGATCGGCGCTACCCCCACTCGCGCGACGACAACGCGGTGCTCCTGAGCGCCCCGGTGGACGCCGCGACCGTCGAGCGGACGGCGCTCGGGTCCGGGCTGCCCTCCCCCGCCGCCGTGCTGCGCTGGCCCGGCGCGGGGACGGTCGCCGCCGAGCTCGCTGACCGCGGCTGGGAGGTCTCGGAGCTGCTGGTCATGAGCCGGCCGGCCACCCCGCTGGACGGCGGCGCCCGCGCCGAGGTGACCGACCAGCGCGAGCTGCACGGGCTGTGGGACCGCTCCTGGCGACGCGACCTGCCCGTCCTGCCCGAGCTCGACGAGGTCGTCGCCCAGCTCGTCGGCCGCGAGCACCGCACCGACGCAGTGGTGGCGGTCACCGACGTCGCGGTCCGCGAGGAGGGCAGCCCGGTGGCCGCCGGTCAGTTGCGGGTCGACGGCGCGACGGCCTCGATCGAGTCGGTGATGACCGAGCCGCAGGTCCGCGGCCGCGGGTACGGCGACGCGGTCCTCGCCCGGCTGGTCACGCTCGCCGCCGAGGCCGGCTGCGACCTCGTCGTCCTGGAGGCGCACGCCGCGGACTGGCCGCGGCACTGGTACGCCCGCCGCGGGTTCGCCGTCGTCGGTTCGGTGTGGGAGGTCGGCTCCCGCGGCTGACCGCAGCCTCAGGCGGGAGCGACCCAGGAGAGCAGCAGGTAGGCGACCGCGGCCGACGGCAGCAGGGAGTCCAGCCGGTCCATGATGCCGCCGTGGCCGGGCAGCAGCGTGCCCATGTCCTTGATGCCGAGGTCCCGCTTGATCAGGGACTCGCCCAGGTCACCGGCCGTCGCGCTCACCGCCAGGGCCGCGCCGAAGATCACACCACCCCACCACGGTCCGTCCAGCGCCAGGGTGACGATCGGCGTGGCGATCAGCACGCACGCGACGATCGACCCCGCCATCCCCTCCCAGGACTTCTTGGGGCTGACCGACGGGGCCATGGGGTGCCGGCCGGCCAGCACGCCGGCGGCGAACCCGCCGACGTCGTTGCCCACGACGGTCGCGATGAACGCCAGCACCCGCGCCACGCCGTCGTCGGGCACGAGCAGGAGGACGGCGAAGCCGGCCAGCAGCGGCACGTAGGCGGCGACCAGGACGCCGGCGGAGGCGTCGCGGAGGTAGTCCTCGGGGCCGTCACCGAGCCGCCACAGCAGGACCGCGAGGACGGTGAGCAGGAACCCGACGACCAGGCCGGAGGTGCCGCGGGTCCACGCCAGGCCGAGCATCGCGACCGCGCCGACCAGCACCGGGACCAGCGGCGGCCGGGCCCCGCCGGCCTCGACGGCGCGGGTGAGCTCGACGATCCCGACCAGGATCGCCGCCACGATGACCAGCAGGAAGGCCGGCCGGTGGATGAGCAGCGAGGCGATGATGACCGCGCCGAGGCCCAGACCGACGCCGATGGCGGCGACCATGTCCCGCCCCGCCCGGCCCTGCTTCCGCGCGGGGCCCTCCGGGGAGGAGGAGTCCGGGGCCGGGCCGGGGGCGCCCGTCGCCGGGGCCTCGACCGTCGCCGGAGCGGTGTCCGTCGCCGGCCTGGGGTCCGTCGTCGGGCCGCCGACGGGCGCCGGGGTCTCGACGGTCGCCGGCTCGGCGACCGGCAGCTGCGCCGTCCGGGCCTCCCGGGGCGGTCGGGGCGCCGGGGGCGGTGTGGGACGTCGGCCGACGACGGGGATCGGCCCCGTGTCGGGATCGGGTGTCATGGGAGGAGGACCGAACGGCTCAGACCTCGAGCAGCTCGGCCTCCTTGTTCTTGACCGCCTCGTCGACCGAGTGCACGTGCTTGGCGGTGAGGTCGTCGAGCTCCTTCTCCGCCCGACGCACCTCGTCCTCGCCCGCCTCGCCGTCCTTGGCGATGCGGTCGAGCTCCTCCTTGCTGCGGCGCCGGATGTTCCGGATGGCGACCTTCGCGTCCTCGCCCTTGGACCGTGCCTGCTTGACCAGGTCGCGGCGGCGCTCCTCGGTCAGCTGCGGGAAGACCACGCGGATGATCTGGCCGTCGTTGGTCGGGTTGACGCCCAGGTCACTGTCGCGGATGGCCTTCTCGATGGCCGAGAGCTGCCCGTTGTCGTAGGGCTTGATGACCGCCATGCGCGCTTCGGGCACGGTGATCGACGACATCTGCGGCACCGGGGTGGGCGCGCCGTAGTAGTCGACCAGGACCTTGTTGAACATCGAGGGCGCGGCCCGCCCGGTGCGCACCGAGCCGAGGTCCTCCCGCGCGACCGACAGGGCCTTGTCCATCCGCTCCTCGGCGTCGAGCAGGGTGTCGTCGATCACGGGTCTCTCCTCCTGAGGCGGCGGGTGCTGCACCGCCGGTGTCGCGGGTCTGCGTGCTGGGACGGCGCCGGTCAGGCCGGGTCGCTGATCAGCGTCCCGATCTTCTCACCTGCGACGGCATGGGCGATGTTGCCGTCGCGCAGCAGGTTGAAGACGACGATCGGCATGCGGTTGTCCATGCACAGGCTGATCGCCGTCGCGTCGGCCACCTTCAGCTGCTTGGCCAGCACGGTGGCGTAGTCGAGGTGGTGGTACATGACCGCGTCGGGGTTGGTCCGGGGGTCGTCGTCGTAGACGCCGTCCACCCCGTTCTTGGCCATGAGCAGCACCTGGCAGCCGATCTCCAGCGCCCGCTGCGCGGCCACCGTGTCGGTCGAGAAGTAGGGCATGCCGGCGCCGGCGCCGAAGATGACCAGGCGGCCCTTCTCCAGGTGCCGCACCGCCTTGCGCGGGATGTAGGGCTCGGCGACCTGGCCCATGGTGATCGCGGTCTGCACGCGCGTCTCCAGGCCCACCTGCTCGCAGAAGGCCTGCAGCGCCAGGCAGTTCATGACGGTGCCGAGCATGCCCATGTAGTCGGCGTGCCGGCGGTCCATGCCGGCCTGCGAGAGCTCGGCGCCGCGGAAGAAGTTGCCGCCCCCGACGACGATGGCGACCTGGGTGCCGCCGTGGACGACCTCGGCCAGCTGTTCGGCGATGTTCTGGACGATGCCGGAGTCCACACCGACCTTGCCGCCGCCGAACGCCTCGCCGGACAGCTTGAGCAGGACCCGCTTGTAGCCCCCGTCGTCAGCGGGCTGGAAGGCGGTCGGCGCGGACAGGGGCGTGGTGGCGCTCGGCGCGGCGGTGTCGGTCAACTGTTCATCCCTCGCTCGACGGCGTTCCCCTGATCCTGCCGCATGGGCTCGGCGCGCTCGCGCGGGCAGGGGTCCCCGCGGTCCCGTCCCGGACGCGCCACCGGCCCCGTCCCGAGACGGGACGGGGCCGGTGAGCGGAAGGACCCCACTGCCCCCCACCACTCGCACGCTCGCGGCGGGCCCTGCAGCAGGGCCGTCAGTACTAGGCCTGGCCGACCTCGAAGCGGGCGAACCGCTCCACGGTCAGGCCGGCCTCGTCGACGATCTGCTTGACCGTGCGCTTGGGCTCGGTGATCGACGGCTGCTCGAGCAGGACGAAGTCCTTGTAGTAGGCGTTGACCCGGCCCTCGACGATCTTCACGATCGCCTGCTCGGGCTTGCCCTCCTCCTTGGCCGTCTGCTCGGCGACGCGGCGCTCGGTCTCGACCGCCTCGGCCGGGACCTCGTCGCGGGTGAGGTACCGCGGGCGCGCGGCGGCGATGTGCATCGCCAGGCTGCGGGCGGCCTCCTCGCTGCCCCCGGTGTACTGCACGGCGACGCCGATGGCCGGGGGCAGGTCGGTGGCCCGCTTGTGCAGGTAGGTGGCGGTGGTGCCCTCGAAGACGGTGAAGCGGCTCAGGACGAGCTTCTCCCCGATGCGGGCGGACTCGCCCTCGACCAGCGCGGCGACGGTCTGGCCGTCGACCTCGGTGGCCAGCAGCGCCTCGACGTCGGCGGGCTTGCGCTCCAGGACGATGTCCAGCAGCCGCTCGGCGAGCTTGACGAAGTCGGCGTTCTTGGCGACGAAGTCGGTCTCGCAGTCGAGCTCGAGCAGCGCGCCGTCCTTGCTGACGACGACGCCGTTGGTCGTGGAGCGCTCGAGGCGCTTGCCGACGTCCTTGGCGCCCTTGATGCGCAGCAGCTCGACGGCCTTGTCGTAGTCGCCCTCGGCCTCGGTCAGGGCCTTCTTGCAGTCCATCATCCCGGCGCCGGTCGCGTCGCGGAGCCGCTTGACGTCGGCAGCGGTGAAGCCAGCCATGTCACTTCCCTCTGTGTCTGGGGTGGGTGTGGTGCTGAGTCGGGAGTCCCGGACGGGGCCGCCCGGACGGGCCACGGCGCCGTCCCCGCGGCGGGCGGGGACGGCGCCGGCGCGGTTCAGCCGTTCTGGGCGCCCTGCGTGCCGGTGGCCGTGTCGCCGGTGGCCGGGACGCCCTCGACCGGGGCGACCTCGCCCGCGGTGACCACGGGCGGGGCGGCCGGGGTCTCGGGCAGCGGGGTGGCCTCGGCGGCCGGGGCCGCGGCGGCGTCGCCACCGGTCAGGAGCTCGCGCTCCCAGTCGGCCAGCGGCTCGGCCTCGCCGATGACGGGCTCGGCGCCGTCCTCGCGGCCGGCGTTGGCCTGCGCGGCCGAGCGGGCCATGAGGCCCTCGGCGACGGCGTCGGCGATCACGCGGGTCAGGAGGGCAGCGCTGCGGATGGCGTCGTCATTGCCCGGGATCTTGTAGTCGACCTCGTCGGGGTCGCAGTTGGTGTCGAGGATCGCGACGACCGGGATGCCCAGCTTGCGGGCCTCGCCGACGGCGATGTGCTCCTTCTTGGTGTCCACGATCCAGACGGCGCTGGGCACCTTCTGCATGTCGCGGATACCGCCGAGGCTGCGCTCCAGCTTGGCCTTCTCGCGGGTCAGGCCCAGCTGCTCCTTCTTGGACAGGCCGGCCATGACGCCGGTCTGCTCCATGTCCTCGAGCTCCTTGAGCCGCTGCAGCCGCTTGTGGACCGTCGAGAAGTTCGTGAGCATGCCGCCCAGCCAGCGCTGGTTGACGTAGGGCATGCCGACCCGCTGCGCCTGCTCGGCGATGACCTCCTGGGCCTGCCGCTTGGTGCCGATGAACAGGATCGAGCCACCGTGCGCCACGGTCTGCTTGACGAACTCGTAGGCGTTGTCGATGTACCCGAGCGTCTGCTGCAGGTCGATGATGTAGATGCCGTTGCGCTCGGTGAAGATGAAGCGCTTCATCTTCGGGTTCCAGCGACGGGTCTGGTGCCCGAAGTGGACGCCGCTGTCGAGCAGCTGCTTCATGCTGACGACTGCCATGGCCGCAGCCCTTCTCTCGCGCGCGGCCGCCCGGCGGCCGCGCTCCTCGGTTGTCGCGGGCACCGGGTGGTGCACCGCCCTGGCGTCCGCGGTGCCACACCACCCCGCGGGGCGTACCCACGGGGACCGAGGTGGCGACCGGCCCGCTGGCTCCAGCGGGCACGAGGACGCGCGAAGTCGACCCGGTCGAGACGGGTCGCGCCGACGAGCATACGCCTCGCGCGGCGAGGTCCTCCCCCGAGGCCGGGGCCGTCCACAGACCCCGCTCCCCCGGCGATCGGCGCGTGTGCCGGGTGGAGGCTGCCGCCGTGCGCCTCCTCGTCCCCCTGCTCCTCGCCACGGCGCTGGTCCTCGGCCCCGCTCCCGCCGTCGCCGAGCCCGCGCCCCCGTCGTCCTCCGCGCTGTGGGTGCCGCCCGTCGAGGGGGCGGTGACCCGGCCGTTCGACCCGCCGGCCGACCGGTACGCCGCCGGTCACCGGGGCGTGGACCTCGCCGGAGCGCCCGGCGCGGCCGTGCTGGCCGCCGGGGACGGCGTGGTGGCGTTCGCCGGGATGGTCGCCGGACGTCCGGTGGTCAGCGTCGACCACCCCGGCGGGCTGCGGACCACGTACGAGCCGGTCGAGCCGACGGTCGGCGCAGGTCAGGCGGTGGCGCGGGGCTCCCCGCTGGGGGCGCTCACCGCCGGGCACGACGGCTGCCCGGCTGCGGCCTGCCTCCACTGGGGCCTGCGCCTCAGGGACACCTACCTGGACCCCCTGGCCCTGCTCCGCCCGCCGGAGGTGCGGCTGCTGCCGCTCGGCTGAGCGGCTCGCGTCACGCCGCCGTGCCGGACCCGCCGCGCTGCTCGTCGGGCGAGCGCGGGGGGACGGCGCAGGCCGCGGTACCGCCCGGCAGGCGCATGCGGTTGGCCGCGACGAGCCGGTAGACGCCGTCGGCGACCCACGAGAGCGGGGGCACGCGCAGCGCGACCCCCAGGAGGGTCCAGGGGCTGCCCGCCGCCCGGAGCGCGTCGGCCACGGCGCGGGCGCCCCCGCTCACCCGGCCGGATCGGGACACCCACAGCACCTCGCGCTGCGCCCGCGCCGACGTCACGCCAATCGACGTCAGGTCGGTGCGCTGCCACGGGGTCACCGCGCAGTCCCGGGGCAGGATCCGCCGGGCGACCTGCGCGGCACGTGTGCAGAACCCGCAGTCGCCGTCGTAGACGAGCGCGGGCCCGTCCAGGGCGCCCCGCGGCGCGGTCACGCGATCACCATGGCGCGACTCCGCGCCCGAGTCCGCTCCATGCTCGTCCCTCGCCGCGATGCTCCCCGGGCTGCCGTCACGCGATGTCGGCGAGCTTGGTCCGCAGGTGCAGGACCGCCTTGGTGTGCAGCTGGCAGATGCGGCTCTCGGTGACGCCGAGGACACGGCCGATGTCGGCCAGGGTCAGCCCCTCGAAGTAGTAGAGGCTGACCACGACCTTCTCCCGCTCCGGCAGCTGCTCCACCGCCCGCGCCAGGAGCTGGCGGGCCTCGCCGTGCTCGGCCATCGCCTGCGGGTCGAGGGCGCTGGGGTCCTGCAGGGTGTCGACCAGGCGGGGCGCGCCACCCTCGTCGTCGGAGAGCAGCTCGTCCAGGGCCACGACGTTGACCAGGGACAGCTGGCCGAGGAACTTGCGGACCTCCTCGACGTCCATGCCCATCTCGGCGGCCACCTCCTCGTCGGTGGGGCTGCGCCGCAGGCGGCTCTCCAGCGCCGCGACGGTGCGCTCGAACTGGCGGGCCTTCATCCGCACCGACCGCGGGATCCAGTCGGTGCTGCGCAGCTCGTCGATGATCGCGCCGCGGATGCGCGCCATCGCGTAGCTCTCGAACTTCACCTCGCGCGAGGGCTGGTAGCGGGTGATCGCGTCGATCAGACCGAAGGTGCCGTAGGAGACGAGGTCGGCCTGCTCCACGTGCGCCGGCAGGCCGCTGCCGACCCGGCCCGCGACGTACTTGACCAGCGGCGCGTAGTGGAGGATCAGCCGGTCCCGCAGCGCGGGGTCGCGGTCGGTGACGTAGGTGGCCCACAGCTCGGCCAGCGCCGCGTCGGCGTCGTCGTGGGCCCCGTCGAGCCGGTTGATGGTGGCCTCGGGCACGGTCTGCGCTCCCGGTCGTTCGGAGGCCGGCCAGGGCCGCCTCGGGGTGGGCACGGCGGGCGATTCGATCGCGCGCACGACAACTGTGTCAGACACGTTCAGGACTCCTGTCAGGCGCGCGGGTGGGCCTGGGCGTGGACCGCCCGGAGCCGTTCGACCGTCACGTGGGTGTAGATCTGGGTGGTCGCGAGGCTGGCGTGGCCGAGCAACTCCTGGACCGAGCGCAGGTCCGCCCCGCCCTCCAGCACGTGGGTGGCGGCGGAGTGCCGCAGGCCGTGGGGGCCCATGTCGGGGGCTCCGGGGGCGGCGGCCACCGCCGCGTGCACCGTGCGGCGCACCTCGCGGGGGTCCAGCCGCCGTCCGCGCAGGCCGAGGAGCAGCGCCGGGCCGGACTCCGCCGTCGCCAGTGCGGGCCGGCCACGGGTCAGCCAGGCGTCCAGCGCCCGTTCCGCGGGGATGCCGTAGGGCACGCTGCGCTCCTTGCGCCCCTTGCCGAGCACCCGCAGGAGGCGGCGGCCGCGGTCGACGTCGTCCACGTCGAGCCCGACCAGCTCGCTGACCCGGATGCCGCTGGCGTAGAGCAGCTCGAGGACGACGGCGTCACGCAGCCCGACCGGCTCCTCGGCGCCGGCGGCCGACTCGACCACGGCCCGCGCCTGGTCCGGGGCCAGCACGTCGGGCAGGACGCGGTGCGCCTTCGGGCTGACCAGCCGCTGGCCGACGTCCTCGGAGGTGAGCCCGGCCCGCCGCAACCAGCCGGTGAACGACCGCGCCGCGGCGGCCCGCCGCGCGGTGGTGGCCCGCCCCGCGCCGCGGGTCCGCCCCTGGGCCAGCCAGCTGCGCAGCGTGGCCAGGTCGAGGTCGTCGACCCGGGTGCCGCCGCGCCGGGTCAGGTGGTCGAGCAGCCAGACGGCGTCGCCGACGTAGCCGCGGACGGTGTGCTCGGACAGGTCCCGCTGGCTGCGCAGGTGGTCCTCGTACCCGGTCAGCGCCTCGGCGAGCTGCGGCGGCAGGGCAGCACGAGCGTCGGCGGTCCGGGCGGTCACCGGGGAACCGTCCGACGGCGCCCGCCGCCGGTCAAGGAGCCGCGCCGACTCCGAGACCCGCCTGTCCCGTTGCTCCCCTCTGGGACGTCCCGCGCAGCGAACCCGGCCATGGAGGGACCATCGCTGGCCGGACGGCGGCTGCGGAGTCCCGCGCCCGAACTTGCTGCCGGAGTCGACGACCGAGGTCGGCGCGTCGGTGCCTCACTCGGCGGGGCTAGATGAAACAGCCTTCGCTCAACGGAGCCGGCAGACATGCCGTTGGGGCGGTGCGTGTTCACGGGGGCACGCGGCAGGGCGGAACCCATGCATCCGCCCCCCTCACGAAGGGTTGACCGTTGTTCACGACCAAGCACCGTCCAGTTCTCATGGTCATGTCTTTGGCGACGCTGACGCTCACAGCCGCGTGCGGCGGCGAGTCAGCCGCGGTGGAATCAGCCGAACCGGAGTCGTCGGCGACAACGACGCCGCCTCCGGCGCCCGGCACGGTGCTCGCCAGCTTCGCTGGCTTGGAGCTGTACGAGGATTACGAAACCGATGACCAGACCTCAGGACTCGCACTCGTGATGCCGGACGACGGAGAACTGGAGGAAGGGCAACTCCTGAACTCCGACGGAGAACTGCTCCCCCTGCCGGTCGGCGACTTCAGCGAGCTCGATGGCGTCCGGGTGGTCGCACCCGATCTCCTCCTCGTGCAGGGGAAGCCTAACGGTCGCGACTACGATCTCTACGCCCTGACTCCCAACGGAGAAGAGGTGTACAGCCTCCCCATCGACTGGGAGGGGGGCAACTACACCGCCACCGACGACTACGTCACGGTCTCCAGCACGTACAACTCGACGGGCTGTGACTCGAGGGCGGTCTACGAGATCCCCACCGGCACCCCGGTGAGTTGGTCCTGGCCCGCCGATCTCGCAGGAACCTGCGTCCTGGATCAACGTGGCAACTACGTCGCAGTGGGGGACCCGGGCAGGGAGTCCCGGGGCGAGAAACCGCAAACCTGGGCGGTCCTCGACCTCCAGACCGGGCAGAGGGCTTCCACCGACGTTCTCGAACCGACCAATCCCGTACCCGACGGCGCCATGGTCCACAGCGGCGACTTCGCGTACGTCCTGAGCAACGAACTGCGCTACGACGATGGCCAGACGAGTTGGACACTCGGCGGCCTACCGGACGACGCCAACTACCGGGGCGGTGAGTTCGAGAGACTGGCCGTGGAGCACGACAGCGACGGCTTGATGTTCACGGTCGTCGACGCGGCCACCGGCGACGTCGTCAGCACGGTGGACACGAAGGCAGCAACGGGCGCTGACCGATGCCGTTTCAGTGGCTTCCTCGCCGAGGATCGGATGCTCGTCGACTGCTCGCACAGTGACGACGACGACTACGGCAACCTGTACATCCTCGCCGTCTGATGTGACTGCACCGGCACTGCGACATGGCAACAACCTCGGGAGTAGGGCAATGCGGCCGCGTCCGGCTCGGACGCGGCCGCAGCGGTGTCATGGGGGCCACGCGCGTCATCTGCGCGGCGCTGGTCCCCGCTGCGACGCGATCCGCCAGCCGGTGCCCGTCCACTCCACCAGGTCCGCGAGCTCCAGCGCGGGGAGCACGCGCAGCACGTCGAGCACGTCGCAGCCGGCGATCGCGGACAGCCGCTCCGGGCTGACCCCCACCCGCACCGGGCAGGCGTCAAGGACGCGCACGGCGACGTCCGAGAGCCCGTCCCGCGCATCGGCCGGCCGTTCGGGCGGGTCGGCGAGGTCCTCCCCCAGTCGGCCGACCTCCTCCAGCACGTGCGCCGCGTTGGCCACCAGTGCCGCCTGCAGCTCCGCCTCCCGGAGCAGCTCGTGGCAGCCCACCGACATGGCCGAGGTGACCGGCCCGGGCACCACGAGGACCCGCCGGCCGAGTCGCCCGGCCCGGCGCGCCGTCGCCAGCGCCCCGGACCGGGCGGCGGCCTCCACGACGACGGTGCCGCGGGTCAGCGCGGCGATGAGCCGGTTGCGGACCAGGAAGCGGTGGCGGTGCGGAGCGGCTCCCGGCGGCCACTCGCTGACGAGCAGGCCCTGCTCGGCGATCCGGTGGAACAGCGCCCCGTGGGCGGCGGGGTAGGGCCGGTCGACCCCGCAGGCCAGGACGGCGACGGTCGGCGCCTCCGCGGCGAGGGCGCCCCGGTGCGCGGCAGCGTCGATCCCGAAGGCCCCGCCGGACACCACCGTCCACCCCCGCTCCCCCAGCTGGTGCCCGAGTTCCCCCGCCACGTGCTCGCCGTACGCGGTCGAGGCCCGGGCGCCCACGATCGCGACCGAGCGGTCGGCCAGCTCGTCGAGCCGCGCCGGCCCCCGCACCCACAGCGCGAGCGGGGGGACGGGGGCGGTCGTCCGGGGCGACTGGTCCCGGGGGGCCTCCGGCTCCTCGGCCGTCGCGAGGGTCAGCGAGTGCAGCAGCAGACCGGGCCACTCGTCGTCCTCGGGGACCAGGAGCCGGGCGCCGCAGCGCTCGGCGCGCGCCAGGTCGGCCAGGGAGGCGTCCTGGGCAGCGCGTGCACCGACGAGGGCCCGGACGGCGTCGGGAGCGCGACCGCCACGCAGCCGCCGCACCGCCTCCACCGGGCCGACCTCGTCGACGAAACGCCAGAACGGGATGCTCCCCGGCTCGGCCGCCCGGCTCAGCCACGCGCGGGCCCGCCGCACCGCCGGCGAGGGCCGCCCGTCGACGCCCCCGACCGCCTCCTCCATGTCCTCGTCGAGGCTCGGCACGGCGGTCATGCCGCCACCCGCTGCAGCCGCAGGCCGAGTGCCTCGGCGACGTCGTCGGCCGCGGGGACCGTGCGGCCGGCGAGGTCGGCGAGGGTCCAGGCCACCCGGAGCACACGGTCGTAGCCCCGCACCGAGAGCGCCCCGCGTTCCAGCGCACGCTCGACGAGCCCCAGCGCCGCCCGGGGTGGCGCCCACCGCTCGCGCAGCAGCCGGCCGGGCACCTGGCTGTTGAGGGCGAGTCCCGTGCCGGAGAGCCGCTCGGTGGCGGCGGCGCGCGCCGCGAGCACCCGCGCGGCCACGACCGGCGTCGACTCCGGCGTGGTGCCGGCCTCCAGCCAGGCCGCCCGGGTGACGGCGGGGAGGTCGACGCGCAGGTCGATGCGGTCGAGCAGCGGCCCGGACAGCCGCGACTGGTAGCGCCGCCGCTCCAGCGCGCTGCAGGTGCAGGCGGCCTCCCCTGCGGCGCTGGCACAGGGACAGGGGTTGGCGGCGAGCACCAACTGCGCCCGGCACGGGAAGGTCGCCGCTCCGCTGGCCCGCGAGATCGTCACCTGCCCCCGTTCGAGCGGCTGGCGCAGCGTGTCGAGCACCGCCCGGGGGAACTCGGGTGCCTCGTCGAGGAAGAGCACGCCGCGGTGGGCGCGGCAGAGCGCTCCGGGCCGGATCTGCCCGGAGCCGCCTCCCACCAGCGCGGCCATCGTCGCGGAGTGGTGCGGCGCCTCGAACGTCGGACGCGTGACCAGGGGCGCGCCGGGCGGCAGGGTGCCGGCGACCGAGTGGATCGCGGTCACCTCGAGGGCCGCCGGCTCGTCCAGCGGCGGCAGCAGCCCCGGCAGGCGCTCGGCGAGCATCGTCTTGCCGGCACCTGGCGGCCCGGTGAGGAACAGGTGGTGGCCACCGGCGGCGGCCACCTCGACCGCGCGGCGGCCGATGGGCTGGCCGACGACGTCCCCCAGGTCCGGGCCGGGGGGCGGTGACGCCAGCGGGCCGCGGGTGTGGCGCGGCAACGCCGTCCGCCCCCGCAGGTGGGCGACGAGCTCGGCGAGTGTGCCGGCGGCGCGCACCTCGATGCCCTCCACCAGGGCGGCCTCCTCCGCGTTCCCGGTGGGGACCACGACCGTGCCGTGGCCCGCCCGGGCGGCGGCGAGCACCGCGGGCAGCACCCCGCGGACGGCGCGGACGGTGCCGTCCAGGGCCAGCTCACCGATCAGCACCAGCCGCCCCACCGACTCCGCCGGGACGGCGCCGTCGGCGGCGAGGACCGCGGCGGCCAGGGCCAGGTCGAAGCCGCTCCCCTGCTTGGGCATCGACGCCGGGGACAGGCCGATCGTGATCCGCCGCAGCGGCCACTTGCCGCCGGCGTTGACCACGGCCGCCCGCACGCGGTCCACGGACTGCCGGACGACGGCGTCGGGCAGACCGACCAGGACCACCTGAGGGACACCGGAGGACATGTCGACCTCGACGTCGACCATGGCGCCGTGCACCCCGGCGAGACCGACCGACCACGTGCGCGCGAGCGTCACGAGAAGGCCGCCCTCAGGTGCGTGACCAGCGCCGGTTCCGCGGGCCGCACCAGGACCCCGACGACGTCGAAGCGCAGTTCGGGCGCGTGCTCGTCGTGGGCGGCCAGCCACCGCTGGGCCAGCGTGCGCAGCCGGCGCTGCTTGAGCGGGCCGACTGCCTCCACGGGGTGGCCGAAGCCCACCGCGCTGCGGGTCTTCACCTCGCAGAAGACCAGCGCGTCGCCCTCCCGGGCGACGATGTCGAGCTCACCGTCGCGGCAGCGCCAGTTCCGGTCGAGGACGCGCAGGCCCCGGTCGGTGAGGTAGGCGGCGGCGATGCGCTCGCCCTGGAGGCCGAGGTCCGATCTCGTTCGCACCCGGCGACCGTCGCCCCGCCGGGCGACCCGGCACCAGGCGCGCCGGGCTCCTGTGGACGGACGGCCCCCCTGTGGACGGTCGGGCGGTCCGTGACGGACGCGCCGGGCAGCCTGGGCGGGGTGGAGCGGGAGTCAGGTCAGCCGGGGGCCGTCGGGCAGCTCGAGGTCGGGCTTGTCGAGCTCCTCGACGTTGACGTCCTTGAAGGTCAGGACGCGCACGTTGCGCACGAAGCGCGCCGGCCGGTACATGTCCCACACCCAGGCGTCGGAGAGCTTGAGCTCGAAGTAGACCTCGCCCCCGGCCTCCCGGACCTGCAGGTCGACGGCGTTGGCGAGGTAGAAGCGCCGCTCGGTCTCCACCACGTACGTGAACTGCCGGACGATGTCCCGGTACTCGCGATAGAGCTGCAGCTCCATCTCGGTCTCGTACTTCTCCAGGTCCTCGGTGCTCATCGCGACTCTCCGGACACAGGGCGCATGGACCCATCATCGACCATGGCGGCGGAGCCGGTCAGGTGGAGTACCCGCTCGGCGTGTGCGTCGCGGGCGCGGGCGACGTTGACGAAACGCATCCGGTGCTCGGGGCAGGGACCGTGACGGTCCAGCGCGGCGCTGTGCACGTCGGTGATGTAGCCCTTGTGGACGGCGAAGTCGTACTCCGGCCACCGCTCGTGCAGGTCGAGCATGATCCGGTCGCGGGTGACCTTGGCCAGCACGGAGGCCGCCGCGACGCAGGCCGCCACGCGGTCGCCCTTCCAGACCGCCAGCGTGGGGCGGGCGAGGCCGGACACCGGGAACCCGTCGGTGAGGACGTAGTCCGGCTCCGGGTCGAGGGTCCACACCGCCCGGCGCAGGGCCTCGATGTTGGTCACGTGCATGCCGCGGGCGTCCAGGTCGGACACCGGCATGACGACGACCGACCAGGCGACGGCGCGGTCGAGGATCTCCGCGTAGACCCGGTCCCGTGCCGCCGCGGTGAGCAGCTTGGAGTCCGCGAGCCCCGGGACCCGGCCCCGCCGGCCGGCAGGCAGCACGCACGCGGCGGCGACGAGGGGCCCGGCACAGGCCCCGCGGCCGGCCTCGTCGGCACCGGCGATCGAGCCGAAGCCGCGGCGGCGCAGGGAGCGCTCCATCTCCCACAGGGCGTCCGGACGGTCCTCGGCGGCCCGCACCCGCCGGACACGGGCGCCCGGTTCGACGGGGACGGGGGTGGTACGGAGAGCCATCGCGCTCCGACAGTACGACGCGATGGTGACCGGATCGCGCACTCCCGCCGGTCCGGTGGCCGCTGCACCGAGCAGCACCCTGCTCCGGAGACGCCACGGGCCGGTCCCCGGGGTCAAAGGGGACCGGCCCGTGGACCGGCGGGCCGGCGGCGGCCCGTTCGGTGGACCGGCGAGCGGCCCGGTTCCGGGCCGGCGGCGGCCCGGTCGGTGGACCGACCAGCGGCCCGGTCGGGCGCCCGGGTGGACCGCCGAGGAGGCGGACGGTCCGGACGGGCGCCCCCGGTACGCGGCGACGGCGGCGGGACCGCCGGCACCGGGACCGGAGTCGGGAGGGTCAGGCCTCGGCGGGAGCGAGGCTGTGGGCGCCGCAGGTGCACCCACCGTTGCGCGAGGAGAGCACCAGGGAGACCGCGTGCGCCCGGTCACGGGCGCCCAGCTTGCGCAGGATGGCCTTCACGTGGGACTTCACGGTGTCCTCGCTGATGAACAGGTTCCGGCCGATCTGCCGGTTGGACTGGCCCTGGATCAGCTCGTCGAGCACGTCGGACTCGCGCCGGGTGAGCGGCACCTCCGGGGTGAGCGGCTTCGGCGCCGGGGTGGCCGAGGGCTCGACGCGGCGGATCTGCGGGTCGACCACGGTGCGGCCGGCACGGGCGGCCAGGATCGCCCACCCGAGGAGGGTCGGCGAGGTGTTGATCATGAGGTAGCCGCGGACGCCGGCGGCCAGCGCCTCGTTCACCACGGCCGGGTCCTCGGAGGTGCCCAGGGCCACGATCGTCACCCGGGGGTACCGGCGGCGCAGGTCCCGGCAGGCGTTCAGCGTGGCGGCGCGACCGGGGCCCAGCTCGACGACGACGGCGTCCGGGCGGGCGGTCTCGACGAGGGTCAGCGCCCGGCGCAGCTCGCCCGGGGTCCCGACCGACTGCATGCCGGCGGTCTCGTTGATCATGCTCACCAGACCCCGCCGGAGGACGGGGGCATCGGCGAGGATGAGCACGCGGGTGACGCCGCGGGCGGCGCTCGCCAGGGGTGCGGACACAGCTGACTCCGTTTCACGCAATCGGTGGCCTACGCCATCTCCATCGGACGGGTGAGACGGTTGCTTGAACGTTTTCCGAGAAATTCTCAGAAGAATTCCGACGAAGCCTCCGGGCCATTGTCCAGTCACACGGACAACAGCGGAATGGTGACCTCACTTTCCGTGTCGACATGGCGATGCCATTTCCACGACGACGCGCGGAGACGACGAGACCCGCACACGCGGTGGGCGTGTGCGGGTCTCGGCAGGTCGGCCGGGCGGTCAGGTACGGCGGCGCGCGGACCTGCTCCGCCGTCGCCGCCAGGCGGTGAGCGGCACCGCACCCACCAGGCCCAGCGCGTAGGGGGCGGCCACGGCCGCGGCTCCCGACGTCGGCTCCCCGGCCGCCTCCACGCCCTGGATGTCGGGCGAGCCCAGCAGGCCGAAGCGGTCCAGCGGCCAGACGATGAGCGCAGCCTTCCCGATGACGTCGCTGACCGCGATCGTCCCGGAGTTCTCGTCGCCCACGTGGGAGCGCGAGTCCGCCGAGGCCGACCGGTGGTCGCCCATGACCCAGAGGCGGCCCTCGGGGACGGTGACCGGGTCGAACGCCCGCGTCTCGATCGGGGTGTTCTCGAAGATGTAGGGCTCGTCGAGCGGCTCGCCGTCCACCGTGACCCGACCCTCGGCGTCACAGCAGGCGACGGTCTGGCCCTCGGTGGCGATCACCCGCTTGACGAAGTCGTCCTCGCTGGGCGGGGCCACACCGACCGCCCGCCCGAGCCACAGCAGGGCGCCGGTGAACCAGTTGGTGGGCTCGGCGACGTCGACCTCCGGGGACCACGTCTCCGGTCCCTGGAAGACGACGATGTCGCCCGGTTCGGGCTCGCCGAACCAGTAGGGCACCTTGTTCACCACGACCCGGTCGCCGGTGCAGCCCGGGCAGCCGTGCAGCGTCTGCTCCATCGACCCGGAGGGGATGAAGAACGCCTGCACGAGGAAGGTCTTCACCAGCAGCGCGAGCACGAAGGCGACGACGAGGAGCACGGGGAGCTCGCGCAGCAGCGAGCCCTTCTTCTGGTCCTGCGGCCGCTCGCGGCGGCGCCAGCGGCGGGAAGCCGGCGCGGGCTCGTCGGGGGCGATGTCACCGGCGGAGGTGGCCGGGGAGGGCTCCTCGCCCTCCGGAACGACGTCGGCGGGCCTCCCGGGCCGGTCACTGCTCATCGGAGCCAGCGTACGGCCGCGGGAGACCCGCCGCGGTCAGGCCGGTTCCCCGGCCGAGGGAGCGTGTCAGCGAGAGACGGTCTCGCGCTTCTCCTTGATCTTGGCGGCCTTGCCGCGGAGCTCGCGCAGGTAGTACAGCTTGGCGCGACGCACGTCACCGCGGGTCACGATCTCGATCTTCTCCACGACCGGGGTGTGCACCGGGAAGGTGCGCTCCACGCCGACGCCGAAGCTCACCTTGCGGACGGTGAAGGTCTCGCGGATGCCCCCGCCCTGGCGGCGGATGACCACACCCTGGAAGACCTGGATGCGCGAGCGGTTGCCCTCGATGACGCGCACGTGCACCTTGACGGTGTCGCCCGGGCGGAACTCGGGGATGTCGTCGCGCAGCGAGTCGGCGTCGAGTACGTCCAGGGTGTTCATCGCGGCAGTCCTGTCCTAGCGGTTACGTCGTTCACGGTGCGGACAGCGAGCGGCCCCGGCTGTCCGATCCGGGGAGCTGCACTCCGGGAGGAGCTCCCGTCGAGGGACCGACGGTCCGCAGCAGCACTCTATGGTGCCACATCTTCAGCCGACGAAGCGCGGCGGCCCCGTCCACGGACCGGCCAGCAGCTCCGACAGGAGGCCGGCCAGCTCCCGCGGCGCGAACTCCACGGCCTCCGCAGCGACCTCCGCGGCGCTCCACCAGCGGTGCGGCTCCTCGCCGAGGACCTCCAGCTCCGTGCGCCCCCGGGGGTCCACCTCGTGGACGACGTCGCGCAGCACGAAGAAGGTCTCGCGGGAGTCGATCTGGACCCCGGCGAAGGGGCCCACGTGTCGCCGGAACCACACCGGGCCCTCGAGCGCGGCGGGGTCCACGCGCAGCCCGATCTCCTCGGCCAGCTCCCGGACGGCGGCGTCCCGGACGCTCTCCCCCGGCTCGACTCCCCCACCCGGCGTGTACCAGAACAGCACCTCGCCCGGCGGCACCGCGGGGTCGGTCAGCCGGGCACCGAGCAGCAGCACCCGCCCCGCGGGGTCCAGCACGACCACCCGGGCCGTCGGGCGCACCCAGGGACGCTCAGGCACCGTCGAGGACGGCGCGGTCGCCGGGGGTCAGCGCGTCCTCGGGCAGGGCGGCCAGCAGGTCGGGACGGCGGGTGGCGGTGCGCCGCAGCGACTCCGCGCGCCGCCACCGGGCGATGGCGGCGTGGTCGCCGGAGAGCAGCACCGGGGGGACGTCGTGGCCCCGCCAGGAGGCCGGCCGCGTGTAGGACGGCCCTTCCAGCAGGCCGTCGGCGTGCGAGTCGTACTCGACCGACTCCCGGTTGCCCACGACGCCGGGCAGCAGCCGGGTGACCGCCTCGACCATCACCAGCACCGCGGACTCCCCACCGGCGAGCACGTAGTCGCCGATGGAGACCTCCGACACCGGCCCGGCGTCGGCGGCCCAGTCGGCGACCCGCTGGTCGATGCCCTCGTACCGGCCGCAGGCGAAGACCAGGCCGGGTTCGGTGGCCCACTCCGCCGCCAGCGCCTGCGTGAACGGGCGCCCGGCGGGCGTGGGCACGACCAGCCGGGTGCCCGGGGCTCGCACGGCGTCCAGGGCGCGGCCCCACGGCTCGGGGCGCATGACCATGCCGGGCCCGCCGCCGTAGGGCGCGTCGTCGACGGTGCGGTGGACGTCGTCGGTCCACTGCCGCAGGTCGTGCACGCCGATGCTGACCAGGCCCCGCTCGGCAGCCTTGCCCAGCAGCGACTGGCGCAGCGGCGCCAGGTACTCGGGGAAGATCGTGATGACGTCGATCCGCATGGGTCTACAGCTCCAGCAGGCCCTCGGGCGGGTCGACCACGACGAACCCCCCGGCCAGGTCCACGGTGGGCACGATCGCCGCCACGAACGGGACCAGCAGCTCCCCACCCTCGCTCCGGCGGACGACGAGCAGGTCGGCGCCCTCGTGGCGCACGGCGGCCACCTCGCCGAGGACGGTGTCGTCGGTCAGGCGGGCGGTGAGCCCGACCAGCTGGTGGTCGTAGTAGGCGTCGGGGTCCTCGAGCTGCGGCAGGTCGGCGACCGGGACGTGCAGCTCGGTGTTGCGCAGCTCCTCGGCCGCCTCGCGGCTGTCGACGACCTGGCCGTCGGGGCCCTCGAGGAGCAGCAGGAGGACGTCGCGGTGCCAGCGGCGGCCGGCGACGGTGAGCGGCCCGCGCGCGGCGGGCTCGGTGAGCAGGACGGCGCCGGCGGCGAACCGGAGGTCGGGGTCGTCGGTGCGGATCTCGACGGTCACCTCACCACGGACACCGTGGGGTCGGCCGATGCGGCCGACCACCACGGTGTCGGTGGGGTCGTTGGCGGCTGGGTCCATCGAAGAGCGAGCCCTCCGAGGGAGGGCTCAGCGCCCGTCGGTGTCGACGACGTCGACCCGCAGGCCCCGCCCGCCGACGCCGGTCATCACGGTGCGCAGCGCCTTGGCGGTGCGACCGCCGCGGCCGATGACCTTGCCGAGGTCGTCGGGGTGGACCCGGACCTCCAGGGTCTTGCCGCGCCGGTTGCTGAGCAGGTCGACCGTGACGTCCTCGGGGTGGTCGACGATGCCCTTGACCAGGTGCTCGAGCGCCTCTTCGAGCACGTCTTACTCGGCGGGCGTCTCGGCGGCGGCAGCCGCGTCGTCGGCCTTGGGTGCGGCCTTCTTCTTCGGGGTGGTCGCACCGGTGGCCGGCTCCTCGGCGCCGGCGTTGCGGACGGCCTCCTCGTAGAGGGCCTTCTTGTCCGGCTTCGGGGCGGCGACCTTCATGGGCGGCGGGGCCGGCTCGCCCTTGAACTTCTGCCAGTCACCGGTCACCCGGAAGATGGCGGCGACGGCCTCGGTCGGCTGCGCGCCGACACCCAGCCAGTACTGGGCGCGCTCGGAGTCGACCTCGATGAAGGACGGGTCCTCCTTCGGGTGGTACTTGCCGATCGTCTCGATCGAGCGGCCGTCCCGCTTGGTGCGGGCGTCGGCGACGACGATCCGGTAGTACGGCGCGCGCATCTTGCCCAGGCGCATGAGCTTGATCTTGGTGGCCACGGTGGCTCGTGTTCTCCTCGAACGCTTTCGTCGGTTGCTCGCCGGACGGACGCGTGGGGTACGCCGGGGCGGAGCCAGGGACACGGCCGGCAACGGTGAGAGGGCCGCCCACCGCCGTGTTCGACCGACCATCATGCCAGATCCCGCAGGATGGCCCCATGCCGAGGCGAGGCCTGCTGCACCACATCGAGGTCTGGGTCCCCGACCTGGCCCGCGCCGAGCACTCCTGGGGCTGGCTGCTGACCGCACTCGGGGCGCAGCCGTACCAGTCCTGGGCGCACGGCCGGTCGTGGCGGTCGGGCGACGTCTACGTCGTCGTCGAGCAGTCCCCGGACCTGGACGGGACCGTCCACGAGCGCCGCTCCCCCGGCCTGAACCACCTCGCGTTCTGGGCCGGGACGGCGGCCGAGCTCGACGACCTGGTCGCGGAGGCGCCGTCCCACGGCTGGCGGCTGCTCTTCCCCGACCGGCACCCGTTCGCCGGCGGCCCGGAGCACCGGGCCGCCTACCTCGAGGACGCCGACGGGTACGAGGTGGAGCTCGTCGCCGGGTGACGTCGCTCCGCTCGGCCCGGCCCCGTCCAGGGGCTCGCGGCGAGCCCGCGAGACGGAAGGGGGACGGGGTCCCTCAGCCGCGGACGGCGGCCACCACGCGGGCCGCCGCCTCCCCGACCGGCACCTCCTCGCGCTGCCCGGTCGCGCGGTCCCGCAGCTCGAGCACGCCGTCGGCCAGGCCGCGGCCGACCGTGACGATCGTCGGCATCCCGAGCAGCTCGGCGTCCTTGAACTTCACCCCCGGCGAGACCTTCGGCCGGTCGTCGTAGAGGACGGTCAGCCCGGCGGCCTGCAGCTCCTGGGCGAGGGACTCCGCGGCCTCGAAGACGGCGGCGTCCTTGCCCGTGGCCACGAGGTGCACGTCGGCCGGGGCGATCTCGCGCGGCCAGACCAGGCCCAGCTCGTCGTGCGTGGACTCGGCGATCGCCGCCACGGCCCGCGAGACGCCGATCCCGTAGGAACCCATGGTGACCGTGACGAGCTTGCCGTTCTCGTCGAGCACCTTCAGCTCCAGCGCCTCGGCGTACTTGCGGCCGAGCTGGAAGATGTGGCCGATCTCCACGCCGCGGGCCAGCTCCAGCGGGCCGGAGCCGTCCGGGGCGAGGTCGCCGGGCAGCACCTCGGCGGCCTCGATCACGCCGTCCCAGGTGAAGTCCCGGCCGGCGACGAGGTCGAAGACGTGCTTGCCCGTCTCGTTGGCCCCGGTGATCCAGCGGCTGCCGCGCACCACCCGCGGATCGACCAGGTAGCGGATGCCCGACTCGCTGTCGGCGCCGAGCACCTGCGGGCCGATGTAGCCCTTGACCAGCCGCGGGTGCTCCTCGAACTCGGTGAACGGCTCGACCTCCGCCGGGGCGACCTGGGCCTCCAGGCGCTTGGTGTCGAGCTCCCGGTCGCCGGGGATGCCGACGACGAGCGGCTCGCGCGTCCCGTCGGGGTGGACGAGGGTGACGACGACGTTCTTCAGCGTCGACGCGGCGGTGTACCCGGCGTCCGGGAACAGCTGCCGGGCGACGGCGACGAGGGTCTCGATGGTCGGGGTGTCCGGGGTGTCCTCGACGTGCGCCTCGGGCAGCCCGTCGACGGGGATCTCGTCGGGGACGACGGTGGTGACCGCCTCCACGTTGGCCGCGTAGCCGCCCGCCGAGCGGACGAAGGTGTCCTCGCCGATCTCGGTCGGGTGCAGGAACTCCTCGCTCCTGGACCCGCCCATCGCCCCGGACATCGCCGAGACGATCACGTACTCCAGCCCCAGCCGGTCGAAGATCCGGATGTAGGCGTCGCGGTGGGCGGCGTAGCTCTTGTCCAGGCCGGCGTCGTCGACGTCGAAGGAGTAGCTGTCCTTCATCGTGAACTCGCGGCCGCGCAGCAGGCCCGCCCGCGGCCGCGCCTCGTCCCGGTACTTGGTCTGGATCTGGTACAGCGACAACGGGAGGTCCTTGTACGACGAGTACAGGTCCTTCACGAGGAGCGTGAACATCTCCTCGTGCGTGGGGCCGAGGAGGTGGTCCACGCCGCGGCGGTCCTTGAGGCGGAAGAGGTTGTCGCCGTACTCGGTCCAGCGACCGGTGGCCTCGTAGGGCTCGCGGGGCAGCAGCGCCGGGAAGTGCACCTCCTGCGCGCCCATCCGGTCCATCTCCTCGCGGATCACCCGCTCGACGTTGCGGAAGACCCGGTAGCCCAGCGGCAACCAGGTGAACCCGCCCGGCGCGGCCCGCCGGATGTAACCCGCCCGGACCAGGAGGCGGTGGCTGGGGACCTCGGCGTCGGCCGGGTCGTCGCGCAGGGTGCGCAGGAACAGGGTGGACATCCGCAGGAGCACGGAGCGCATTGTCGCCCTCCGGGCTCCACCCGCGGCGAGGTGCCCTCCCGCACCGCCGTGGAACCCGTCCCCGTGCCCCCGTCGGGACGATCCCGGGACGGGTCAGTGGACGCGGCCGCGCAGGACGGTGAGCTGCGGCCGGGCGAGCGTGTCGAGGTCCGTGCGGGGGTCGTTGTCGTAGACGACCAGGTCGGCCGGCGCCCCCTCCTCGAGGCACGGCAGGCCCAGCCAGTCCCGGGCCGACCACGACGCCGCAGCCAGCGCGGCCTCGGCCGGCAGGCCCGCCTCGGCCAGAGCGCGCACCTCGTCGGCGATGCGGCCGTGGTCGATCCCGCCGCCGGCGTCGGTGCCGGCGAAGACGGGGACACCCGCCTCGAACGCCGCCCGGACCACCGCCCCCGACGACGCGTACAGCCGCCGCATCGTGCTGGCGTAGGCGGGGAACCTCGCCTCCCCCGCGGCGGCGAAGGACGGGAAGTTCTCCACGTTGACCAGCGTCGGGACGACGGCGGTGCCGCGCGCGGCCATCTCGCCGATGAGCTCCTCCGTCAGGCCGGTGCCGTGCTCGATGCAGTCGATGCCCGCGCGGATCAGGTCGGGCAGCGCGTCGGTGCCGAAGGTGTGCGCGGTGACCCGGGCACCCTCCTCGTGCGCGACCGCGATCGCGGCGGCGACCGCGTCGGCCGGCCACTCGGGTGCCAGGTCGCCGGCACCGCGGTCGATCCAGTCGCCGACGAGCTTCACCCAGCCGTCGCCGCGGCGGGCCTGCACGCGCACCTCGGCGGCGAGGTCGCCGGGCGCCAGCTCGACCGCCAGCCCGGGGATGTAGCGCCGCGGTGCCGCCAGGTGCCGGCCGGCCCGGATGATCCGCGGCAGGTCCGGTTCGTCGTCCAGCGCGCGGGTGTCCACCGGTGAGCCGCAGTCGCGCAGCGCCAGCACGCCGGCGTCCCGCTCGGCGAGGGCCTGCTCGCGCAGCCCGGCGAGGTCCTCGACGTGCACGCCGCCGCGGCCGATGCCCACGTGGCAGTGGGCGTCGACCAGCCCCGGGACCAGCCACCCGCCGCGGCTGACGGTCTCCGCGCCCGGGACCGACTCGAAGGTCAGCCGCCCGTCGCGGACCCACACGTCCCGCTGCTCGGCCTCGGGCAGCAGGACGCCGGCGAGGTGGAGCGCCGGGGTGCTCACCGCCCTGCGGGAGCCGGGGTCACGACCGGTCGTCCTTGAACTGGTCGAAGTTCAGCTTGGTGAGGTCGGGCAGGCCCTGGCCGGGCGGCAGCGTCGGCATGCCGCCGGGCATCCCACCGGGCAGGCCACCCCCGGGGAAGCCCGCGCCGGGCGGGAGGCCCGGAGCGCCCATCGGCCGGCGCGCGGGGCCGCCCTTGCCCTTCCCCTTGCCCTTCTTGCCCTTCTTGGACTGCGCCTGCATCTGGCGCCCGCGGGCCTTCTTCGACATCGGCCCCATGCCGGGCAGCCCCATGCTGCCGGCCATCTGGCCCATCATCTTCTGGGCCTGCGCGAAGCGCTCCAGCAGCTGGTTGACCTCGGTGACGGTCACCCCGGAGCCGTTGGCGATGCGCACCCGCCGCGACGCGTTGATGATCTTGGAGTTGACCCGCTCCTCCGGGGTCATCGACCGGATGATCGCCGCGGTGCGGTCCAGGTCGCGGTCGTCGACCTGCTTGAGCTGCTCCTTCATCGCGCCCGCCCCGGGCAGCATGCCCAGCAGGTTCGCGATCGGCCCCATCTTGCGGATGGCCATCATCTGCTCGAGGAAGTCCTCGAGGGTGAAGCCCTCCCGGGAGGCGAGCTTGCCGGCCATCTTCTCGGCCTGCTCGGCGTCGAAGGCCTGCTCGGCCTGCTCGATGAGGGTGAGCACGTCGCCCATCCCGAGGATGCGCGAGGCCATCCGCTCGGGGTGGAAGACGTCGAAGTCGGTGAGCTTCTCGCCGGTGGAGGCGAACATGATCGGCTGGCCGGTCACGTACCGCACCGACAGCGCGGCACCACCGCGGGCGTCGCCGTCGAGCTTGGTGAGGACGACGCCGGAGAAGCCGACCCCGTCGCGGAAGGCCTCGGCGGTCGTGACGGCGTCCTGACCGATCATCGCGTCGACGACGAACAGCGTCTCGTCCGGCTGCACGGCGTCGCGGATGCCGGCGGCCTGGGCCATCAGCTCCGCGTCGATGCCGAGCCGGCCGGCGGTGTCGACCACCACGACGTCGTGCATGGTGCGGCGGGCGTGCTCGATGGAGTCGGCCGCGACCCGGATGGGGTCGCCGATGCCGTTGCCCGGCTCGGGGGCGAAGACGTCGACCCCCGCCTGGCCCGCGACGATCGAGAGCTGGTTGACCGCGTTGGGCCGCTGCAGGTCGGCGGCCACCAGCAGCGGGGTGTGCCCCTGGCCCTTGAGCCAGCGGCCGAGCTTGCCGGCCAGCGTCGTCTTACCGGAGCCCTGGAGGCCGGCCAGCATGATGACCGTCGGCGACTGCTTGGCGTAGCGCAGCCGGCGGGTCTCGCCGCCGAGGATCTCGATGAGCTCCTCGTTGACGATCTTGATGACCTGCTGGGCCGGGTTCAGGGCCTGCGAGACGTCGGCGCCGCGCGCCCGCTCCTTGACCGCGGTGATGAAGGCCCGCACCACCGGCAGCGCGACGTCGGCCTCCAGCAGCGCGATGCGGATCTCGCGCGCGGTGGCGTCGATGTCGGCGTCGGTGAGCCGGCCCTTGCCGCGCAGGCCGCTGAACACCTTGTCGAGGCGGTCGGAGAGGGTCTCGAACACAGCACGTCCTCAGCAGTTCTCGCGGGCGCGGCCGGCCGGTCGGACCGACCGGCTGCTCGGCTGCCGGCACCCGGGGTCCCCGGGGCCGTCGCGCCACCTCCGGTCCAGCCTAACGAGCCCAGCGCCCGGGACGGCGGCCTGCGCTGCGGACCCCGCTCGGGTGGCCCCGTCCGGGACCGCCGCGAGCGTGCGAGCGGCGGGGGTGGGGGGCCTCCCTCAGGCGGCGCGGCGCTGCGGGACGACCACGACGGTGGCCGACGGAGCGGCGGAGAAGACCGCCGTCCCGCAGTCGGCGCAGGCCCACTCGGGGCACTCGCCCCCGTCGTCGGTGTGCCCGTCGACGCACGGGGGCTGCACGAACTCCCGGTCGTCGCCACAGGCCGCACAGGGCCACACGCGCCCCTCGGCCGTCGCGATCTCCACGGACCGGTTGCGCATGCGGTGCCCTCCCCCGGACGACGGGACCGTTCCGTCCCACTCGCCTCCGACGGTGCCACGGGGGTCCGACAGTTCCGGGGACCTCAGCCCGGCGTGTCCCCCGGCGCGGTCACCGGATCGGGCACCGCACCCCGCACCGCGGCCGCCAGCGCGGCGTCCACGCGGGCCCGCTGCTCGCTGTCGATGGGCACGCCCGAGGGGTTGCACACGTAGAAGTGGTCGGCCGCGTCGGCGCCGAGGGTCTCGATCCGCGCCGACGTCACGTCCAGCCCCTCGGCGGCGATCGCGGCGGTGAGCCGGTACAGCAGCCCCGCCCGGTCCCCGGCCCGCACCTCGACGATCCCGGTGGCATCACCGGTCACCTCGCCGTTGTGCCACGCGATGCGCGGCGGGGTCGCCCGGACGGCGTCCTGCCGGTAGTCGGCCTCGCGCTGCCGCAGCCGGTCGGCCAGCGGGAGCGTGCCCTCCAGGGCCGCCCGCACCGCGTCGGCCAGGATCGACGGGACCGGGACCCGCCCGAACCGCGGCCGGACGGCGAAGACCGCGGTCGCCCGCCCGTCGACGACGTTGACCTTCGCCGCCCGGACGTCGAGCTGGTTGAGCGCCAGCACCCCCGCCAGGTTGCTGAACAGCCCGTGCCGGTCCGGGGAGGTGAAGGTGACCTGCTGGCCGTCGGCGACGTCCTCCACGCCGACGCTCACCCCGCCGGCCCCCTCCAGCGGCGCGGAGAACTGGGGCTCGGCCGCCTGGAGCACCGGCTCCGGGTCGCGGGCCGGCGTCCCGCCCAGCCGGCCCTGCACGCGGGCGACGAGGGCGGCGACCAGGTGGGCCTTCCACGGGCTCCACGCCGAGCTGCTGGTGGCCGCGCCGTCGGCCTGGGCCAGGGCGTGCAGCAGCTGCAGCAGCGCCGGGTCGTGCCCGATGGTCGCCGCGACCCGGTCGATGGTGGCGGGGTCGTCGATGTCGCGGCGGGTGGCGGTGTCGGGCAGCAGCAGGTGGTGGCGCACCATCGCGGCCAGGGTCGCGACGTCAACCTCGGAGAACCCCATCCGGGTGGCGATCCGCGCCGCGACCGGCTCCCCGACCTCGCTGTGGTCGCCGGGCCAGCCCTTGCCGATGTCGTGCAGCAGCGCGCCGACCAGCAGCAGGTCGGGCCGGTCGACGTCGCGGGTGAGTTCGGCCGCCGCGGCGGCGGCCTCCACCAGGTGCCGGTCGACGGTGAACCGGTGCCACGGGTGCCGCTGCGGCAGCGAGCGCACGCGGTCCCACTCGGGCAGCAGCCGCGACAGCAGCCCCTCCTGGTCCAGCTGCTCGAGCACCGCGACGGCGGAGCGGCCGCTGGCCAGCAGCCGGAGGAACGACCAGCGCACCTCGGCCGGCCACGGCTCCGGCAGCGGCGGCGCGTGCACGGCGAGCACCTTGAGCGTGTAGGGCGACAGCACCAGGTCCGCGCGCGCGGCGGCCGCTGCGCCGCGCAGCACCAGACCCGGGTCGGCGGCCGGTCGGGCGTCGCGGGCGAGGACGACCTCGTCCCCCTGACGGACGACGCCCTCGGCCAGCGGCTCCCGGCGCACCCGGCGGTAGCGACCGCGGGGACGGCGGACCAGGGAGGCCTCCACCCGCCGCCAGGTCTCGTCCGCGACGAAGGCCAGCCGGCGCCCGGCCAGGCTCACCTCGCGCAGCAGCGCGTCCTCGTCGGGCAGCCCGAGCGCGACCGCGACCGGCCGCTGCTCCTGGCGGACGAGCACGTCGCCGGGGCGGCCCAGCCGCCGGCGCAGCTCGTCGCGGACGTCGAGCAGCAGCGCGTAGGCCTCCTCGGCCTCGGGCGAGGGCTCGTCGGCCAGCTGGGCCGCGGCCACCGCGCGCAGCACCTGCCCCTCGCGCAGTCCGCCGTAGGCCTCCTTGAGGTCGGGCTCGAGCAGGAAGGCGAGCTCGCCGACCTGCCGTGCGCGGCCGCGGCGCAGGTCGCGCAGCTGGGGCAGCAGCCGGGACGCCGACTGCCGCCAGCTGGCCAGCGTCGCCGTGCGCAGCGCGGCCGCGAGGTCGGCGTCGCCGGCCACCAGGCGCGCGTCCAGCAGGCCCAGGCCGGCCTTGACGTCGGTGGAGGCCACGCCGACGGCCTCGGCGACGGTGCGCACCGAGTGGTCCAGGCGCAGGCCGGCATCCCAGATCGGGTACCAGATCGCGTCGGCGAGGGCGGCGATCTCCGGCCGGCCGTCGTGCACCAGCACCAGGTCGAGGTCCCCGTGCGGCGGGAACTCCCGGCGCCCCAGGCTGCCGACCGCGACGAGGGCGACCCCGTCGGTGCCGGTGCGGGGCTGGTCCCCTCCCCGCCCGCCCGAGCCGCGGCGCGGGCGGGCAGGCGGCGTCCCCGCCACGGCCTCGTCCAGGAGGCCGGTCAACCAGGCGTCGAGGACCTCACCCCGCTCCGCCCGCGACAGTGCGGGCAGCGACCCGGTGTCCAGCACGACTCCCCCTCTCCTCCTGACTCGTCCGGGAACGGCACCGGCCGGGGTGGCGGGTCCTCCCACCACCCCGGCCGGCGAGCAGGACCTCAGAGGGCGTCGGCGCCGCGCTCACCGGTGCGGACCCGGACGATCTCGTCGATCGTCGTGACCCACACCTTCCCGTCGCCGATCTGGCCGGTGGACGCGGCCTCGACGATCGCGTCCACGACCCGGGCGGCGTCGATCTCGCCGACGACCACCTCGATCCGGACCTTGGGCACGAAGTCCACCTGGTACTCCGCCCCGCGGTAGACCTCGGTGTGCCCCCGCTGGCGGCCGAAGCCCTGGACCTCGCTGACGGTCAGCCCCGCGATCCCGATCAGCTCGAGGGCGTTCTTGACGTCGTCGAGCTTGAACGGCTTGACGATGGCGGTGACGAGCTTCATGCCCGGACCCCTTCCGTGTTACGGGCCTCGGCGCGCGCCTGGCCGCTCAGTGGTGCGGTGGAGCCACCGCCGCTGGTGAGGGAGGTCAGGTCGTAGCCGGACTCGGCGTGCACGACCGTGTCGATGCCGGTCACCTCGTCCTCCTCGGTGATGCGGAAGCCCATGGTCTTCTGGATGACCGTGCCGATGATGTACGTGGCCACGAAGGACACGACCATCACCACCACCGCGCCGACGACCTGGCGCCACAGCTGGTCCACGCTGCCGCCGAAGAAGAGGCTCTCCACGCCGGCCGGCGCGTCGGGGTCGGCGAGGAAGCCGACCGCGATCGTGCCCCACAGGCCGCCCACGAGGTGGACGCCGACGACGTCGAGGGAGTCGTCGTAGCCGAGGCGGTACTTCAGGCCCACGGCCAGGGCGCAGAGCACACCGGCGACGATGCCCAGGACCACCGCGCCGATCGGCGAGACCGCCGAGCAGGACGGCGTGATGGCGACCAGGCCGGCGACCGCACCGGACGCGGCCCCCAGCGAGGTGGCGTGCCCGTCGCGCAGCTTCTCGGTGGCGAGCCAGCCGAGGACGGCGGCGCCGGTGGCGGCCAGCGTGTTCACCCACACCACCGCCGCGGTGTTGTTCGCGGCGAGGGCGGACCCGGCGTTGAAGCCGAACCAGCCGAACCACAGCAGGCCGGCACCCAGCATGACCAGGGGCAGGTTGTGCGGACGCATCGCCTCACGGCCGAACCCGCGCCGCTTGCCGAGCACCAGCGCGAGGGCGAGGGCCGCCGCACCGGCGTTGATGTGCACCGCGGTGCCGCCGGCGAAGTCGATCGCGAGCAGGTCGTTGGCGATCCAGCCGCCGACGTGGCCGTCGGCGTCGAAGTCGAACACCCAGTGGGCGATCGGGAAGTACACGACGGTCGCCCAGATCGCGGCGAAGACCATCCAGGCGCCGAACTTGGCGCGGTCGGCGATGGCGCCGCTGATCAGCGCCACGGTGA
Organism: Geodermatophilus sp. SYSU D01105; assembly: GCF_054050095.1. Classification (NCBI taxonomy): domain Bacteria; kingdom Bacillati; phylum Actinomycetota; class Actinomycetes; order Geodermatophilales; family Geodermatophilaceae; genus Geodermatophilus; species Geodermatophilus sp. SYSU D01105. The sequence continues at coordinate 65,598 of NZ_JBJGYR010000020.1, forward strand.
TGATCGCGAAGACGGCCTGGAAACCGACGAAGGCCATGGTGGGCAGGCCGCCCGCCTCGCTGGTCAGGTCCTCCATCAGGCCCTGGAGGCCGAAGAACTCACCCGGGTTGCCGAGCAGGCCCCCGCCGACGTCGTTGCCGAAGGCGATCGAGTAGCCGTAGACGACCCACAGGACGCTGATCAGCGCCAGCGCCCCGAAGCTCATCATCATCATGTTGAGGACGCTCTTCGCGCGGACCATGCCGCCGTAGAAGAGGGCCAGGCCAGGGGTCATCAACAGCACGAGCGCCGCACTGGTGAGGATCCAGGCGGTGTCGCCGGTGTTGACCACGGCAACCTCCTGAGGTGGGTCGTGGGCCGGATGGGCCGCATCTGGGGTCGGGACCGGCACGCGGTGCGCCGGGGCGGGACGGTGGAGTGCGGCGCCCCTCGAGCGAGGGGCGACGTGGCGTTCACCGTGCCGCCCGCCTGTTTCGCCCGACGGCACGCCGCTGTTTCCGCACGGTGAACTCCGGTCCGCGTGTCCGGCGCTCGTGTTCCAGTCGTGTTGCACGGCACCCCCGCGTGACCCCGGTCACGGACCCGGCCGCTTGTTGCAAGACGTGTGCAACTGCCAAGAGCCTGCAATAAGGTCGGTCCCGGTCGTCCGTTGCGGGTGGCCTGGATCTGCGAGGAGGCAGCGTGCACGTTCCCGACGGGTTCCTCGACGCCCCGACGTCGGTCGCGACCGGCGCGGTGGCCGCCGGGGCCGTGGCGGTGGCCCTGAAGGGCGCCCGGCGTGAGCTCGACGAGCGCACCGCCCCCCTGGCCGGCCTGACCGCCGCCTTCGTCTTCGCCGTGCAGATGATGAACTTCCCGGTTGGCGCCGGGACCAGCGGGCACCTCATCGGCGGCGCGCTCACCGCCGTCCTCGTCGGACCCTGGACGGCGGTGCTGTGCATGACCGTCGTCCTGCTGGTGCAAGCGGTCCTCTTCGCCGACGGCGGGCTGACGGCGCTGGGCACCAACGTGACGCTGATGGCGGTCGTCGCCGTCGGCGTCGCGTACGGCGTCTTCCGCCTGCTGACCGCCGTCCTGCCGCGGACCCGCACCGGGGTGCTGGCCGCCGCGGGCGCGGGCGCCTTCGTCTCGGTGCCCGTGGCGGCGCTGGCGTTCGTGGCCCTGTTCGCCGTGGGCGGTGTCGCCGACGTCCCGGTCGGCACGGTGGCCGCCACGATGGGCGGCATCCACGTGCTCATCGGCATCGGCGAGGCGGTGATCACCGTCGCGGTGCTCGCCGCCGTCCTCGCCGTCCGGCCGGACCTCGTGTGGGGGGCTCGACGGCTGCGCACCGCCGCCGACCTCGCCCCGCGTCCCACCGCTCCCGTCGGAGGTGCCCGGTGACCACGTCCCGGCGGACCCGCGGCTTCCTGCTCGTCGGCCTCCTGGTCGCCCTGCTCGTGGCCGGCGTGGGCAGCTACTACGCGAGCGCGCACCCCGACGGCCTGGAGTGGTCGGCCCAGCAGGAGGGCTTCCTGGACACCGCCCGCGACAGCGCCACGGCCGACTCCCCGCTGGCCGACTACGCCGTGGCCGGCATCGACGACGGCCGGCTCTCCGGCGGGCTGGCCGGGATCGCCGGGGTCGCGGTCACGCTCGTGCTGGCCGGCGGGCTGACCCTGCTGGTGCGCCGGCGCGGCCGCGACACCGCCGACGCGACCGACTGAGGTGGGCGCCGGGCACGGCGGCGCGCTGGGTGCCGCCTACGTGGCAGGGACGACCCCGGCGCACCGGCTGGAGCCGCACCTGAAGCTGGTGGCGGTCCTCGGCTTCGCCGTCGTGGTGGTGGCGACACCGGTGCACGCGCCGTGGGCGTGGGCCGCCTACGCGGGCTACCTCGCGCTCGTCCTCGGAGCGGCGGCCGTGGCCCGCGTCCCGCCGGGCCGGCTGGCCCGCAGCCTGGCCGTGGAGACCCCCTTCGTCCTGTTCGCGCTGCTGCTGCCGGTGGTCGCGCAGGGGCCGCGGATCGAGGTCGCCGGGCTCTCCCTGTCCCAGAGCGGGCTGGTCGCCGCCGGCGGGCTGCTGGCCAAGGCGACGCTGTCGGTGCTGGCCGCCACCGTGCTCGCGGCGACCACCGAGCCGCGGGCCCTGCTGCGCGGCCTGGAGCGGCTGCGGCTGCCGTCGGTCCTCGTGCAGATCCTGATGTTCATGTTCCGCTACGCCGACGTGGTCGGCGGCGAGTTGCGGCGGATGCGCGTGGCGCGCGAGTCCCGCGGGTTCCGCGGTCGCCACCTGGGGGCGCTGCGGGTGCTGGGCCCGGCCGCCGGGTCGTTGTTCATCCGCTCCTACGAGCGGGGCGAGCGGGTGCACCTGGCGATGCTGTCGCGCGGCTACACCGGCCGGATGCCCTCGGCCCCGGTGCCCGCCGTGGCCGCGCAGTCCTGGCTGGCCGCCCTCGCCCTCCCGGTGGCTGCCGGCGCCGTCCTGGCGTCTGGTCTGCTTCTCGGGTGAGCGCCCCGCCCTCCCTGGACGTCGAGGACCTCGCCTTCGCCTACCCCGACGGGCACCAGGCCCTGTTCGGGGTGGACCTGCGCATCGAGCGCGGCGAACGGGTGGCCCTGCTCGGGCCCAACGGTGCCGGCAAGACCACGCTCGTGCTGCACCTCAACGGCATCCTGCGGGGCGGGCGCGGCACGGTGACCGTCGCCGGGCTGCCGGTCGACCAGCGGCACCTGCAGGAGATCCGCCGGCGGGTCGGCGTGGTCTTCCAGGACCCCGACGACCAGCTGTTCATGCCCACCGTCGGCGAGGACGTGGCCTTCGGCCCACGCAACCTCGGGCTGCCCGAGGCGGAGGTCGCCGCCCGCGTGGCCGCGGCCCTGGAGCAGGTCGGCATGGCCGGCGTCGCCGACCGCCCGCCGCACCACCTCTCCTTCGGGCAGCGCCGTCGGGTCGCCGTCGCGACGGTCCTGTCGATGCACCCGGAGATCCTGGTGCTGGACGAGCCGTCGTCCAACCTGGACCCGGCGGGCCGCCGCGAGCTCGCCGAGGTCCTGGAGGCCCTGCCGGTGACGATGCTGATGGTCACCCACGACCTGCCCTACGCCCTGCAGCTGTGCCCGCGCTCGGTCGTGCTCGACGGCGGCGTCGTGGCCGCCGACGGGCCGACCCGCGAGCTGCTCGCCGACACCGAGCTGCTGCACCGCCACCGGCTGGAGCTCCCCTTCGGGTTCGACCCGAAGGCGGTGCCCTGACCCGTCCGCGGCCTCGGCGAGACTAACCCGGTGGACGACGACCTCCTCGCCCTGCGCGCCTCCTGCGACCGGTCCCTGAGCGGCCACGGCGAGTGGCGGGCCGGCGACCTGCTGGCCACGATCCCGGCGGACACGGCGCTGGACCGCTACGGCGACGGCGGCGTGGTCACCGACCTGGAAGCCGAGGTGGCCGGGGTGCTCGGCCTGCCGGCGGCGGTCTACGTGCCCAGCGGCGTGATGGCCCAGCAGGCGGTGCTGCGCGTGCACGCCGACCGGCGCGGCCGGCGCACCGTGGTCTTCCACCCCGAGTGTCACCTGGCCCGCCACGAGGAGCAGGCGCTCGAGCGGCTGCACGGCATGGTCGGCCGCCCTGTCGGAGACCGGGACCGGCCGCTGCTGCGCGCCGACCTCGACGGGGTCGCCGAGCACCCGGCCGCGCTGCTGGTCGAGCTGCCCCAGCGCGACCTCGGTGGCCGCCTCCCCGCGTGGGACGACGTCGTGGCGCAGGCCGTCTGGGCCCGGGAGCGCGGCGCGGCCGCCCACCTCGACGGCGCCCGGCTGTGGGAGGCCTCGGCCGGGTATGACCGCTCCCCCGCCGAGATCGCCGCGCCGTTCGACACCGTCTACGTCAGCTTCTACAAGGGGCTCGGCGCGCTGGCCGGCTGCTGCCTGGCCGGGCCGGCCGACGTCGTGGCCGAGGTGCGGGAGTGGCGGCGCCGGATGGGCGGCACGGTGTTCGGCATGTGGCCCGGGGCGGCGTCGGCCCTGACCTGCCTGCGCCGCCGGCTGCCACTGATGCCGGCCTACCTGGGCCGTGCGCGCGAGGTCGCCGACGCGGTGCGCGACCTGCCCGGCGTCACCGTCGTCCCCGACCCGCCGGAGACGCCGATGCTGCACCTGCTGCTGCGCACGACGCCGGAGGCGTTCGCGGCGGCGGCCCGGGTGCTGGCGGTCGAGCACGGGCTGTGGACCTGGCCGCGGGCAGCCCCCACGGGCGACCCCGCGATCGTGCGGGTGGAGCTGTCGGTCGGCGACGCGACGATGGCGCTGCACGACGAGGATGTCCGCACCGCGGTCACGGCGCTGACCCGCTGAAGAAGGGCCCCTCCTCCAGCCCTCGCATGCTCGGGCCGAGCCTCGGGAGGCGACCGGGGAGGAGGGGGTCCTCTCTCAGTCCGCCCCGCCCACCAGCGCCTCGGCGAAGGCCTCCGGCTCGAACGGTGCCAGGTCGTCGGCCCCCTCCCCGAGCCCGACGAGCTTCACCGGGATGCCGAGCTCCCGCTGCACGGAGACGACGATGCCGCCCTTGGCGGTGCCGTCGAGCTTGGTGAGGACGACGCCGGTGACGTCGACGGCGTCGGTGAACACCCGGGCCTGCACGACACCGTTCTGTCCGGTCGTCGCGTCGAGCACCAGCAGCACCTCGGTCACCGGGGACTGCTTCTCCACGACCCGCTTGATCTTGCCGAGCTCGTCCATGAGCCCGCCCTTGGTGTGCAGCCGCCCCGCAGTGTCGACCACCACCGTGTCCACCTCGGCCTCCACGCCGGTGCGCACCGCCTCGAAGGCGACCGACGCCGGGTCCGCGCCCTCTCGGCCCCGCACGGTCAGGACGCCGACCCGCTCCCCCCACGTCTCCAGCTGGTCGGCGGCCGCGGCGCGGAACGTGTCGGCCGCGCCGAGCACCACGCTCTTCCCGTCGCCGACGAGCACCCGGGCGATCTTGCCGACCGTCGTCGTCTTGCCCGCCCCGTTGACGCCGACGACCAGGACGACGCCGGGGCGGCCCTCGCGCCGGTCGACGCCCAGGTGGCGGTCGAGGTCCGGGCCGAGGACGGCGGTGAGCTCCCGCACCAGCAGCCGGCGCAGGTCGGCCCCGGAGGCGGTGGCCAGCACCATCGACTGGGTCCGCAGCCGGTCGACGATCTGCTGCGTGGCGGCCACGCCCACGTCGGCGGCCAGCAGGGTCTCCTCGACCTCCTCCCAGTCGTCCTCGGTGAGCTTCTCGCGGGCGAGGACGGTCAGCAGGCCGCGGCCGAGCGAGGACTGCGAGCGGGCCAGCCGCGAGCGCAGCCGGACCAGGCGGCCCGCCGACGGCGGCGGGGTCTCGAAGACCAGCCCCGGCTCGGGCTCGGCCGGCGGCAGCGGGGCGGGTGGCGCGGGCGGCGCCTCCGGTGGCTGGACCGTCCCCTGCCCGCTGGCCGTCGCGCCGGACGGGCGGGGTTCCTCGGTCGGGGCCGGCGGGCGCGGACGGGTCAGCGTCGTACCGGCGGCGGCGTCGTCGTCCAGGCGGGTGGTCCGCCGGCCGCGACCGACGAGGAGGCTGACCCCGAGGACCAGGGCGACGACGAGGATCGCGACCGCGATCAGCACGAACTCCATGGCCGACAGTCTCCCAGCACCCGACTCACCGGGACTGGGCGATACACAGGTCCGTGGGCCAGGCTGTGCGGCATGCCCCTGCCCGGCCGCGAGTCCCCGGTCCTCCTCCTCGGTCCGCTGCTGCGGCACGTCGACCCCGTGTCGGCCACCGTCTGGGTCGAGACCGACCGCCCCTGCGAGGTCGAGGTGCTCGGCCGGCGGGCCCGCACCTTCACCGTGGCCGGCCACTGCTACGCCCTGGTCGTCGTGGAGGGCCTCGAGCCGGGCAGCACCACGCCGTACGAGGTGCACCTCGACGGCGAGTGGGTGTGGCCGGAGGCGACCTCACGGTTCCCCGCCAGCCGGATCCGCACCCCGGGCCGCCCCGGACCCTTCCGGATCGCCTTCGGCTCCTGCCGCTACGCCACCCCCAGCACCGTGGACGCGGCCGAGGGCATCCCGCCCGACGCGCTGGACACCTACGCCGCGCACCTGGCGGGTCAGCCGGAGGACACCTGGCCCGACGCCCTCGTGCTGCTCGGCGACCAGGTGTACGCCGACGAGCTGACGACGGCGACCCGCTCCTGGCTGGCGCTGCGCCGCCAGGAGCACACCCCCGAGGGCGCCCAGGTCGCGGACTTCGAGGAGTACACCCGGCTCTACGCCGAGTCCTGGAGCGATCCCCAGGTCCGCTGGCTGCTGTCGACGATCCCGTCCTCGATGATCTTCGACGACCACGAGATGATCGACGACTGGAACACCTCGGCGGCCTGGCGCCGGGAGACCACCGGGGAGGACTGGTGGGAGGGCCGGATCGACGGCGGGCTGGTCAGCTACTGGGTCTACCAGCACCTGGGCAACCTCAGCCCGCAGGAGCTGGCCGAGAACCGGACCTGGCAGGCGGTCGGCGAGTCCCCCGACGACGCGGAACCGGTGCTGCGGGCGATGGCCCGGTCGGCCGACAGCGACCCGCGGTCGGTGCGCTGGAGCTACGTCCGCCACTGGGGCGAGGCGCGGATGGTGATGATCGACAGCCGCGCCGGCCGGGTCCTCGACGAGCACGACCGCAAGATGCTCGACGACGACGAGTTCGCCTGGGTGGAGGCGGCGATGCACCGCGCGGTCGAGGAGGGCGTCGAGCACCTGATCCTGGGCACCTCCCTGCCCTGGCTGCTGCCCCATGCCATCCACGAGATCGAGCGGTGGAACGAGACGCTCAACCGGCGCCACCTGGGCGGGCCGGTCGGCTGGCTGTCGGAGAAGCTGCGCCAGGCCGCCGACCTCGAGCACTGGGCCGCGTTCGGGAACTCCTTCGAGCGGCTGGGGAGGGCCCTGGCCGCGATCGCCCGCGGTGAGCACGGCCGGGCACCGGCGACCGCGCTGGTCCTCTCCGGCGACGTCCACCACGCCTACGCCGCCGAGCTGGTGCGGCCTCCCGGTCTCACCACGCGGGTGCACCAGCTGACGGTCTCCCCGCTGCACAACCAGGCGCCGCACCCGATCAAGGTCGGGTTCCGGATCGGCTGGAGCCGCTGGGCGCGGCGGCTGACGACCGGGATCGCCCGGCTGGGCCGGGTGCAGCCCTCCGAGCTGGACTGGGCCAAGGTCACCGGCCCGTGGTTCGGCAACCAGCTCGGTGAGCTGGTGCTCCACGACCGCGAGGCGCGCTTCCGCTTGTTCGTCTGCGAACGGGACCGGCTCGGGGGGGATTCCCTGCGGGAGGTCGCCGACCTGCCGCTGTCCGACCGCGTCGCCGCGGAGGTGACAGGCTGAGCGGGTGACGCGACCCGCTCCCACCCCGGGGCAGCCGCCGATCCGCGTGCGGCTGGCCACCTTCAACACCCACCACGCCGTCGGGGACGACGGTCGCCACGACCTCGCCCGGCTGGCCAAGGTGATCGCCGCGGTCGACGCCGACGTCGTCTGCCTGCAGGAGGTGGACCGGCGCTTCGGCGACCGCAGCGAGGACGTCGACCAGGCGCTGCTGCTCTCGCGGGCGCTGGACATGCACCTGGCGTGGGGGCCGGCGATCGACGAGCCGCGCGGCGGCGAGCAGACCATGCGCCGCCAGTACGGCAACGCGCTGCTGTCGCGGCGGCCGATCCGGGACGACGCAGTCCACCGGCTGCCCGGCGACGGCGAGCCGCGCAGCGCCCTGCGCGTGCGGGTCGAGCTCGACGGCGGGGCGTTGTGGGTGACCACCACCCACCTGTCCACGCGCCCGCCCGAGCAGCGGGCGGCGCAGGCCCAGGTGCTCGCGGACCTGCACGCCGACCCGGCCGAGGCCGGTGTCCTGGTCGGCGACTTCAACGCCGAGCCCGGCTGGCCGGAGCTGGCCGTGCTGCAGGCGCGGTTCGCCGACGCCTGGGAGCTCGCCCGCGAGCGCGACGACCGGGCCGGGTGGCGGTTCTGGCAGCACGCCCAGGGTCGCACCCACCCCGCCCGGCGCCCCCACCAGCGGATCGACCACGTGTGGGTCACCCCCGGGATCGAGGTCGCGGCGGCGCGGGTGCTCGACGGTGCCGGCGCGTCGGACCACCTGCCGCTCGTCGTCGACCTGGAGGTCCCCGCCGGCCCGTGACGCCCGGCGGTGTCGGAAGCGACACCGCCGTCCGCGGGGCTCAGGACAGGGGCATCGCTCCCGACACCGCCGATGGGTGGCGGCTGCCTCAGGCGGACTCGGCCTCGGGCTCCCGGAGGCGCTGGCTGATGACGCCGGTGATCCCGTCGCCGCGCATGCTCACGCCGTAGAGGGCGTCGGCGATCTCCATCGTCCGCTTCTGGTGCGTGATGAGGATCAGCTGCGAGGTCGACCGCAGCTGCTCCACCAGGGTGAGCAGCCGGCCGAGGTTCACGTCGTCCAGCGCCGCCTCGACCTCGTCGAGGACGTAGAACGGCGAGGGACGGGCGCGGAAGATCGCCACGAGCAGCGCGACGGCGGTCAGCGAGCGCTCGCCGCCCGACAGCAGCGACAGCCGCTTGACCTTCTTGCCCGGCGGGCGGGCCTCGATCTCGACGCCGGTGGTGAGCAGGTCCTCGGGGTCGGTCAGGTACAGCCGACCCGAGCCGCCGGGGAACAGGGTGGCGAAGACCTGCTCGAACTCCCGCTGCACGTCGGCGAAGGCGGAGGCGAAGACGTCGTGGATCCGCTCGTCGACCTCCCGGACGACGGTCAGCAGGTCCCGGCGGGTCGCCTTGAGGTCCTCCAGCTGCGTGGCGAGGAAGGTGTGCCGCTCCTCCAGGGCCGCGAACTCCTCCAGCGCCAGCGGGTTCACCTTGCCCAGGGTGGCCAGGTCGCGCTCGGCCCTGGCGGCGCGGCGCTCCTGGGCGGCACGGTCGTAGGGCACCGGCTGCGGCTCGGGCTCCCCCGCCGCCTGGGCGGCGGCCACCTGGGCGGGGGTGGGCGGCACGGCCGCGGCGGGGCCGTACTCGGCCAGCAGCGTCGGCAGGTCGACGCCGTACTCCTCGGCGGCCCGGCCCTCGAGGGTCTCGATCCGGTACCGCTGCTCGGCGCGGGCGACCTCGTCGCGGTGCACCTCGTCGGTCAGCCGCTCCAGCTCGGCGGTGGCCGCACGGACCGCCGTCCGGACCTCCAGCAGCTCGGCCTCCCGCGCGGTGCGGACCCGGGCCAGCTCGTCGCGCTCGGCGGCGGCACGGGCGAGGCTGGTGGCCAGCGCGGTCAGCGCCGTGTCCGCTCCCGCGCGCACCCGGGCGGCCACCTGCGCGCCCCGCTGGCGGGCCAGCCGGGCCGCCGCGGCCCGCTCGCGGGCGGCACGCTCCTGGCGGGCCTGGCGGCGCAGCGACTCGGCCCGGCCGGACAGCGCCCGGGCGCGCTCCTCGGCGGTGCGGACCGCCAGCCGCGCCTCGGTCTCGGCCTGCCGCGCGGCGGCGGCCTCCAGGCGCAGGCGGTCGCGGGCGGCGGGATCGGGCTCCTCCTCCACCGGCGCGGCCTCGGCCTCGGCGAGCCGCAGCTCGAGGTCGCTCAGCGCGGCCTGCGCCTGTTCCAGCGCCTGCTCGGCGCGGACCCGGGCGGCAGCGGACCGCTCGGCCTCCGCGGCGGCCGAGCGGGCAGCGGCACCCAGCTCGGCCAGGTGCGCGGCGACGACGGAGCGGGTGCGGTCGGCCGCCTGCCGCGCGGCCAGGGTGGTGTCGACGTCGGCCGAGCGCTCCCGTGCCGTGTCCCGCGCCGCGGCGAGGCGGTCGGCGAGGTCCGCGGCGCGCTCGGCGGCGGCGGTCAGCTCCCGCTCGGCCTCGTCGACCCGGGCGCGGACCTCCAGCCCGGAGGGGGCGTTGGCCTGCCCGCCGACCGCCCAGTCGGCGCCGACCAGGTCGCCGTCGGCGGTCACCGCCCGCACCCGCGGGTGGGTGCCCACGAGCGCGACGGCGGCGGCCAGGTCGGGCACGACCGCGACCCGGTCCAGGGCTCGGGCCAGCGCGGGCCGCAGCTCCTCGGGGGCCGTCACGAGGTCCAGCGCCCAGCGCGCGCCCTCGGGCAGCTGCGGCCAGCCCTCGCGGGGCAGCGCGGGCAGACCGCCGGTCACGAGCAGCCCGGCACGGCCACCGTCGACGTCCCTCAGGTGGGCCAGCACGGCCGCGGCCCCGGCGACACCGTCGACCACCAGCGCGTCGGCCATGCCGGCCAGGGCGGCGGCCAGCGGGACCTCGGCGCCGGGCTCGACGGCGAGCCGCTCGGTCACCGGGCCGAGCACGCCGGGCAGGCCGGCGGCCAGCGCCGCGGCGGACCCGTCGGCCGGGGCCAGGCCCAGGGCCAGCGCGTCGCGGCGGGCCTGCCAGGACGCGCGGTCCCGCTCGGCAGCCCGTTCGGCGGCGGCCAGCTCGGTGACCGCCCGGGCGGCCTCGGCGTGCGCGGCGACGGCGTCGGAGTGGGCGGTGACCAGGGCGACGTCGGTGTCCTCCTGGGAGGCGACCTCGCCGCGGCGCTCGGCCAGTCGCTCGGCGGCGACCTCGGCGCGGTCGGCGGCCTCCCCGGCGGCCAGTGCCAGCCGCTCGATCTCCGCCTCGCCGGCCGCGACGCGCGACCGCGCGGCGGCGACCTTCCCGGACAGCCGCGCCAGGCCCTCGCGGCGGTCGGCCAGCGCCCGCGCAGCGGCGACCCAGGCGCGCTCCTCCTCGGCCAGCGTGGCCTCGGCCTCGGCCCGGGTGGTCACCGCGGCGGCCAGCCGGCTCCGCTCGGCCTCCAGGCTTGCCGCGAGCTCGGCCTCGGTGGCGGCGACCCGGTCGGCCTCGGCCTCCAGCTGCTCGGGGTCCCGGCCGCCGGTCGGCGAGGCCGGCACCGCCGAGAGGTGCCGGTGGCGCTCGGCGGCCAGCTGGGCGACTCCGCGGAACCGCTCGGTCAGCGCCGAGAGCCGGTACCAGGTCTCCTGCGCCGAGCTCAACAGCGGCGCGTCGGCGGCGAGCTCGGCCTCCAGGGCCGCCTCACGGGTCGACGTCCGGGCCAGCTCCGCCTCGACGACGGCCCGCCGCTGGCGGGCGGCGGTCTCGTCGGCGACGTCCTTGTCCAGGGCGTCGCGCAGCTGCACCAGGTCGTCGGCGAGCAGCCGCAGGCGGGCGTCGCGCAGGTCGGCCTGGACACCGGCGGCGCGACGGGCCACCTCGGCCTGCCGGCCCAGCGGCTTGAGCTGGCGGCGCAGCTCGGCGGTGAGGTCCCCGAGCCGGTCGAGGTTGGCCTGCATCGCATCGAGCTTGCGGAGCGCCTTCTCCTTGCGCTTGCGGTGCTTGAGGACACCGGCGGCCTCCTCGACGAACGCGCGGCGGTCCTCCGGACGGCCGGAGAGGACGGCGTCGAGCTGCCCCTGCCCCACGATGACGTGCATCTCGCGGCCGATGCCGGAGTCGCTGAGCAGCTCCTGGACGTCGAGCAGCCGCACCTTGTCGCCGTTGATCTCGTACTCGCTCTCACCGGAGCGGTACATCCGGCGGGTGATCGAGACCTCGGTGTACTCGATCGGCAGCACGCCGTCGGCGTTGTCGATGGTGAGGGTGACCTCGGCCCGGCCGAGCGCCGGGCGGCCGGCGGTGCCGGCGAAGATGACGTCCTCCATCTTGCCGCCGCGCAGGCTCTTGGCCCCCTGCTCACCGAGGACCCAGGCGATGGCGTCGACGACGTTGGACTTCCCGGAGCCGTTGGGGCCCACGACGGCGGTGATCCCCGGCTCGAGGCGCAGGGTCGTCGCGGACGCGAAGGACTTGAAGCCCTTGAGCGTCAGGCTCGACAGGTGCACAGGATCAGTGGGAGGACCCCGTCCCTCTCACCCCTCGCACGCTCGGGGCGAGCCTCCGGGACGGGGCCGGAGCTCCGCTCTTTAGGCGAGCGCCGGCTCGGCGTTGTCGCCGGCCATGCTGAGCAGCTCGTGGGCGATGGCCGCGTCACGCTGAGCGCGCAGCTGCTGCAGTTCCTGCTCCAGCCGGCGCACCTTGGCCCGCAGGACGGCGTTCTCCTCGACTACTCGGAGCTCCGCGGGGGTGACGACGTGACCGAACAGGGCCTTGGCCATGGCGGGAACGGCCTTTCGACTGCGTTGAGGGATGACCTGCGCCCCGTACGACGGTCGGCGCGGTCCGTGTGTTCCCAGGGTGACAGGCCAGGTCACGCAGGTCAACGCCGACCCTGCACACGTCACGTGTCAGGGGGATGTCGCGTTCGTCACCCTGTGGTGAAGTCGGTGCCGCCCCGGGCCGGTTCGTCCCGGACGTCGACACCCGTGACCGCGCCGGGCGCAGCCGGGCCGTCCAGATCGGCCAGGACGGCGGCCACCGCGGCGTCCTCCCCCTCGAGGACGACCTCGACCCGCCCGTCCGGCAGGTTGGTCGCCGAGCCCGCCAGCCCCGCGGCCTCGGCCCGGCCGCGCACGAACCACCGGTAGCCGACCCCCTGGACCGAGCCGGACACCACGGCGACCGCGCGGCGCGTCACGGCCGGGCTGCCCGCGTCCCGGCGGCCGCCCGGCGGGCGCGGGGGCGCGGCTGGCAGGACGGGCAGCTGTAGCTCGACCGGTTCATGAACGACTCGCGGATGATCGGCGTGCCGCAGCGGGGGCAGGGGCGGTCCTCCTGGCCGTAGACCGCGAGGAACCGGGAGAAGTAGCCGCTCTGGCCGTTGACGTCGACGTACAGCGAGTCGAAGGAGGTCCCGCCCTGCGCCAGGGCCTCCCCGAGCACGTCGCGGACACCGCTGAGCAGGTCCTCGACCTGGGCGCGGGTCAGCTTGTCGGTGGGGCGGGCGCCGTGCAGGCGGGCCCGCCACAGCGCCTCGTCGGCGTAGATGTTGCCCACCCCGCCGATCAGGGTCTGGTCCAGCAGCGCCCGCTTGACCTCGGTGCGCCGTCGCCGCAGGGCCGCGCTGAAACCGGCGGTGTCGAAGGTGTCGTCGAGGGGGTCGATGGCGATGTGCGCCAGCCGCGGGGGGAGCCCGGCTGCCTTGCTCCCGGCCTCGCTCTCCCCGGCCTCCTCGACCGCCAGCCCGCCGAACGTGCGCTGGTCGACGAACCGCAGCTCGCGGCCGCCGTCGGTGAAGGTGAAGCGCGCCCGCAGGTGCGTCTCGTCGGGCTGGGACGGCTTCTCGACCAGCAGCTGGCCGCTCATGCCCAGGTGCGCGACCAGCGCCGCACCGACCGGGGTGCCGTCGGGCTCGGCGAGCGGCAGCCACAGGTACTTGCCACGGCGGCGGGCTGCGGTGAACGTGCGGCCGGTCAGCGCCGCGACGAAGTGGTCGGTGCCCTCCAGGTGCCGGCGGACCGCGCGCGGGTGGGTCACCTCGACGGAGGCGACGGTGCGCCCGGCGACCCAGCGCTCCAGGCCGCGCCGGACCACCTCGACCTCGGGCAGCTCGGGCACGGCGGGTCAGTCCTCGGCAGGTGCGGCCGACGCGGGGTCGCCATCGGCGGGCGACGTGGACAGTGCGCGCCACGCGGCCTCGGCGGCCTCCTGCTCGGCGGCCTTCTTCGTGCGGCCGGAGCCGCGGCCGCGGACGGTGCCGTCGAGGACGACGTCCGCGCTGAAGGTCTTCGCGTGGTCGGGGCCCTCGTCCTCGACCACGTAGGTCGGGGCACCCAGGCCGAGGGCGGCGCCGAGCTCCTGCAGGCTGGTCTTCCAGTCCAGACCGGCGCCGCGCGTGGCGGCCTGGTCCAGGAGCGGGTCGAACAGCCGGTGCACGATGGCGGCCGCGGCGTCCAGGCCCAGACCGACGTGGACGGCGCCGATCAACGCCTCGACCGCGTCGGCGAGGATCGAGTCCTTCTCCCGGCCGCCGGTGGTCTCCTCACCGCGCCCGAGCAGCAGGTGCGGCCCCAGCCCGCCGGCGCCGAGCCGCCGCGCCACCCCGGCCAGGGAGGCCATGTTGACCACCGAGGCGCGCAGCTTCGCCAGCCGGCCCTCGGGCAGCTCGGGGTGGCGCCGGTACAGCTCGTCGGTGACCACCAGGCCCAGCACGGAGTCCCCGAGGAACTCCAGGCGCTCGTTGGTGGGCAGCCCACCGTTCTCGTACGCGTAGGACCGGTGGGTCAGCGCCAACGCCAGGAGGCCGCCGGGCAACTCGACGCCCAGGGCGTCGCGGAGCCAGGCGGCCGACCGTTCGGCGTGCGCCTGCCCCGCCGGCGAGCGGCCGGGAGCCCCTCCCGGTGCGGGTGGGGTCCCGGTGACCGGCGTCGCCACGGCGGGTCGACTCGTGGAGGTCAGACCGAGAGGACCTGACGGCCCTCGTACTGACCGCAGTTCGGGCAGGCCTGGTGCGGCGGCTTGAGCTCGCCACAGGCCCGGTTCGGGCACGGCGAGAGCGTGGGAGCGGACGCCTTCCACTGCGAGCGACGCATGCGGGTGTTGGCGCGGGACATCTTCCGCTTCGGGACGGCCACGGTCAGTTCTCCTCTGGGTTGTCCGCACCGGGGGTGCCCGGTCCGGAAGCGAATCGGTCGGCCTGCGAGGCACCGAAGCGTTGTGCCAGTCCGGCCCAGCGCGGGTCGAGCACCTCGTGGGTGTGGTCGACCGGCAGGTCGTCGAGCCGCTGACCGCAGTCCACGCACAGCCCCGAGCAGTCCTCGGTGCAGGTGGGCGCCAGCGGCAGGCTGAGGACCACGAGGTCGCGGACCATCGGCTCGAGGTCGAGGTGGTCGCCCTCGACCCGCCGGACCTCGTCCTCCTCGCTGGTGGCCTCCGTGGTGCTGCCCTCGTAGGCGAACAGCTCCTGGACGTCGAGCCGGAGGGTGTCCTCGACCGGCTCCAGGCACCGCGCGCACGACCCGACGAGCGGGACCTCCACGTCACCGGAGACCAGCACGCCCTCCATCACCGACTCCAGCCGCAGCCGCAGCGCGACCGTCGCCCCCTCGGGGACGCCGATGAGCTCCACCCTCCAGTCCGCGGGAGCCGGGATGGTCCGGTCCAGCTCCTGCAGGGAGCCGGCCCGTCGACCCAGTTCCCGCAGGTCCACGCGCCAGGGGTTGGCAGCGGGGCGCCGGGCGTCCGGGGACGCGGCGCCGGAGCGGGGCGGCTGAGCGGCAGGCATGTCGGTACTCGCGGTAGGCAGCGGGGAGGGGCCGGCCGGGGCGCGAGGCCTCCGGCGGTCGACCGGAGAACCAGCCTACCCGATGCCCGGACGGCACCGTCCCCGCCGACCGGGTGAGGCCACCCACCCGCCGGCGGGGTCCTCCCTCAGGACTCCCGGAGCGCGGAGCGGGCCTTCTCCACCGAGCGCACCATGCGCTCGAGGGTGGCGCCGAAGTCGGCCAGCCGGGTGTCGACGTACTGGTCGACCTCCGCGCGCATGCGGGCGACGTCGGCGGCGGTCTGCGCACCGAGCTCGTCGGCGCGGCTGACCGCGCCGCGGTAGACCTCGGTCTCGCTGATGAGCCGCTCGTGCTCGGCCGCGGCCGCGGCGAGGACCTCGGCGTGCTGGGCCTGGGCGTCGGCCAGCACCGCCTCGTGGTGCTGACGGGCCTCCGCCACGATCCGCTCGGCCTCCTCCTCGGCCTGCGCCAGCAGGTCCTCGGCCTCGGCCTGTGCCCGGGCGAGCAGCTCGTCGCGCTGCCGACGGGCGGTGCCGAGGATCTCCTCGCGCTGCCGCCGGGCGGAGCCGACCACCTGCTCGCTCTCGCTGCGGGTGCGGCCGGTCAGCCGCTCGGCCTCGGCCTGCGCCTGCTGGAGGATCTCGGTGCGCTGCTCGACGATCGCGCCAGCCTTGTGCACCTCCTCGGGGAGGTTCTCGCGGAGGTCGTCGAGCAGGTCGAGCAGGACGTCGCGCGGGACCATGCACGAGCCACCGGACATCGGCACGTTGCGGGCGTTCTCGATGACGCTGCTGAGCTCGTCGACGGTCTCGTACAGCCGGTACACGACCTCCGTCACGACATCCCCCGCTCCCGGTGGGCCAGCAGCCGCGCGTGCACGGCCTTGGGGACGAGGCTGGAGACGTCCCCGCCGAAGGTGGCGATCTGCTTCACCAGGCTCGAGGACAGGTGCCCCACCTGCGGCGCGGTGGGCACGAACAGCGTCTCGACGCCGGCCAGCTCCCGGTTCATCTGCGCCATCTGCAGCTCGTACTCGAAGTCGCTGACCGCCCGCAGCCCCTTGACGATCACCGGGATGTCGTGGTCCCGGCAGTAGTCGACCAGCAGACCCTGGAAGCTGTCGACGGTGACGTTGGGCAGCCCCGCGACGGCGTCCCGGAGCAGCTCCATGCGCTCGTCGACGGTGAACAGCCCCGCCTTGCCGGGGTTGACCAGCACGGCGACGACCAGCTCGTCGTACAGCGCCGCTGCGCGGTTGATGACGTCGACGTGGCCGTTGGTGACCGGGTCGAACGAGCCGGGGCAGACCGCACGCCTCACGGACAGCGACCGTACCGGAGCACGGCCTCCCCGTAGCGGCGGTCGCGCAGTCCGCGCAGGGGTGTCGGCCACTCCCAGGGCTCCTCGCGGGACGAGCGCTCGACCACGACCACGGCGTCCGGCGCCAGCCAGTCCCCGGCGACCAGCGCCTCCAGGACGCCGAGGACCTCCGCCACCGGCGTGGCGTAGGGCGGGTCGGCGAGCACGAGGTCGAAGCGGGCCGGCGGCGGCCCGCCCACCACGGTGGGCACCGACCCGGCGACCACCCGCCCGCCGGGCAGGCCGACGGCGGCCAGGTTGGCCTTGAGCACCGGCAGCACGCGCGGCCCGGACTCGACGAACACCACCTGCCGCGCGCCCCGGCTCAACGCCTCCAGGCCGAGGGCACCGGAGCCGGCGTAGAGGTCCAGGACCGTGGCCCCCTCGAGGTCCAGCAGCGTCGACAGGCTGTTGAACAGGCCCTCCCGGGCCCGGTCGCCGGTGGGCCGCACCCCCGACGGCGGGACCTTGAGCCGCCGTCCGCGGGCGACCCCGGAGATCAGTCGGGTCACGGCGCCGTCCCGGAGCCCGCCCCGAGCCCGCGAGGGGTGCGGAGGTCGGGCCCCTCCCTCATGCCTTCTCCAGGTACGTGGCCCGCTCGTCGGTGGCCAGCGCGGCGACCTCCGTCTCCAGCCCCGGGAAGTCGGCCAGGCCGCGCTCGGTCGCCAGCAGCGCGCCGGCCTCCACGCGGGCCTCGGCGATCAGCTCCTCGTCCTCGAGCAGCGACAGCAGGCGGACCCCCGACCGGTTGCCGGACTGCGCGGCGCCGAGCACGTCGCCCTCGCGGCGGGTCTCGAGGTCGAGGCGGGCCAGCTCGAAGCCGTCGGAGGTGGCGGCGACCGAGGCCAGCCGCTGACCGGTGGCCGAGGCGGTGGGCGCCTCGCTCACCAGGAGGCACAGCCCCTCGTGCTTCCCGCGCGCGACGCGGCCCCGCAGCTGGTGCAGCTGGCTGACACCGAAGCGGTCGGCGTCCATCACCACCATGACGGTGGCGTTGGGGACGTCGACACCGACCTCGACCACGGTGGTGGCGACCAGCACGTCGACCTCCGCCGCGGCGAAGGCCCGCATCCGGGCCTCCTTCTCCTCGGGCGTGAGCCGGCCGTGCAGCACCTCCAGCCGCAGCCCGGCCAGCGGTCCCTCGCGCAGCGCCTCGGCGACGTCGAGCACCGCCAGCGGCGGACGGCGGTCCGACGTCGCCTCCTCGGCCGGCGCGCCGTCGGCGTCGTCGGGCTCCTCGTCCGCACCGGCGTCCTCGCCGATCCGCGGGCAGACGACGTAGGCCTGCCGCCCGGCGGCCACCTCCTCGCGCAGCCGCTCCCAGGCCCGGTCCAGCCAGGCCGGCTTCTCCCGCACCGGGACCACGGAGCTGCGCACGCCGCCCCGGCCGCTGGGCAGCTGGCGCAGCGTGGAGGTCTCCAGGTCGCCGTAGACGGTCATCGCGACGGTGCGCGGGATGGGCGTGGCGGTCATGACCAGCACGTGCGGCGGCCGGTTGCCCTTGGCCCGCAGCGCGTCGCGCTGCTCGACGCCGAAGCGGTGCTGCTCGTCGACGACGACCAGGCCGAGGTCGGCGAACTCCACGGTCTCCTGCAGCAGCGCGTGGGTGCCGACGACGATGCCGGCCCGGCCCTCGGCGACCTCGGCGAGCGCCTCGCGCCGGGCAGCGGCCTTGAGCGAGCCGGTGAGCAGGGTGACCCGGGTCCCGGCCGGGTCGCCGTCGAGCTCACCGGCGCGGCCGAGGGGACCCAGCAGCGCGCGGATGCCCCGGGCGTGCTGCGCGGCCAGCACCTCGGTGGGCGCCAGGAGGGCGGCCTGGCCCCCGGAGTCGACGACCTGGGCCATCGCCCGCAGCGCGACGACGGTCTTGCCCGACCCCACCTCGCCCTGCAGCAGCCGGTGCATCGGCTGCTCCCGGGACAGCTCCGCCGCCAGCTCCTCCCCCACCTCGCGCTGCCCCTCGGTGAGCGCGAACGGCAGCGCGGCGTCGACGGCGTCGAGCAGGCCGCCGGGGCGGCGCGGGCGGGCCACGCCGGGCTCGAGCGCGGCGGCCCGGCGCCGGGCGGCGAGGGTCAGCTGGAGGGTGAGCGCCTCGTCCCACTTGAGCCGGTGCTCGGCGTGCTCGACGTCCTCGGCCGAGGTCGGCCGGTGGATGTCCAGCAGCGCCGCGGGCAGGCTCGGCAGGGCGTGCCGGGCGCGGATCTCCTCGGGCAGCGGGTCGTCGACGAACCCGAAACCGCCCCCGGCGTCGAGCAGCAGCTTCACCGAGCGCTGGATCACCCAGCTGGAGACGTCCTTGGTGGCCGGGTAGATCGGGATGAGCGCGCGCGCCCAGTCCTCGTCGTCGTCACCGGTCATGAGGTGGCAGTCGGGGTGGGCGAACTGCTTGGCGTTGCGGTACTCGCCGACCGTGCCGGCGAACAGCCCCCAGGCGCCCTCCCGCAGGTTGGCGTGCCTGCGGTTGAAGAACACCAGCTGCATGGAGCCCGCACCGTCGCCGACGGTGACCTCGGTGAGGCTGCCGGGACGGTTGCGCATCTTCCGCGTGGTGACCTTGCGCACCTGGGCGAGGACGGTCACGCGGTCGCCGACCTGGAGGTCCTCCAGCTTGGTCATCTCCCCGCGGCGGGCGTAGCGGCGCGGGTAGTGCCGCAGCAGGTCACGGACGGTGTGCAGCCCCAGCGACTCCCCCATCGCCTTCGCCGTCTTCGCGCCGAGCACCCGGTCGAGCCGGGTCGTCATCTCGACCGCCATCACTCCACCCCCACCTGGAGCGGGACCACGCCGGGCCCGACGTCGTAACGGGTCACCTCGACCAGCGGGTGGGTCGCGGCGACGTGGGCGCAGACGGCCGCGCCGAGCGCCGGGTCGGGGCCGACGACGAGGGTCACCAGCTCCCCGCCGGCCGAGAGCATGCGGTCCAGCAGCTCGCAGGAGACCCTGACGAGGTCCTCCCCGATGAGCACCACGTCGCCCTCCGCGGAGCCGAGGACGTCGCCGCGCCGGCAGGGTCCGGCGCTGGTCAGGGCCTCCTGCTCGGCCAGGGTGACCTCGGCCCAGCGGGTCGCGGCGGCGGCCTCGGCCATCGTGATGACGTCGTCGGAGAAGCGGCGTGCGGGGTCGGCGACGGCGATCGCGGCCAGCCCCTGCAGCGGCGAGCGCGTCGGGACGACGGCCACGTCGCGGTCGGCCTCGCGGGCGCGCTCGGCGGCGCGGGCGGCCGGCGCGGTCAGGGCCGCGTCGTTGGGCAGCACGACGACCGTGGCGGCGGCCGAGTCGACGATCGCGGCGAGCACGTCGTCCTCGGTGACGCCGTCCGGACCACACGGGACCACCCGGACGCCCTCCCCGGCGAACAACCCGGCCAGCCCCTCGCCGGACACGATCGCGACGACCGCCCGCGCTCCCGGCACCGGAGCCGGGGGGCGCACCGGCGCCAGCGGGGTGACCGAGATCCGGTAGGGGCGGCCGGCCTCGATCCCGGCCTCGATCGCGGCGCCGACGTCGGTGGTGTGGACGTGCACGTTCCACTCCCGGCCCGACGGGGTGTCCACGCCCACCACCACCAGGCTGTCGCCGAGCGCGGCGAGCCGGTCCTGCAGCCGGGTCACGGTCGCCTCGTCGCTGTCGGCCAGCAGGTACTGCACCTCGCTGCCCGGGCCGGCCGGCGGCTGGTGCGGCCGGTCGCCGCCGTGGTCGTGGTCGCGGGCGGCCACGACCAGCGGGGCGCGGGCCGGCTCCACCCCGGTGACCGTGGCGACCAGCGCGTCGAGCACCAGGCAGAGCCCGGCGCCGCCGGCGTCGACGACGCCCGCCTCGCGCAGCGCGGCCAGCTGCCCGGGCGTGGCCTCCAGGGCGGCGCGGGCACCGTCGGCCGCCGCACGGACGACGTCGGCGAGCTCGCCGCGGCCCTCGGCGACCGCTGCCACCGCGGCCTCCCCGCCGGCGCGGGCCACGGTGAGGAAGGTGCCCTCCTCCGGGTCGGCGACCGCGGCGTAGGCGGCGTCGGCGGCCTTCTGCAGCGCGGCGGCGAACGTCGGGCCGTCGGCGGGGCCGGCGTCGGTGAGCTGGTCGGCCAGCCCGCGGAGGAGCTGGGCGAGGATCGTGCCGGAGTTGCCGCGGGCGCCGAGCACCGCGCCGCGGGCCAGCGGGGCCCACGCCGGCTCGGCGCTCCCCCGCTCCTCGAGCTCGGCGAGGGCCGCCTGGGCGGTCAGCAGGAGGTTGGTGCCGGTGTCCCCGTCGGGCACGGGGAAGACGTTGAGGTCGTCGAGCCGCCCGCGGGACGCGGACAGGCCGGCGACCGCGGCCCGGCACCACTGACCGACCGCGGCGTCGTCGAGCGCCCGCAGCACGAGGCGGAGGGTACCCAGGCGGGCCGACACGGCCCGGGCGACGACCCGTCCGGGCGGGGCCGCGACAGCGGTTCCCGACGGGCGCGGCGACGGCGTCGGCGGGAAGCGGTTAGACTGGTCGACGGTCTTGTGCGGGCGCGTGTCGCGCACCGCTCGTCTGAACGATTCTCTGGGAGTGATCCACCGTGGCTGCCGTGTGCGATGTCTGTGGCAAGGGGCCCGGTTTCGGTATGTCGGTGTCTCACTCGCACCGCCGCACGCCGCGCCGTTGGAACCCGAACATCCAGTCCGTGCGGGCGCTGGTCGCCCCCGGCAACCGTCGCCGGATCAACGCGTGCACCTCGTGCATCCGCGCCGGCAAGGTCGTCCGCGCCTGACACCGCGACGACCGCACCGAACACCCCGGCACCGGCCGGGCGAGGACCCCGGAGGGCGACGCCCCCCGGGGTCCTCGGCTGTTTCCACCGCCGTCCTCCCGGACGGCACCGCGGCCAGGAGCCGTCCCCGACCGACGCTGAGCCGCCACCCGTGTCCCGGTCGGGGAGCCTCCGGCCCCCGCGACCGGTCCACCCGCGGCCACGAGCCGTCCCTGGCGTCGGACCGGGCGCTCGTCAGATCCCGCGCGCCCGGGCGGCGGTGACCACCAGGTCGACGACCGCGTCCAGCGGCAGCGCTGTGCTGTCGACGACCAGGTGGTAGAGCGCCGGCGAGGCCGGGTCGCACCGGTAGAAGTGCCGCACGTAGGCCTCCCGCGCGGCGTCGTTGGCCGCCATCTCCCGCCGAACCTCCTCGCGCGGTCGACCGCTGCGCGCCACCGCGGACGCCAGCCGGCGCTCGGGCGGGCCGTCGAGCCGGACGTGCAGGGCGTCGGCGCGGTCGCCGAGGACCAGCGCCGCCGCCCGGCCGAGGACCACGCCGCCGGGCCCGTCGGCGATCTCGCCCAGGACGCGCTCGGTCTGCTGCCGGAAGGCGCGCTCGTCCGGCAGCTGGGTGACCGGCACCACGCCGCCGACCGGGTCGGGCATGGTGCCGAGGGAGGCCACCAGGCGCCACAGCCCACGGGCGACCTTCTCGTCGTTGGCCTCCGCCTCGCTCAGCGGGACGCCGAGCCGGCCGGCCACCTGCGCCGGGATCGCCCGGTCGTGGAAGGTCAGCCCGAGCCGCTCGGCGACCGCGGTGCCCACCTCCGCACCGGCGGCCCCGTACGCGGCCGAGATCGTCACGATGCCCACGCCCGCTCCTCCCCACCCGGTGGCGGCAGCTCCTTGCCCAGGAACACCGCCCCGGGCGCGTCCGCGTAGACGCCGTAGCCGGCGACCGGTGTGTACCCCAGGGCGGCGTAGAGGGCCAGCGCCTCGGGCTGCCGGTTGCCGGAGTTGAGCACCACCGCCCGGTGCCCCGCCGCGGCCGCGGTGCGCTCCAGCTCCGCCATGAGCAGCTGCGCGAGCCCTCGGCGGCGGAACGCCGGCTCGACGTACACCCGCTTGACCTCGACCACACCCTCGTCGTGCACCCGCCACGCACCGCACCCCGCGGGGACGCCGTCCACCTCGGCGACGAGGAACAGCCCGGCCGGCGGCGCGAACTCCGCGGGGTCGACGACGGCCCCGTCCGGCCCGCCGTAGCGGGTGACGTACTCCTGCTGGACCCGGGCGACCAGCCGGCGCGCGACCGGGTCGTCGTAGGGCACCGCGCGCAGCACGGCCGCCTCACCGGAAGTGGACATGCCCGGTCCCTCCCGCGCCGACGGCCTCGGCCACCTCGGTTGCCGGCACGCCGTCCACCCGCACGCCCGGGGATGCCCCCGCCGCCCGGACCGTGCCGATCGCCGTCCAGCCGGCTGGCAGCGTCCTCCGCCTCGGGAAGGTGGCCAGGAACGCGTGGTCCTCACCGCCGGTGAGGACCCACGCCAGCGGGTCCCCGCCCAGCGCCGCCGCGACCTGCTGCATCGGCCCGGGGGGCTCGAGGGTGGCCCGCACCAGCGCGGCGCGGTCGACGTCCACCACCACGCCGCTGTCGTCGGCCAGGTGCCCGGCGTCGGCCAGCAGTCCGTCGCTGACGTCGCACATCGCCGTCGCGCCGGCGTCTGCCGCGGCGGGGCCGGCGGCGTAGGGCGGTGCCGGCCGCCGGTGCGCGGCCACCGCCGCCGCGGGGCTGGTGAACCCCCGCCGCAGCACCGCCAGCCCGCAGGCCGACCAGCCCAGCCGGCCGGCCAGGGCGAGCACGTCGCCCGGCCGGGCGCCGGAGCGCAGCACCGGGGCCCGGCCGCCGAGGTCGCCGAGGGCGGTCACCGAGAGGACGACGCCGGAGCTGTCCGGCGCCGCGGAGACCGTGTCCCCGCCGACGACGGCCGCACCCAGCGGCGCGCACTCCTCGGCCAGCCCCGTCGCGACGCCCTCCAGCCAGGCGGTCGAGGTGTCCGGCGGGCAGGCCAGCCCCACCAGGAGTGCGGTCGTGACGCCGCCCATCGCGGCGACGTCGGCCAGGTTGGCCGCCGCCGCCTTGTGCCCGACGTCCTCCGCCGACGACCAGTCGCGCCGGAAGTGCCGGCCCTCCACCAGGACGTCGGTGGTCGCCACCACCCGGCCGTCGGGGACGCGCAGCACCGCCGCGTCGTCACCCGGGCCGACCTCGGCGACCCGCGCCGCGCCCGACCGGGACAGCACGCGCGCGATCACCCCGAACTCGCCGACGACCCGCACGCTGTCGGCCGGGTCGTCCCGGGGCACCAGGGGACGGGGACGAGTCACCGGTCCCCCTCCCCGGCTGAGGTAGGTTGCCGAACTGTCCGCCCGCCGGTGCGGACGCCGCATCGGCAGCGCTGCCCGAGGAAAGGTCTCCCGTGGTCCACGCCTACATCCTCATCCAGACCGAAGTCGGCAAGGCCGCCCAGGTCGCGTCGACGATCAGCCAGATCTCGGGCGTGACCAAGGCCGAGGACGTGACCGGTCCCTACGACGTCATCGTGCGGGCCGAGGCCGAGACCGTCGACGAGCTCGGCCGCCTCGTGGTCGCCCGCGTGCAGTCGGTCGACGGCATCACCCGCACGCTCACCTGCCCCGTCGTCAACATCTGACCGCGCTGACCGAGAAGCCCCCGGACGACGCGCCGGCCCCCGAGCAGCGGCCGGCTCGTCCCGACGACCCGCTGCGGCGGATCTCCCTGGTCGTGACGGCGGTCGCCGTCCCGCTGGTCGTCGTCCTGCTGGTGCTGACCCGGGTCCTCGGCGACGACGGCGGCAGCGGGGACGACGGCGGCGGGTCCGGGGTCGCCGAGGTCGAGGGCGCCCCCTCGCCCGGCCGCGTGGACCTGCCGCCGCTGCCGGTGGAGGTGCCGCCGGTGACCCCGGAGGCCGACGCGTCCTGCCCCGGGCTGATGTCCGCCCTGCCGCTGGAGCTGACCGGGGAGCCCTCCCGCCCGGTGCAGTCCGACAGCCCGTTCGCCTACGCGTGGGGCGACCCCGCGATCGTGCTGGTGTGCGGCGTCGACCGTCCGGCGGGGTTGGAGGCGACCTCCCCTCTGATCCAGATCAACGGCGTGAACTGGTTCGTCGACACCGGCGACCCCGACGTCGTCGTCTGGACCACCGTGGACCGGGCCGTCCACGTGCAGGTCACCGTCTCGGCCGAGACCGACAGCGCCCCGGTCACCGCCCTCGGGCCGGTCATCAACGACGCCCTCCCGGCCCAGCAGCCCTGACCGGTCAGGACGGCGGCAGCCGCTCCAGCTGCGCCTCCAACACGGCGTGGACCTCCTGGGAGGCCGCGGTGACCGAGTCGGCGACCGCGGTCACGCCGACGCTGTACACACCGTGCCCGCACCAGGCGAACGCCGCCGGCCCGGACAGCCCGGCGGCCGGCTCGGCGTCCTCCACGGTGAGCAGCCGGCAGCCGCCGGGCAGGTGCGGCGGGTCCTCCCGCAGCACGCCGTCGTAGAGCTCCGCCTCGTTCTCGGCGAGGTCGCGCGCGTAGTCGCCGGCGCCCGAGCGGGTCGCGAACTGGTTGACGAAGACGCTGGTCACCGGTCCGGTACCGGCGCTCCAGACCCGCTCCCAGCCGAAGCGGTAGCCGTAGTCCTCCAGCACCTGGCGCTCCCGGTCGGGGTCCTCGCCGTAGGCGGCGACGTCCTCGGCGGACTTCTCGCCCGCGGGCGGGGAGAGGTCGGTGTCGGGCACGCGTGGCAGGCCGGAGGGCACGGTGGTGACCACCAGCTCCTCCAGCTCCTCCGGATCCGACGGCGTCGGCCCGGCCGGCACCGCGGTCGCGACGCCCTCGACCTCGGTGGCACACCCGCAGAGAGCCGACGCCAGCACCGCCAGCAGCGGGGCCGCCCGGACCAGCCGGGCGGACAGCAGCGCCGTCCCGCCCCACCGGGCCGGCACCGGCGGGGTCACCTCCCCGCGCCGCCGTCCACGGCGGGGGTGACCGCCGGGCGGGCCGTGGCCAGCGCGGCCGTGACGAGCCGGTCGACGAGCTCGGCGAAGCCCACGCCGGTCGCGGCCCACATCCGGGGGTACATCGAGATCGGGGTGAACCCCGGCAGGGTGTTCACCTCGTTGACGACGAGCCGGTCGGCGCCGTCCGGGCCGGTGCCGAGGAAGAAGTCGACGCGGGCCAGGCCCGAGCAGTCCAGCGCCAGGTAGGCGCGGCACGCGGCCTCCTGGACCGCCCGCGTCTGCTCGGGGGTGAGCTGCGCCGGGACGTCGAACTCGGCGGCGTCCTCGAGGTACTTGGCGCTGAAGTCGTACCAGTCGGTGCCCGGCCGCAGCCGGATCTCGGCGGGCAGGCTGGCCTCGGGCAGCCCGCCGTCGGGCCCGGCCAGCACGCCGCACTCGATCTCCCGGCCCGGGACGGCGGCCTCGACGACGACCTTCGCGTCGACCGCGGCCGCGGTGGCGACGGCCGCGGGGAACTGCGCCCAGTCGGTGACCTTGCTGATCCCGATGCTGGACCCGGCGCGGGAGGGCTTGACGAAGACCGGCAGGCCCAGCCGCTCCCGGGCGGCGGGGTCGAGCACGTCCGGGTCGGCCGCCAGGGCCCCGGCCGCGTCGCGGAGCACCACGTGGTCGCCCTGCGCCAGCCCGGCCGCCGCCAGCAGCTTCTTGGTGAACTCCTTGTCCATCGACGCCGCGCTGGCGAAGACCCCCGACCCCACGTAGGGCAGGCCGCTCATCTCCAGCAGGCCCTGGATCGTGCCGTCCTCGCCGTAGGCGCCGTGCAGCACGGGGAAGACGACGTCGAGCTCGATGCGCGAGCCGCTGCCGTCCAGGCGGACCAGCCCCCGGCGGGCGGGGTCGCCCACCAGGGTCACCGCCGTCCCGCCGGTGACCTCGGGCAGCTCGCCGTCGACGATGGCGAGCCGCAGCTCGGGGTCGGGCAGCACCCACCCGCCCTCGCGGGTGATGCCGACGGGGACCACGTCGTACCGGTCGGGGTCCAGCGCCGCGAGGACGGCCCCGGCGGAGACGCAGGAGATCGAGTGTTCCGCGCTGCGGCCGCCGAAGACGACGGCGATGCGCAGCTTGCCTGCCTGTCCGCTCATCGCGGCCGACACTAGTGGAGCCGCCGGCCGCTCCCCCGGCGACGGGCGGGCCGCGTGCGGCAGCGCCGCGGTCCCGGCGGTGTGGGAACCTCGACGCGATGCGCGACAACGTGGCCGCCCGGACCGGCGAGGGCCTCCCGGGGACGACCGCCGGTGGCGAGGGCCTCCGGGCGGTCCACCCGCGTGGGCTGCGGCTGGCCGGTGCCGCCGTCCACCTCTACACCGCCAGCGGCACGGTGCTCGCGCTGCTGATCGTGCTCGCGGCCTTCGACGGCAACGCGGTCACCGCCCTGTGGCTGGGCCTCGCGGCGCTGGTCGTCGACGGCACCGACGGGATGCTGGCCCGGCGGATGCGGGTCAAGGAGACCATCCCCTGGTTCGACGGCGCCCGGCTGGACGACATCGTCGACTACCTGACCTACGCCTTCGCGCCGGTGGTCCTGCTGTGGACCACCGGCTCGCTGCCCGCCGGCGCGCTCGGGTGGGTCGTCGCCGCGCTGCCGCTGCTGGCCTCGAGCTACCAGTTCTGCCGGGTCGACGCGAAGACCGACGACCACACCTTCCTCGGGTTCCCCAGCTACTGGAACGTGGTGGCCTTCTACGCCGTCGTCCTGGACCTCGGCCCCGCGACGATCGCCGCCGTGCTGGTGGTCTGCTCCGTGCTGGTGTTCGTCCCGGTGCGCTACCTGTACCCGTCGCGGACGCAGGTCCTGCAGGGGCTGAGCCTGGCGCTGACCGCCGTCTGGCTGGGCACCTACGCCCTGCTGCTGCTCCAGGTGCCCGACCCGCACCCGGTGGTCGTCGCGCTGTCGCTGGCCTACCTCGTGTACTACGTGGGCATCAGCGGCTGGCTCACCGCGCGGGCGGCGCACCGGCGCCGGCGGGAGGACCGCACCGCGCGCCTGGCCGCCGCCGGCTGACCGTCAGCGTCTGAGCGGCGAGCGCAGCACCAGCTCGACGTTGCGGTCCTCCGGCCCCCCCGCCAGCCCGGCGTCGAGCCCGGCCCACGGCACGTTGGCCGACAGCTCCCGGTGCAGCGACGCCAGCCCCGCGGGCTCACGCGCAGCCGGGTCCAGCGGGGAGGGCGGCCGCGCCGGGCTGTCGTGGTCGACCATCGTGCAGACCAGCGACAGCGTGCCGTCGCCGTTGTCGAGGAACTCCACCAGCCGCGCCTGCCCGGGCCAGTCGACGACCGCGCAGGTGGTGACCTCCCAGAAGCCCCGGCCGGCCTCCTCCGGGTGCGCCCACGGGCGCACCTCGCTCACGTGGGTGTGCCCGTTGAGCCACAGCACCACGTTGGGGAAGCGGTGCAGCAGCGCGACCAGCTCCGGGCCGCCCAGGACGCCGGCCTCCGCGGCCGGCCGCGGGTGCCAGGGGTCGTCCCGGTGCAGCGTGGAGGACCCGTGGTGGGAGATGACGACGACCAGCCGGTCGGCGTTGCCGGTGGCCACCCGGGTGCCGTCGGGCTCGACCACCACCGAGGACACCTCGCGCAGCCGCTCGGCCAGCCACCGGCTCTGGGCGGGGTCCAGCGAGCCGTCGCCACCCCCGGTGGTGCGGGTCGTGTCCAGGCACACCACCCGGACGCCGGGCAGCCCGTCCCACGCGTAGTAGGCGGTGCCGTCGCGCAGGTTGGCCTCGGTGAACCCGTGGCCGGCCGGCTCGCCCCCGTCGGCGAGGTGGGCCGCGACGAACTCCCGGCGGTCGATGAACCGCCGCCCGGCCAGGGGGGTGATCGTGCGCGCGCCGGCCGTCGTGAAGACCTCGGAGGAGTGGGTGAACAGCCGCAGCGCGTCGTCCAGCGGCACGTCCGGTGCCAGCTCCACCGGCTTGCGGTCGGCGAGCAGGAGGCCGCCCAGGGCCGGGGTCGGGACGCCGACCCCGGCGATCAGCGCCTCGTGGTTGCCGTGGCAGCCCAGCCACGGCAGGCGCAGCCCCTCCGCGGTGAACGAGGCGAACGCCGCCTCCAGCAGCCCCGGACGGTCGGGGAAGCCGTGCCGGGCGCGGTAGATGTCCGGCTCGGGGTCGTCGCCCTCGGGGCGCCAGAAGAGGTCGTGCGGCCAGCCGGCGGCCTGCACGCCGTCGTAGGCGGACAGGCCGGCCCCCGGGGACACCCGCCCGCCGCGGAGGACGGCGAGGAAGAGCTCGAGCTCGTTCCACTGGGCGTTGTCGATCGCGTCCCCGGTGGTGACCACCACCTGCAGCGGGTGCCCGGTGCGCGGGCCGCCGGGGAGCCCGTTGAGCGTCCGGACCAGCGCGTCGATCGCGTGCGCGGTGATCGCCTCCTGCGGCCGGTGCATCGGCACCAGGGCGCGCATCCGCGGGTCGGCGAAGTGCCCGTTGAAGAACTCGAAGCGGGCCGGGGAGCAGACGTCGGCCAGCTGCACGTCGGTGACGTGCGCCAGGCAGGCCAGGGAACGGACCCCGGTGCGCGGCGGCTCCCAGGTGGAGCCGACCAGTTCCCGGCGGGTGCGGTGCGGCTCCCCGGGGTGCCAGGCGAGCGCGTGGTAGTCGGTGTCGCGGCCCCGGCGCAGCACCGGGCCCGCGCCGAGCACCCGCTCCAGCGTCGTGCGGCTCACAGGAGGTCGAGCGCGGCGGCGAGGTCGGCGACGAGGTCGGCGGTGTCCTCGATGCCGCAGGAGAAGCGGACGAAGCCCACCGGGACCGCGTCCCCGCCCCACTGCGCCCGCCGGTCGACCGTGCTGTGCACCCCGCCGAAGCTGGTCGCCGCCGTCCACAGCCGGCTGGCGGCCAGCACCTGGCGCACCGCGGCCTCGTCGGCCAGCTGGGCGGACAGCACGCCGCCCGGGCGCAGCATCTGGCGGGCGGCCAGTTCGTACGACGGGTCGCCGGGGCGCCACGGCCAGCGCAGGCCGGTCACCGCCGGGTGGGCGGCCAGCAGGTCGGCCACGGCCGCCGCGGTGGCGGCCTGCCGGGCCAGCCGCAGGTCCAGCGTGCTCATCGAGCGGTGGCCGAGCCACGCCTCGAACGGCCCTGGGGTGCCCCCGGTGTGGTCGCGGAAGGCCTTGAGCCGGGCCCACAGCTCGTCGTCGGCGGTGCTGACGTGGCCGAGCAGCAGGTCGCTGTGACCGGTGAGCGCCTTGGTGTCGCTGCCGACGGTGAGGTCGGCGCCCAGCTCCAGCGGCCGCTGCCCGAGCGGCGTGGCGGTGGTGTTGTCGACGGCCAGGACGGCCCCGGCGGCGCGGGTGGCCCGCGCGACCGCGGCGATGTCGCAGACGTCCAGCTGCGGGTTGCTCGGCGTCTCCAGCAGGACCAGCGCGGCGCCCTCGAGGTCCCCGCGGGCGGCGACCGCCTCGATCTCCGGCGTCGGGACGTACTCCACGCGGACGCCGAAGCGCGCGAGCTCCTCGCGGGCGAGCAGCCGGGTCGTGTAGTAGCCGTCCGAGGGGAGGACCACGCGGTCCCCCGCCCGCGCGCAGGCCAGCACCGCGGCGCTGATCGCGGCCATACCGGTCGCGAAGGACAGGCAGCGGCCGCCGTCCAGCTCGCCGACGGCGGCCTCGAAGACCCGCAGCGTCGGGTGCTCGGTGCGCGCGTAGGCGTCCGCGCCGCCGGCCCGGGGCGGTGCGTCCCCCAGGTGGTACGGGGCGGCGAAGACCGGCGAGGGACGCAGCGGCGCCCCGGGGACGGCGTCCGGCTCGCCGGCCCGGACCGACCGGGTGCCGTCCCCCCAGGCGGAGCCCGCTCCCCCGGCCGGGCCCTCGGGTGACCCGCTCCCCCCGGCTCGGCCCTCGTTCGGCCGGCTCACGCCGGCTCCGCTCGGGGTGCCGTCGCTCACTCCGGCTTGGCCTCTCGGGACATGATCTCCTTCACCATCTGGGCCGCCGGCACGTCCTCGTGGCAGACGCGCACGACGGCCTCGGTGAGCGGCATGTCGACCCCGTGCGCGCGGGCCAGGTCGAGCACGGGGCGGCAGCTCTTGACGCCCTCGGCGACCTGGCGGGTGGTCTGCTGGACCTCCTCCAGCGTCATCCCCCGTCCCAGCTTCTCCCCGAAGGTGCGGTTGCGCGACAGCGGCGAGCTGCACGTGGCCACCAGGTCGCCCAGGCCCGCCAGACCGGCGAACGTGGTCAGCTCAGCGCCGAGGGCGGTGCCCAGCCGGGCGGTCTCGGCCAGCCCGCGGGTGATCAGGGAGGCGCGGGTGTTGTCCCCGAAACCCATCCCCTCGGTGATGCCGCAGGCCAGCGCGATCACGTTCTTCACCGCCCCGCCGATCTCGCAGCCGACCAGGTCGCGGTTGGTGTAGGGCCGCAGGTAGGGCGTGTGGCAGGCGGCCTGGACCTGCGCGGCACGCTCGTGGTCGGTGCAGGCGATGACGGTCGCGGCCGGCTGCTCCTCGGCGATCTCCCGCGCCAGGTTCGGGCCCGACAGCGCCGCCACGCGGTCGGCACCGGCGCCGGTGACCTCGCAGATCACCTGGCTCATCCGCTTGGTGCTGCCCAGCTCGATGCCCTTCATCAGCGACAGCAGGACGGCGTCGTCGGGCAGCAGCGGCGCCCACTCGACGAGGTTGTCCCGCAGCGACTGGGAGGGGACGGCGAGGACGACGATCTCCGCGTCCCGCAGCGCCTCCTCGGGGTCGGCGGTGGCCTGCAGCCGCTCCGGCAGCCGGATGCCGGGCAGGTAGTCGGGGTTCTCCCGGGTCTCGGTGATGACCTGGGCCAGCTCCGGCCGCCGCGCGTGGAGGGTGACCGCGCAGCCGGCGTCGGCGAGCACCTTGCCGAAGGTCGTCCCCCAGGAACCGGCCCCGAGGACCGCCGCTCGCGTCATGCGGCGCTCCCCGGCAGCTGGCCGGGCCGGCTGCGCTGCGGGCGCGGCGCGAACGTCGCCGGCGCCGGCTCACCGCGCAGCTCGGCCAGCTGGTCCCGGACGGCGGACATCATCCGGTCGGTGACCTCGCGCAGCAGCTCGGCGCTCAGCGGCCGGCCGTTGCGGACCTGCGCGCGCAGGTC